>OMIV01000051.1 GCA_900299185.1 Planctomycetaceae bacterium
GGGGACGCAGAGGGAATGCCTTGGTCCGTGTCTTTCCTCTGCGTCCCCCGCGCCTCTGCGTGAGATCTGTGTTCGTCGACAGTGCATGTCGAGAGAGCGAGCCTGCGCCTCTGGAAACGAAGTGGCCCGCGAAGACGTTGATTCTTCGCGGGCCAATTTCAGTTCAATCAAGATTGAGCAGCGTCGCGACTTACTCGAAGACGACGCTCAACCATCCGCCGCTCGCCTTGAGTTGGCGAATTGCGATTTGAGCTGCTGTCCCGTCATCGTGCTTGAGGTCGAATGACGCATTGATGGTTCGAGTTGGCAGTGACTTCTGGATCTTCGAAGTCACCACGGCACTACGAGCACGCTGAGTCAGCGGGTTGGTCACAGCTTCAACTGGAGTCACAGTGACTTGGCCGGCTTCGAGCTTCACCTTACCTGCATCAAGCGACACGGCGATTGGTACAGTGATCTCTTGAGTTGGGACGGCTTCGCCACCTTCTGGCTCGAGACCAGTGCGGATGACGAGAACGACTTGGCCATTCTCGAAGCGAACTCGGAACGCATCCTTCGCAGGCAACACGAACTTGGTGTTGTCCGGCTTATCAGCTTCGCTGCGCTTCTCACCGATTTTGAATTCACGACCGAAAAGCACTGACAGACCCGTGAGGATCTCTTTCGCGAGTTCATCTTCGGTGAATTTGCGACCGCCCAAATTCATTCGATCGATCGAGTTGTTGAGCAGCGTCTCGTGCATATGCACCGAAGCGCCAGTTGCCGAGAGAGCTGGCAGCCGAGTTGAGTCGCCGGAGATTTCACCGGTCTGCATCAACCGAGTGCTGGCGTAAACGTCGGTGTCAGTCGAGCGGAAACTGCGAGCTGATGGGAAGAGGTTGTTCTTCTTCAGCTTCGCGATGAATTCAGCGTCCAGCTTCTGTGAGTACGTCGCGAACTTGGCATCCGCTTCCTCGTTGAGTCGCGGCAAGACCTTGTCTCGCAAACGCTGAGCTGCGATCGCTTCGGACTCGCCGCGCTTCTCACGAGCCTTGTCGACGGCGTAGCTATCAACAATTCCGCCGAGCAACGGCACACCACTCAAACCTGTGCGAGCACCAGTCGTCGTGTTGTTGGCTTGGACGTCAATCGTGGCCGGAGCTGTGGTGAACTTGTCGCCGTCGAACGCCACTGGCTTCTTCGCCCAGAACTGGTGATAGCCCGAGGTGAAGACCGTTGCTTGATCGGTCACACCAGCCGTGTTGGTTTGCGAAACACCAGAGAGCGTCAACGCGAAGGCGATGTCCCGATTGCTCGGCATGACATCAATACCCACGCGGGTGTTGGTTGTTTGAGATCCACTGACGTTGGCACCGAGGACAAAGTCGCGAACGGGGCCGGTCTCTGCATGGCTTTCAGCGGCGACCTTCGACAAGAACGTTTCGCTGGCAATCACGCGCAGGTTGTAATTGAAGTAAGCGGACGACATTGCATCGCCCATACGCTCGCCACCATCAGCCGCCAATGTGCGAATCTTCAAGAACTGCTCGGTCGCAGCAGCCGCAGCCACTGACGAACGAGTCTCTTCGAACTGTTCGAGAGCTTCGACCATCTTGGCCAGCGTCTCGCGCAGAGCAGCCACATTCACCTTTGGTGCAGGTGCGTTGGCGAGTTCTTGGTACGCCGCCAACTTCTCGCGGACGTTCTGGAAAGCAGCTCGCTTGATGAAGGCTCGTTGTTGCTCACCTTCCAGCTTCTCAGGATTTGAGAGTCGTTGTTGCGCGACGTTCAACACATCGGCGCTGACTTCCTTGGTGCCGAAATTACGCAGCACTTCGACCTTGGCGTAATCGAACCACGGTTGGCTGCCGTCAATCGTACCGAGGTACGAATCCAACTGAGTTGCCGCAGCGGCGACCTCAGTACGAGCAGCCTGAATGCGTGCTTGCTGAGCGGTTGCGGGATTGATTTCGAGAGTATCGAGAGCCGCTTCAGCGATGATTACCCGTCGCGACAGTCGTCCGTATTGAGTCGACAACTTGTCGAAGATCGCGGTGTACGCCACATCGTTAATGGCCTTCTCCATGGTGCTGAGCTTGGTCTTCAGCACACCCAGCGCGGCGCGTTGCCCAGCAGCGTCGAGTTTTTCATTGTCATAGAACGCAGCAACAGCCGCAGCCGCGCCCTTGCTCCATGTTCCCCATGACTCGCCGAGCGTCAGGAAATCGTCTTCCAGCAAACCGGCGGGAGCATTGGCTGGCAAAATGCCTCGAAGACCGACCGCTGCAGGTTGAGCTTCTTGAGCGCTCAAGAAGAAGCTGGGTGACATGCTCGCCACTCCAAAGCCGGCTCCTAATCCAAGAGCGATCAAACCGTGCTTCCAACGCAGGGGAAACTTTCGTAGCGACTTCATGTAAGCAACTCCTTTTCCTGTGATACAGGCCGCCGACACGCTCCCGTTAGGGGGGATTCCGTTCGTCATCGCTCGGTCTCAACTTCCTCGCTGGAGTGAACCCGACGATGCGGTTTCGGTGGTTCTAAAACAGAACGATTGGGCTACGAACGGTGCCTGCGACATCCCTCCGACCAACCAAGTCGACCGAACAATGCCTTCCCAACCGCAGATTCTTCGCGTTTGTTGCGCCTTAACGGAGAGTCGCGATCACGGCCCGAAGCGAACGCAAAGTCAACCTATTTAGCCACTTCAGTCACACCTCAAGCCTCACGCGACCATCAGAGTCTAATAGTGCTTCTCATTCACTGTAAACCTTCCGGCTTGCGCTGTTAGCCGAGCATTACAACCTGAAACGAGTTCAAGGCTGGGAACTTAGGTCGCTCATCTCGGTCGCGGCGCGATTGATCTACGTAGTCGCATCGCCCGGCGACTCGCTCAACCGAGCACTCAAGGCTTGAAGGCGGATGGGCCAATCGCCCAGGACCTGAGTGAGCGATCCTCCAACTTCAGAGGATAGCTCGCAGTATCTAAGAAGTCGGTTGTTGGCTGACTGGAGCTGACAACGACCGGACTTCCGAATTGAAGAGTTCCAACAAGGAATGGAGACAGCAAGCCACAATCGGCCCTAAGAACACGCCCCATAGTCCCATCACTTGAATGCCACCAAACACGCTCACCACAGCCAAGAGTGGATGCAGTTTGGTCTCATTCTTAAGGACGTAGGTACGAATGACGTTGTCGAGCATGCCGACAAACCCAATCCCGTAAACAGCCAGAAACGACGCAGCTCCCCAACGCCCGTTAAAGGCGAGCCAACACGCGATCGGAAACCAAACCAACCAAGTTCCGGCCATCGGAACCAGTGCCGAAAGCGTCGACGCAATCAGCAGCAAGAAGAACGGCCCCATGCCTACCAATTTGATGCCAATCGCCGTCGCCACGCCCTGTCCGATCGCAGCCAAAAACGTCGCCATCACAACAGCACGAACGGAAGCAGCGAACTGTTGAATGAGTGCTCGCTGCTGAGTCGGATCCATCGGGACTAAGGCTTCCGCAGCCGACAACAGTTCGACTCCATCCAGGAAGAAATAATACAGAGCGATGGCATAAACGACCGTGGCGATAATGAGTGCTCCAACTGCCGCGACCAAGTTGGCGGCATAGCCCAAACCGCGAGCCATGAAGCCAATCGTTTGCATCAGGAGCTGCTTCATCATGCCTTGCAACCGCTGCATTTGTTCGAGCACCCAGGCCTCTCGATGAGTTCTCAACAAGGCTGGCTGAGCTTTGATATCAGCCGCTTCGTCGGTCGAGATCGAATGCAGGATCTCGGTTTCGATCCAACTCAATTCGGAGCCACAGACCTTCTCGACGAGATCGGTCCCCATCGAGACCAAGTCCTTTCGAGGAGCTGGAGCAACTGCCGCCGCATCCAGTTCGACTTGGCCAACCGCATTGATGCGAGCACGGCTCATGGCGTCTATGAACCTGTCCTTATTGCCGAACGCCAGCACAACCAATTGCAGTGCCGCGAGCAGGATCGTCACCAGAATCGGCAACATGACACCGGTCAGGATCGCACCGGTCGACAGTGCAGCCGCCAGAGGTTTGCGGTCTTTGCAACGCCTCAGGAAATAGCGATAGATCGGTTGCCCAAGAAACGCAGTCAGCCCCGCTAAGAACAACGGCACAAAGAACGGAGAGAAAACCTGATAGAAGGTCAGGCCCAGCACAGAGATCAACAGGGCCAAGATGCCCAACGAGATGTATCTCGCCATGAAGTCGATTCCTTCAGACGGAAGTTCAGAAGCTCTTAATTCGAGAAGGCCGCACGATATGCCGATCCGTGCAGAGCGTCGACTCGCTTCATTGGCAGATTGGCCACCACTAGAGTCAGCCCAACGCGGTTCAATCACCTGCATGAACTCAAGCTGGTGATTGGTCTGCGGTCTTCATCTTCTCGATCTACTAGGAGCCTCGCTGATGTTGCGTTCGTTTGCAGTTTGGGGTGCGTTGTTGGCATTAGTTGGATGCTCGGGATCGAGTGACAAACCGGCGGGATCAAATGCCGCAGGACAAACGGCTCCAGGCAGCAGCGAGAGCGGCAGCACCATCCGGTTAGCTGTGATTCCGAAAGGCACGACTCACGAGTTTTGGAAGTCGGTGCATGCTGGAGCGGTCAACGCGGCGAAGGAACATGGCAACGTCGAGATCCTTTGGAAGGGGCCTCTTCAAGAGAGCGATGGCGATGGCCAAATCACAGTCGTGCAAGACTTCATCACCAAGAAGGTGAATGGCATCGTCTTGGCTCCGCTCGATTCACAAGCACTGGTCCCGAGTGTTGCTCAAGCTAAAGAAGCTGGCATTCCAGTCGTCATCTTCGACAGTGGTTTGGATGATGTGTCGAACGTCGTTTCGTATGTCGCGACCGACAATCGCAACGGTGGCATCTTGGCCGCGAAGCGCATGGGCGAATTACTCGGTGGCAAAGGCAATGTCGTGATGCTGCGTTACAAGGCGGGCAGCGAGAGCACGACTCAACGTGAAGATGGATTCCTCGAAGCACTCGGCAAAGAGTTTCCCGGCATCAAGGTGCTGTCGTCCGATCAATACGCCGGAACAACTCCCGAGGACTCGCTGAAGAACGCGCTCGACGTGCTCAACAAATACAAAGACGAGATCAACGGCATCTTCGCAGTCTGCGAACCCAATGCAGCGGGAGTCCAAAAGGCACTCAAGGAATTGGGCTTGGCTGGCAAAGTGAAATTCGTGGCCTTTGACCCGAACGAAGCACTCGTGGCCGGACTGGCCGACGACAGCGTGGATGGCATCGTCCTGCAAGACCCCGTCACGATGGGCTATCAGGCAGTGAAGACCATGCTGAAGAAGTTGAAGAACGAGCCGGGCGTCGAAGACCGCGTGAAGACCGGCGAGTACGTCGCCACTCCCGAGAACCGCGACACACCTGAGATGAAGAAGCTGTTGGTCCCCGAGCAGTTCGCTGAGTAACTGCGATTACAGGAATGGGACGATTGGGGCCGATGGGACGAATGAAAACGCTGCTGACTTATTCATCCCATTGGTCCTATGGCTGTCTCTTATACACATCTGACGCTGCCGACGAAGGCTTA
>OMIV01000052.1 GCA_900299185.1 Planctomycetaceae bacterium
CGATGGCGTATCCGTCGGCAAGCTGGCGATGAACTCGCGAGTCTTCGCGACCAACGTGGGGCCGACTGCCGCCAGCACAATCAACGCGACAACCGAGGCTCCGATGACGATCAGTCGTTTCTTGGGCTGAGCCTTCAGGAACTCGATGCCCTTTTCGAGATACAGCTTGGCTCCCGTGGGAGCTTCATCGAAGACCACCTCGTCCTGACCTTCAGTCGTGTGCGGCTCGGGAGCTTCGGCCATCGAGTCTTCGAACTCATCGGCGTGGGATGAATCGTCTTGATGCTTGGTTGGCTTATGGTCTGTCGAACTTTCGCTGCGAGGAAAGTAACCCGCGACCGCGAACATGTGGCCGGCGCCGTCTGTGTAGTCTCGCAACACGATGCGTTCCTCATCGAACGGCATGTCGTGCTCGGCGAACCAGTCGCTAATGAAGGTGGTGACATTCAGCTTGAAGCCGAGCTTGTCATTTTTCTTCCAGGCTTTGGCGGCTTTGACCACTGGGCGAGCCAGCGAGAAATCAAAGCCCTTGCCGGCAGCTTGTTGATAGTCCGCAGATAGCTCGGCGGCGCTGTCCGCTGGGTCGAAACCCGAACCGAGCACGAAGAGGAATTTGCATTTGCGGACTTTGGTCGGCTGAGCTTTGGAGTGAGTCTTAGCGGGCTGACCGCGGCGGGGTGCGGACATGTGAGTTCGCTCCTATCAAGCGGCGAAACTGCGAGGCGGAATAGTCGATGTGAATAAACAAACGGCCGTGCGTGGACGGCAGAGGCGGGCAATGGAACTCTGCGGCAGTGCGCGGCGGGATTCTGTCAGAAGGTCCCCGGTCGTGGCCACCCGAGAACTCGAAATTACAGCAGCCATTCGGAATCACTTGTGCAAGTGCAACGTCGGTCCTCATTTTTCTTAGCTCATGCTTGGAGAGAACGACGGCATAGAGCGGCGTTTCTTAGGCGGCTTCAATAAGAAACACGCACGTTGCGACTGATGTGCTGAGCGGAGTCTTGTGAGGCACTCGCCAAGATTTTCCAAAATCGCGACTCCGTGCTGAGGTGTCGCGCAAATCAATGGGGTGTGAAATGCACTCCGCGGTGTTAGCTGCATTGGCCCGGCTGTGGTCGGGGACTTGATAGGGTTCATTTATGGTGGTCGAAATCGAACAGGAAGCCGTGCCTTCAAGCCTGCTTTCCCGAGCACCCTTAACGCCTGAGCTGAGTCTCGAAGACCGCTCGCTGGTCGATGGTCTGAAGCGCGGCCAGCGAGAAGCGTGGGCTCAGCTTTACGACCGCTTTGCCGAGCGGGTCTGGCGTTTGGCGGCGAGAATGTTGGGCAGCGAGCCGCAGTGGGTCGCGGATGTTGTGCAGGAAACTTTTCTGGCAGCAGTTCGCTCGGCAGGACAGTTCGATGCCGAACGCGGATCACTGTGGAGTTGGCTGGCCGTGATCGCGCATCGGCAGGCTGCCTTGTCGTGGCGGAAGCACGGGCAAGATCAGCGGCTGCGTGAGGTGCTGGTCGGCTTGCCGCGCGAGGTCTTGTATGGAGCTCGCGTGTTTGATGACTCGGCTCCGACAGACGAGTGGTTCGAACGACGCGAACTCTCGCTGCTCATTCGCGCGACGCTCAGTGCGCTGCCGGATGATTACGCCACGGTGCTCGTCGCGAAGTATCTCGATGAGCAAGCGATTGAAGACATCGCGCTCGAACTTGGCGAGTCGTATGAAGCGGTTCGCTCGCGGCTCGCTCGGGCAAGACGCGAGTTCAAGACGACGTTTGAACGACTGACGGGCGAAGGCTGAGGGATTGTTTGTTGTGGTCGCCTTTCGCTCCGAGGCTGTGATCAATTCGTGGGGCAGGCTTTTTGATATGCCTGTTTCGTAGCAGTTTCGCAGGTTGAAAATCGACGCCACAGATTTTGATGACAGGCTCTCCGCGTAGGGCGACCGTAGACCCGATCCCGTATTCGACGGGCTGATTTTGGGAGTGAGACATGACTCATAACTCGACTCATGACGAAGACGCAAAACTCGCGGGGATGCTGCGGGTGCTTGAGGATGATGCGGCGGCGGTCGATGCCGGGGCGCTGGATCGCATGCGCGATCGGCTGATGGCGGAACTCGCTGGAGGATCGCTGCCGGATGCGGTTGAGACGCAACGCGTTGCTGGGATCGATGGGAAGGGGACGCAGGGGACCGAGGAGCCGAATGGGGGTAAAGACTATTCGGCTTCCGATGGACTTTTGGCGAAGGCTTTCGCTGAGCCGGCTATGGAAGATGTTGCCGAAATTACATCGACTCCCGCAGTGCAGCGCGTCGCTCCGGTCACGCTCACTCGAATGGCGAATGAACCGCCGTCGCGAAGTTCCTTGTGGAGCACTCTTGTGTTGGCGGTCGTGCTGGGAGTGGCCGCGGTTTCTCTGTGGATGACTCAGCAAGCGAACTCGGTTGTTTCGCCGATGGCGCTGGCGAGCGTGCTGGATGATGTGGCGTCGGCGGACTCACTCCGCATCGAGGCTCGGCTGGAAGGCGCTCTGCAAGAGATCGTTGTGAAGCAGCCCGGTAAGGCTCGCTGGCAAGTTGATGAGGCTCATTATCGCGTGCTGGATGGGACTCGGTTGTGGCGCGTCGATGAAGACGACAACACGGCGCGATTGGAACCGGTTGCTGTGCACGGGACGACGCGGAGAGGAAGCGACGGGGAGACTGGGGGAACCAGCCAGCGGATTGGGTTGCTCAATTTGCTCGGCGTGCATGTCAGCGATCGGCGCGAGCTTGTGCGGGCGATGCCGGTGAAGCAGGACGAGGTCGAGGGCGTGCCGTGCTCGTTCTATGAAGCGACCGTCGCAGCCAATGTCGGCGGAGATGTTGCGGGCGATGTTCGCATTGAAGCGGTCGTCGAGACTCGGTCGCGCAAAGTGCGGTCGCTCACGGTCTGGCCGGCGGGACGCGTTGAGCGGCAGGCTCCGATTGCGGATGTCAGGTTGCTCGCGCTCAATGCGCCGGTCAATGAGGAGCAGTTCGTTGTCGCGAAGTCGCTCAGCCAGGATGGGCGGATCGGTAAGATTTCTGACACGCAGGGCGTTGTGACGCTCAGGCCGACTCTGCATGACCGCTGGACTCCGGTCTGTCAGGAAGTGCTGCTCAAGCCGGGGGACTCGATCAGGACCGATTTGCGTGGGCCGCATGCAGTGCGCATCACGCTGACTTCGGAAGTGCAACTGACGCTCGGGCCGGGTTCGTTACTGGAGGTCGTCTCGCCGAATGAGGCGCGGATACTTGGCGGTGAAGTGCAGGTTGTGGTGCCGCTGGTGATTGAACGCGGGTTTGTGTTGCGTGGGCCGAAGGATGTTGTGAAGTGGCCGGCGGTCTCGGCGAATGAAGAACGCATCAAGACGATCGTGCCGAAGCGAGTGGTCTATCGCGTGACTCGTGACGAGAAGCTCATCGAGCTGCAGCAGACGCCCGCTTGGCTGACGGGGTTTGAGGGCGCGACGGTCGGCGAGAAGCTCGGGGCGTTGATCTGCAACGTCGATGGTCGCAATGAGCCGCTGACCGTCGGCTATCACAAGGTCAATGTGGAGATCCGCGATCAGATTGCTCGCACAACGATCGAAGAGTCCTTCGTGAATCACACCGGCATGCGGCTGGAAGGAGTCTTTCACTTCCCGCTGCCGAGCGATGCGTCGATCTCGGGGTTCGGAATGTGGATCGGCAATGACCTCGTTGAAGCGGACATCGTCGAGAAGCAACGAGCCCGCGAGATCTATGAGACGATCCTGCGCGAGCGGCGCGATCCGGGATTGCTCGAATGGACGGCGGGGAATCTTTTCAAAGCGCGCGTCTTCCCGATCGAGCCGCATTCCGAGAAGCGGATCAAGATCGTCTACACGCAAGTGCTGCCGCTGCGCGGGGGTAAGTATCGCTACAGCTATGGATTGCAAAGCGATCTCTTGAAGCTGCATCCGGTGCGCGAGCTGTCGATTGACGTGCTCGTCAATTCGGCGCTGCCGCTGAATGGCATCGAGTGCCCGACGCATGACGTGCAAAAGCAACTCACAAAGCATTCGGGGCAAGTGCGGTTCAGTGCTCGCGAGCATGTGCCGCAGCGCGATTTCGAAGTCGTGTGCTCAGTCGCGGCGAAGCAGAACGATGTGATCGTTGTGCCGCATCAACGCGGCGATGATGGGTACTTGCTCGTGCAAGTAACGCCGCCGGGCAGCGACGGAGATTGGCAACGCGAGGTCTTGCCGAATGGGGCTCCGGCCGAAGTGCTGCTGCTGTGCGATACGTCGGGGTCAATGGATAAGAGCAAGCGGGCTCAGCAAGCGGACTTTGTCGCGGCGTTGTTGTCGGCGCTCGGTGAGAAAGACCGATTCAATCTCGCGGGCTGCGATGTGAACTGCGTTTGGGCGTTCGCATCCGAGAAGTCCGTCCCGGCAACGGCGGCGAATACTGAGGCGGCTCGCAAGTTCTTGAGCGAGCGCGGGTCGCTCGGTTGGACGGATCTTGATCGCGCGGTGGTGGCGGCTCGGGCGAAGGCGAGTGGCGGAACGCAGGTTGTGTATGTCGGCGATGGGATCGTGACGGCCAGTGGGTTGAAGAGTGGGACGAAGGGGACCGACGGAACGAAAGGGAATAAGAAGAGCGAGGCGACGCTGCATGCGGTGTCGGTCGGCAACACCGTTGATGCCACTTCACTCAAGACGATTGCGGCGCAGGGCGGGTCGGTTAGAGCGATCAGCGGCGAGATGACTCCGCAGAAGGTCGCGCTTGAGCTGCTCAATGAAGTCACTCAGCCGGGACTGCGCGATGTTCAAGTCGAGTTCCGAGGCGTGCCCGTTGCGGCGGTCTATCCGGCGAAGCTGCCGAACCTCGCGGCGGGGACTCAGCAGATGGTGCTGGCTCGGTACTTAGTGTCGGCTTTCGCTCCGCGAAAGCACGGTGCGGCGGCAACTCAAACGGCGGACGGTCGCAGCGTTGCGAGCGGGAAAGAGCGCGCTTTCGCGGAGCGAAAGCCGACTATGCCGCTTGAAGTTGTCGTTACCGGCAAACGCGGGAATGAAACCGTTCGGTTCGTCGCGAAGACAAACTTTGCCGAGGCCGAAGAAGGGAACTCATTCATTCCGCGACTTTGGGCGCGGCTGCATCTCGATCAGCTTCTCAGTCAGGGACGCAGCAAGGCCATTCAAGACGAGATCATTCGGCTGTCAGAAGAATTTCACATCATCACTCCTTTCACGTCGTTGCTCGTGCTGGAGACCGATGCGGATCGAGAACGCTTCGGAGTGAAGCGTCGCTACGAGATGCGCGACGGTGAGCGGTTCTTTGCGGATGGTCGCGACAACGCGAAGTACGAACTGCGGCAGCAATACATGGCGGCGGAACGAGCGTGGCGCGAAGGCTTGCGACGTTCGGTGCTGAAGCAGCTCGCGACGCTCGGCCGCGATCCGCAGATTCAACGCCGGTTGCCGCAGTATCAAATCAATGTCAGCCCTTACTATAGCACCTTGTTGGACGAGGACTTCCAGTCTCAAGGATTGTTCTTAGGCAGCGCGGGGTTCGCCGGAGGTATGGGAGGAGGACTCGGCGGCGTTGAAGATGAGTTCTCGCGACGGGAAGTTCCCAATATGTCGGACTCGACGGTCCTCGCGCTCGATGGCGATAGCGATGCTTTGTTTGAGGTCGCTGCTCGGCACGATGCGGGAGAGTTCGATCTCAAGCAAAGCACTGATAGTCCTGTTGAAGAGATCGACAAGTTGCAGCAACTGTCCGAGATCAACAAGGCCGAGAATCAAGAGATGCTCGTTGCTGAGCGAGATGAGTCGGTCGTTTGGGAATCTCTCTCGGACTCGGACGGTCTCGCACCGATGAGCGTGCGGATGGCGTTCGGGGCGCGCGGCGGCGAGATGTATCGCGGCGTCGTCGCCTTGCAGGATGGAGCCGACTTTGATGATCTCTCGATGAACGGTCGGGGCAATAGCTACCTCTTCAAGAGATCGGCACTCGGTCGGCAGTCGTACTACGAGCGGCCTTACAATGGCTTCAACAACGTGCTGCGTGTGCTCGTGCCCGAGCTGCCTCGGGCGGCTCCCAATGGCGAGTTGCAGTTTGATAAGGAGCATTGGAGCGCGGACGCGCTCGAACTTTCGAAGAGGCTGCTGAGGACGGAGTCGCTCAAAGCATTCCTCAAAACACGCGGGCTTGAGGTACGAGTTGTTACACAGACAACCGACAAACGCTGGGCTCGAACGACCGAGCGCTCAGAGTCGCTCAGCTTGATCGGCGGCACGCGCTGGCTGACTCGGCCACTGACGGCGGGCTCGCACGACATCGTCAATTGGTGCGATCAGAAG
>OMIV01000053.1 GCA_900299185.1 Planctomycetaceae bacterium
CGATAAGAAACCAGTCGACATCCGAAATCGCGTGGCGAGACAACATGTTGAGCCTTCCGTGGCAGGAGTGGAAAACCGACCTCTATCCCATACTCCTCTCTAATGTCCACACGGCCTAGTCATGTTCATGAAGGCGATCCGCTATCGAACTAAGTGCGGCAACGGCTGATGGGTTGCAAAGACAAGCTCGAAGTACCGGCTTTCAACTCGCCCAATTTGAGTCCGGTCGTTGCGATCATAAAGCCGTGGACGTCGACGGTTCGGTCATCAACTCTGCGTTCTCCACTTTTCGGCGGTAAGAATTCTTTCACCACTGAGGAGCGGAGAACGCAGAGGTTTGAAACCGCTCAAACGCCAGGACTCGCCGCAGTCTTCTCTCAGTCGCGATGACGCCGTTATGGGCTGATGACCTCGCGGAGCTTTCGCAATTCAACCTTGTCGAGCTTGCCGTTGGTGTCGGCGTCGAGTCGCTCGAACATGATGTCGATCAGCTTTGGATTCTCTTTGAGCTTCGGGTACTTGTCCTTCACTGCGGTGAGTTCGTCGCGAGTCAGGAAGCCGTCTTTGTTGGCGTCGACCGACTCAAAGACAGCGTCGCCCAGTCGATTGCCGAGAGCTGCGCGGCGTAGGTTGTCGGACTCACCTGGGGCCATGCCCGGTTGCACGTATTCGATGTAGCCCAGGTGCATCTCGTCGAAGGTTTGATTGCCCCAGCGCACGGTTTTGGTGGGATCGGGGTTAGCAGGATTGTTCTTGCTGTTGTCGTACCAAGCGGTGAAACGCATGGTCTGACCTTGGCTCAATGCGATTGGTTCCGTGGGGCGATAGACTAACTGCCAATTGAAGTCGTAACGCGGGATGTCTAGCAGCATGCGAGCGTTGGCTTCGTCTGTCCCCACTTCGTAACGACAGGCTTTGCCACGCAGATGCATGTGAGGCATGAAGCCCAAGATCTCGACATCGAAGGGCAGACGGAGCGTGGCTTCTTCTCGATGGTTGTCAGCCCCCGGCGGAATGCTCAATCGAGCGTTCACAATGCCCGCGACTTTGACTTCTTGACGAGGTGGTTCTTTGGCAAAGACCACGCCGATCTTCGTGGCGTCTTCCACAGCTTTACCGTTGGGCGTGTAGTGCATCTGGAATCGCAGCTTCGCTCCCTTAGGCAAACGCTTGCCGTAGCCATCACCAAAGATGCGATAGCTGTTGCCGGGCACATACGCCGCCCAGAAGCCGCCTCGACCTTCTTCGTCTGCGTCGTCGCCACGTCGATCACCCACTTGCAGGAAGACGAGCACATGATGCACGACCTCGCGCACGCCTGGTTGAATCTCGATGGCTTGCACCCACTTGTCTTCAGTGAGTTCCGTGTCGATGACCACGTGCTGATAGGACATCACTCCCGTGGCCTTGATCGGGACAGGCTTGGCGAACTGATAGACGGCGTCCGGCTTGCCAATCATCCAACCCGACGAGAAGTCGCGAGCGGGCGGCGCATCGGTTGGATTGCCGAGTGGGCGATCGCTCGACAGCCACGACAGTAAGGCCGCCTTATCTGCCTCGGGCACAGAACGATCATTGATCCAATGGCTGGGCTGGCCGGCCTCGGGCTTGGCTGCAAACCACGGAGGCATGATGCCTCGTTCGACCACTTGTCGAATCATGGGAGCGTGCGCGATCACATCATCAGATGACGTCAGCGAGAACGGAGCGACGCCGCCATCGCGATGACACTCGATGCAGTGCGTGCTGAGGATGCGAGCGATCTGAGCGTGATAAGTGACCGTCGTGGGCTTCGCGGCTTCGGGAAGATCAAGTTCGCAACCGGGCGCTGTCGTCGCTGCGACTTCCGGCAACTGCTTCTTGAGCGTGGCGTCGATCGCCTTCGCCAAATAGTTCTGACGAGGAGCTTCAACCGCGTAGCCGATGCCGTACTGATCGTCGACGGCGCCTCGATAAGTCAGCGTGCGCGAAGCATCGAGCACGAAACACTCGGTCGTCGTTTTCGCGCCGAGACTTGCAAGCAGAGCACTCGCACCGTCATGCGAGTACGTGCCTTTCAATCCGTTGTCTGTAATCGCGGCTTGAATGTCGGCGAGCTTGTCGGTTTCCGTGGGGTTCACATAGACGAAGGCCACCGAGCGATCGCGGTACTGAGCTTCCAGCCGCGCCAACGTCGGCAGGTACTTCTTGCTGAGCGGGCAACTGGTACTGGTCACCGCGATGACAATTGCTTGCTGATTCTTGAACTCTGACAGTCGATGCGACTGACCGTTGACGTCTTTGAATTCGAGATCCGGGACGAAGCGGCCCACACCTTCAGTCGCCGCAGGCAGGATCTTGGGGCCGCGCTTCACTTCAACGACGGGCGCATTGTCGGCGGGTTTCTTATTGGAAGAGATCGGGTCGGGCTGCGGCTGCAACTGCTTCAACTTCGGGAAGCGTTCGCGAGCTTCCTCCCATGTGATGCTGCCGTCGTTGTTGCCATCCAGAGCTTTGAAGAGCACTGGTTGTCCGAGTTCCTCGGCGGTGACTTTGCCGTCCTTGTTCTTGTCATAGCGTTCAAACGCAGCTCGCAGACCGCCGTCTTGTGCTGTCGATTGCAAGACCCATGAACCTGCTGCTGCCAAGGTAACGGTGGCAACGAAGAGCTTCGTAGCAAGGTGTTTTCGGATGGGCTGAGTCATAGGTCTGTTCTCACAGTGGCGTCGTGATGAATCGAAATGGCATCGGAATTCTGTCGCTGCGAGGCGGCTTGTAGCTCAAGGAACCCGCCGCCGTCATCGCGGCGAATCATACTCATGACATGGCTGGCGAGTTTCAAAACTTTCGAAAGAGCAGGCGAAGAACACTTCTCGTTACAAGCCCGAAGCGCCAGTGAGTGCGTGCCATCCCTGAAGCGACGATGGCTCGCACTCGTTTGATGACTGATACCAGCGGCCTAAAGTGGGGTGCGTGTCTGAGTCGCATGGGATTCAATCCCGTGTCGCGCAACACTGGGGGCACTCTCTTTCGATGACGCCCAATACGCGAGGAAGAGAATTTCCCATCGGACATGCTCCAAAAGGCGAGGCTCAGCAGCAAACGGAATCTGTCCCTTGTTGCCCCTCACCCCCGACCCCTCTC
>OMIV01000054.1 GCA_900299185.1 Planctomycetaceae bacterium
AGCTTACGGCTACCGCAACCGCAATCACTTCATCCTGAGAATCGAAACACTTCACACCACCAAAGTCAGACTCGTCGGCTGATACCAGTTACCCCCACGGTTTTGCGATGAGCCGAAAAAAGCGAGTCTCTAAATCGAAACCCTTAGATGGTAACCGTAGTACGGTCACATCAAATCCATGTTCGCCAACAACGATCCCTCTTCGAAGAACTGCCTGACGCACGTAGCCGGGAGCACCATTCACGGAGCCCTCAAATGAGCGATAGTAGCAAGGAAATATTCCAGCAAATGAGAGATCTGTGGAGCCGGTCAAAGAAGTGTTGCTCGGCGCCGTCGACATGACCTGAGAGAACAAGTCACGCGTCATCCCACTCAGCTTGAAATCATAATGCGCGATGACAGTCTTGAAGTCTCCATCTTTAACCAAATACCGCTTCACACCTGGCTGCATATCCTTAACTTCAAGATTCAGCGGAGGCATAAGCGCTTCGCATAGTCCAGGAACAACAACAACTTTCTTCCAGTCGGCGTAGGCTGCTGGAACATGGAACGGAGCATCACCTTCAACGGGCACATTCGAAGTCAGCTTCTGCTCGGCAACCGCAGGCGGGGCGTTCCCAATACTTGGGGCTGGTTGGTTGGCAACATCGGGTGTTGGCACAGTCTTCTGAGGCTCAGCCACCTGAGTATCAGCGAGAAATGGATCCTTCGATCGTTTCCAAATGGTGACACTGGCACCGACCAAGACGATTACTGCCAGTCCTGCGATTACGACTTTAATGATTGGAAACGGCTTACTCTCCTTCGCCTTTCGATTTCGCCTTCGAGATCGGGTTGAGCTTCCAGAGGCATCCGAATCCTCTTCGAAATTGTCTTGGGGCTTCTTGCGACGGCGTTCTTGTGATACGACCAATTGAGTTCCGCATTCGCGGCACTTGAACTGCCTTCCGACGTTCTGGTCGCTAAACGCAAATGTTTGCCCACATTTGTGGCACTCAACCGTCACCGACATGGATGTCTCTCCCTTCGAGTGCAGCCGTCTCTTTTGAAATGGGTTGGTTCGAAAAATACTGACTGGTGAAGACCGTTAATGGAACGACTTCGTTCTACTCAGCGACCGATTCGCTCAGCGCCTTTTGATACGCTGCTTTGGCGAAGTCGTAGGCGGATTGGGCGGCTTCGCGTTCAGAGGCGCGGATCGCGTTCTTCTTTTTGTCCCAGCAGGTTTCAACCGCTTTGATGCACCATTCGGCGCTGCGCTTGCTCGCGCGGATGGGCTTGCCTCCGACCTCCACGTAGACCGGGTTGGTGTGCGCGGAGGGCAGGATGCGAACGGCTAGCCAACTGGAGTGCGGGATCTCGACGTCGAAGCTCAGTTGTTGCAGCGAGCCGTCGGCTTCGATTTCTTTCCGCGCGATCGGGTAGCCGTTGAGGATCAGCTCGACGGGAACTTTGCGGGATGCGCCAACGCGGCATCGCTCGATGTGCCAGTAGGGCTTTTGATCGAGGCGTTGATTGCGGATCGCTTCCGTTGCCGGAGTCGGCTTAGGTTCGAGCATCGCGGATGCCTCGCACGTCACTTTGACCTTGCGCGGAGCGGCGAGGTTGAGCTGACTCAGTTTGCCATTCGAGCCCTTCGTGCCGAGTTCAACATCGTCGACCTTGAAGTCGAACAAGTGGCTGCGTCCGTCGCCGCAGTACGTGCGACCGTCTTTCACTCCGAGGATCCAGTTGTCGAAGGTCAGCTCTTCCTTCGGGGGTAATTTCACATACACCCGCCCGAGTCCGACTTTGTCTCCGTAGATGCAGGGGAAGTCGGTCTCGCCGCTGATGACGGCACGCTGCCCGCAGTTCAAGGTGTGATACCAAATATTGAGCTCCCAAATGGCGGGCGTATCGACCGACGAGATGAAGTCGCAGACGTCGTGCGCGACCGTGACGATGTACTCGTTCGCCCCGATGCCATCGAAAGGCGGCATCGCGTAGTCGGGCAACTTGTCGGCGGCTCGGCCCGCTTGCTGACCGGGCTTCGGCGGGTACGTGACGGCGGGCAGGCGCTCGCCGTTCGGGCCGTAGTCCGGCAACGCGAGGCCCCAACCGCTATGGCTGTAGCCGACGACTCCGCCTTGCTCCTTGCCCCACTTCAGGACGGGCAACGTCCAGCTCGGCCAATCTTCGATGCTCTTCGTGTTCGGGTAGTCGTCCTCTTTGAGCCGCAGCAAACAGAGATGCCCCGCATGCGACGACGGGAAGCCGGAGACCTCAATGTCGTAGCGCATCAGGTAGCTCGGGCGCGACAGCGCAGACGTCTTGCCTTCGAAGAATTGCTTTTGGTGATACCAGCACGGGCCCCAAGTGAGCACGCAGCCGACGTTGAGATCCTCACCGAGAATATGCCGCATCATGTCCGCCGGAGTGACGCCTTCGGTCGGGCTGTCGTAGTGAGCACACCCGGCGGCATGCACATGATGATCGCCGGAAAACCAATTCCTCTTCGTCGGCTGAATCCATCGCTTGAGCGGAAAGGCCGCCTTCTGACTGACTGCACCGCTTGTAACTTTGAGTGCATGCGTTGTTGTGAGGTACTCGGGCCCGCGCGAGATCTCGACCGAGTAATCGCCGGGCGGGAGATGCACGCTCTCACCGTCGGCTCGATAGACCTGATTGTGGAAGAAGAAGTCGGGAGCGAGTCGCCGCGCAGGGTTCGGATAGACGCGGCCTTTGTCATCGCGAATGACGAACGCAGCGGTTGTCGGCGAGCCGTCGGTGTCTTTCACATCGAGAACGACTTCAACGGCAGGCACGCAGTTGAAGAGGATAGGGATGACGTTGCGAAAGCCGATGTCTTGCGTGCCGGTGCCGACATGAAAGCCGATCTTCGCTTCGCGCCGACCGACGTCGCGCGAGTAAAGCTGCACGATGCGGTACTCGAGCGCGAGCCCCGACAACGTCTTCTTCAGCGGCTGTCCTTCATAGACGATGCAATCCAGGAACCGCGCCGGCACATCTTCGGGATCAACAAGCTTCTCATCGGTCTTCGGCTTCTGCCGTGCTCCCTTACCGCGTTGATAGAGCGGAGCGATGTTGGGGCTATCGGGTTGCAGCGGCGCTGTGACTCCGGCTTCGTTCGCGACTTTGACCAAGAACGTCGTCCAGCCTTGCTGCATCAGCTCCTTCTTGACCGGCCCCTCTTCGAGCTTCACGCGGCTCTCAGGATTGATGTGAATGAAGGCGAGACAATGCGCATCCAGCACCTTCTGAATGCCAAGCACGGCATCGACATCTTGCTTCTCCATCGTCGCCGCTTTGATGGCATCGAGCTCCTGCTGAGTGAGCGGAGCCCCGACATACGTCAGCGCTTCGATGAGCCGCTCAGTCGCCGAGATCAGCGGCTGCCGTTCGACCTTCGTCACGGGCTCCGCAGCATCGCTCGTCGCAACGAGCGGACTCGCAGCGAAGCAACTCAAAGCCAGCAACACACACAACGCAGACCGACGCAGCGACATGATGAGCATCCTCCGTTTGACAAGTTTGTTGAAGCGACTGAGTGGATAATGCTTTTGAAACTTCGGCCCAACTCAAGGGTAAGGGACGACGTTTGCGAATCTCATCTTTAAGTGGGATGTGATAAGCGAGCTTCCGCTGGTGGGCCGGTGCTCGCGAACTTTCGTTGGATCAACACTTCGACTGCCGATGCAGAGCAAGCTTGCTCGCGACAGCACACCGATGCGTCGCGAGCTTGTCCCACCCTACAGATTGCAGACCTCGCTACGCGGGCAACTCAACGACTCACTTCGTTCCGACAGCGATTGAGCCTTGGTTCTGAATTCCTCCCGAGAGGCGTAATTGGCCGTCTTGGCGATAGATCACGACTAGATGTTTGGGGAACAGAGTTGGGAGTGGATCGGCCATGCCTTTCATCACCTCAAACACGGTGTTTGTGTAAGGGCGGCCTTGCACGATGTTGTCGACGTGCGGCTTGACGTTGGCCCACGTGGAATCGGTGAGGAAGCCCGTGCCGTAGCGAGCATCGACGATCTGCACTCCGGGTTGCTTTGCGACTTCAGGAGTCGGCTTTGTTTCGATGCAGATGATGGAGTCGTCGTCGAAGTCTCCTTCGATCAGTCGGCCATTGATGCGGTAACGCAGCGCGAAACGGATTGGGTTTGATGCGTTCGTAAAGTCGGAATGCAGGTGCTTCGACACGACGAACATCAAGCGGCCATTGTCGACTCCCGCTTTCGTCTTATCTGTGAGATCTCGATAGGCAGGACGACCCAGCAAGCCGTTGCCACCGTAGTACCACACATTGGCATCAATCAGCTCAAGGCCGGTGTTGGTGTGATTCATCATCGGTAGTGGCTGGACCAAGGGGATGTCGCGCGGATCTCCGAATGTGACCGCTCGATCAAGATCCCAACTCGCCCAATGAACGTCGCCGGACCGCGCGTACTTCACGAGCAATCGCGCCGGACCGGGCCTCAATGGGACGTCGTCAAACAGCGACTTCAAGTCCTTCATGATCTTCCCGTCGACCATCGAACCGATCACACGGTCGGTGACATCGAACCAAGTGGGCTCACCGAGGATCCCGCCGCCATAGAAGGCTTCGAGGATTTTTGACTCGTCGCCTACTTTCGGAATCGGCTTGCGACCATCAATGGCAATCATCGACGAAGGCCGCACTTGCTCAAGATGCAACACGCCATCGACTTTGAAGCGCAACGTGAGCGGCCCGTAGTTGGCGTCCTCAGACAGCCACCATTGCCGCATTGGAGCGACAACGAGATAGCCACTCTTCGCGACAGAAGCTTGCACTCGGCTTGTGAGATCGACGCGGTTATTGCCCTCACCATACGTCGCTTCGAGCACTTCAATGACCGACGGAGTTTTACCCGTCGCGTAGGGCGTGATCTTCTTGATCGGAATCTTGCCGGCATCGGCAGCCATCTTCAGTTTGGCTTTCGTTGCTGCCGGAGTCGGTGGCTTCTTAGTGGTCGGCGTTGTTGTAGGCATCGGCTTTGAGGAAGCCTCGGCCCCCGGTTTGCCAATGTTGATGAGGCCGCTCACGGGATCGATGGCCATCGAGTTGGCCTTCTGCTGATACGAGTAAGCCATGAAGAGAATCTTCGTCGCGCCGGGCGCTGGATCATTGATGCCCGCGATCGCATCGGCCGCTGAGACGTGCAAGCCGTTGTCTTTAATGAGTCCATTCAAGTGATCGGTCAGATCCAAGAATGTGGGCTCACCCAGAATCCCCGCTCCATAGAAGGCATAGCTGACGGATAGCCTGTCGTTCGTGAGTGGCCTGTAAACGGGACCGACTCCCCATGAACTGCCTTCGCGAATGGTTTCGTTGAAGGGGTTGTTGTTGAACCGCATTTTCAACTTGAGCACGCCCTGCTCAGCCATCTCATTGGGCAGGATCGTCTTGCTGTGTAATAACAAATAAACCGCTCCGAGCCGTGCGGCCTTGCCCATGCGATCCGTGAGATCAAAGACCCCGCGCGTGGTTTCGTACTTCGCGCTTTCAATCGCGATCTGTGCCGGTTGCAAATTGGCTAACCCCGTTGGCAGCTTTCCCGCTTTCCAAACCGCAGGTTCGATCGGCTTGCCTGTCGAGCCTTTGCCCGGCGCGAGCTTCATTGCGGCTGACTCAATGACCGGAGCCTTTGCCACATTCACCTGAGCTGCGAGCAACACTGGCACCTCAATAGCCTTGAGAGACTTGGCTAACTCCTCGCGCCGTTTGGCCAACCGCGTCTTCTCCAATCCCATGACAGCAGGCTCGGCAGCGGCATAGGCATCGTCCGCGTGCTTGAGGACAACGGCGCGGAAGACATCGGGCAACCCAGTCGCTGCATCGGTCCAAGCATCTGCAATCGCGATCGCTTGTAGAGCCGCCTTCCCACCTGCGACTTCTTTAACCGCCGCTTGATGAATGGCCTCCGAGCCCTTCGCTAATAACGGCAACCCAGCTTCCCAATCAGCAAGCACGAAGCACCGATACTTTCCGACAACCGCCGCCGCTTTCGTATTCATAGGATCGGTTTCCAATGCCGACTCGGCGGCATCGGACTCTGAATGCAACTTCGCGAGCTCGGTCGCTGCTTCGTTGAGTTTGCTCGCTCTTCGAATCGCCGTTGCTTCTTTCGATTTGGTCGCAGCCGACGAGACCAGTTCTGC
>OMIV01000055.1 GCA_900299185.1 Planctomycetaceae bacterium
CCATTACGTCCGCGGGCGAAGTGACGCAGCTCGGCGAATTGATCGCTCGCTTTCCGACTCATCCGCGCATCGGACGTTTGTTGATGGAAGGTCAGACGCGCGGCGTCGCGGAACGAGTCGCTCTGTTGGCGGCTCTGTTGTCCGAACGAGATCCCTTCATGCGCGGCCCCGACAGCGGCGGCCGTCCTCAGATGCATGCGAAATTGAGATCTCAATCCGACACTCTCGATCGACTAACTGCGGTGGAAGACTTTGCGTCGCGAGGCCGACGCGACAGTTTGTTGGGAACCATCAACGTCAACTCGGCGAAGTTCTTGATTCGTGCTGCTGAGCAATTCCTGAGCATGTTGCCTCGGCAGCGAAGTCGAGTTGATCGGCCTGTTGGCGGTGAGGCGGCGAGTCAATCGGGCTCGACTTCATCAGCCTCGGTGAACGATCCCTCGGATGTGGCCGTCATGCGTTCGCTGTTGGCGGCCTTTCCTGATCGATTGGCGAAGCGACGAGCTGCACGAGATCGCCGCGGCGTGATGGTCGGCGGATGCGGTGTAAAATTGGCTCCACAGTCTGGCGTTGAAGACGGAGAGTTCTTTCTCTGCATCAACGTCGATGCCGGGCAGGGCGAGGCCGATGTGCGCGAAGCCTCTCTTGTCGAACGTGACTGGCTGGTGTCCGAGCACCTGCGGACTGGTGATGAACTCTTCTTTCACCCCAGTCAGAAACGCGTGGCCGCTCGTCGTCGTACCTATTGGGACGACCTATTGATTGAAGAGTCGACGGCTCCGTTGCCCAAACATGCGAGTGTGGGCGACGTCTTGTTTGAGGCGTTGGCTGACAATCCTGCGATCGCGTTTCCGAGTGACGACGAATCCGTCGCGACGTTCATTTTGCGAGTTCGCTGTTTGGCTCAATGGCGACCGGACTATGAGTTGCCGATGTTTGACGATGCATCGTTGCGAGATGTTTTGAAGCAACTGTGTGAAGGTCGTTCGTCGGTTGATGAGCTGCGGAAGGCGCCGTGGTTAGATTATCTGCAAGCTGCTTTAACGCCGGTTCAACAGCAAGCTGTGCAACGCGATGCTCCCGAACGTATCGAAGTACCGAGCGGCAGCAAGGTTCGGCTGCAGTACGAACTCAATCGGCCTCCGGTCTTGGCCGTCCGCATGCAAGAAGTCTTCGGACTATTGGAGACTCCGCGCGTGGCCGGTGGTCGAGTGCCCGTGCTCATGCATTTGCTGGCCCCCAACATGCGGCCCGAGCAAATCACGGAGGACCTGCGGAGCTTTTGGGACAATGTCTATCCGACGATTCGGAAGAGCTTGAGAGTGCGTTATCCAAAGCACTCGTGGCCTGACGATCCGCTAACGGCAACTCCTGAAGCGCGACCTGCTCGCAAACGCTGAGCGATCTCGTTGGTGTAGCAATTTATGCAGCACGCTGGTTGGACATGGCGGCTTGAGTTTCAAGTTCGGCCGCGATCAGCAGACCGCGAGCGGTGTTGAAGGGCCAGCCGTTGGCGATGCGCGGCGGTTGCTGTCGCACATGCCAATCGGTCGAGCCAATGGCGGCATCGAGTATCGGCAAGAAGCCCTGTGTCAGCGCGAGTCCGCCTCCGCAGACCATTGGCAGCGGCTGATTGAAGTCTTGGCCGCGACGAGATTGAGTCAGCTCGTTGCTGAACTCGGACATCAACTCGCAGAGCACTTCCAGGAGACTCGCTCTCAAGACTTCGGAGTACTCGGATGGTTCAGCGAGCTTCTCGATGGGCGGCAGTCCCAGCTTGTCGCGACGAAGTGCTCCCGCTGAAAATCCTTGACCGAAACTCGGTCGGCATTCTCGCAAACGTGTCGCCGAGGAGATGTCGCAGAATCGCTCGCCCATTGAGTCCCAACTCATCAGGCCGAGCGATTCTGCGATGCGTCCATCAATCCAATCGCCCCCGTAATTCTGGCGGCTTTGACAGACGACAACTCCTCGATGCACGAGTGCGGCTTCGCAACATGACGCACCGCAAACAATGGTGATGCCCGTGAAGCCTTGCGGTGCGAGTTCAGCCAACGCGAGCGCAGAGGGAGTGGGGACCAGGATGGGCTCGTAACCCTGAAGTCGCACCACGCGATTGAAGAACTCGAAGTCAGACTTCGCGGCTTCTGTTCGCAGACCACCGCTGCCTGGAGTCGACAACGCACAGAGCTCGCCCTGATAAGTGGCTTTGGGCAGCACGGCCTCAATGATTGTGGCCATCAATTGCCGAGCGATCGGGTCATGCTCGGGCAATGTTCCTTGAGTGAAGAGCGGTCGCGCATGCACGTGGAAGAGTTCGGCGTTGTCCCACGCGGCTTCACCTAACATCAGCAGTCCATCGTCGCACGGCACATGTTCGACATGAGATTGAGCCAGCAACTGACGATGTGATTCCGAGTTTGGCAGAACCGCATACACGCAACGCCGCTGACGCCCGATGAGATGCTCTCTGGCGAAGCGCAGCGATGTGACGCGATGCGATCCGATGTCGAGGGCAATACTCATCACTCGCCTCTTTCAAATGCGGCTAACGCGCGGTCGACGATGTCCGAACCTTCGGCAATCGCTCGCGACGGTTTGATGCTTGTCGTGGCGACCGGGCTTCGACCGGCTGGTTGTTCGGTGGCTGCATGAGGTGCTTCAACGGCCTTTGAGCCTCGACCGGTATCCAATCGAAACTTCGGACGAGACCGGTTGGTCGCGGGTTCCGAGGTGGGCTCGTCAATCGACTTTGCTGACTGCGGCATCGCGCTGGAATAAGGCCGTGAAGCCGGGGCGTCGTGAACGTCCGCTGGCATCTCTGTCGGGCTGATTGAGCTGCGATCCTCGGCGATGACCGTTGACCGACGCTCGGCTGCGGTGACTCGTTCCAGGCGATCGGCTGCGACAGTCTGAGCAGGTCGTTGCTTGTTGCGATTCGGCATGCCGGCATAGCCGACAGTCTGCGATTTGCGTCCCATAAAGTGCGGACGCGAAACCGCTTGATGCTGAGTATCAAGTCGTTGCTGTCCGATGTCGCGAGGTCGTCCGTGAATCCGAGCGGACTGATCGATTCGAGCGTCTTCGATACGGATCTCGAACTCGTTGTTGACCAATCGATCAAGCACCGGTCGTGTAGGTTTGGGCTCGGCGAAGATCCGTTGTTGGGAGGGGGCTGGCTTCATCATCGAGAGCAGCACCCAGACCAGAGAGAACGAACCGACTCCGCCGATCACCACCATCAAAACGGTGCGAAGATCAATGCCTTGAGCAGCTTCACTTTCGGCTTCTTCGTCTTCTGGTCTGACCACTTCAAACTGCTGATTGAGATCATCCGCATCGATGGTGGTTGTACGGGTTGAAGACTTACCGATGTCGTCGCTCTTGGGAGACGACGCGACGGCTTTGCGGTTCAAAATCGAATCAGCAGCTTGAGCTGACAAAGATGATCCCGAACGACCAACTTCGTCATCGTTGATGGGGGACAGCGGGACTTCCGTCGTGTCATCAGTTGCCTGATTGCGGACGCCTGGAGTGCCACTGGCGGATGACTCGGTCTCTGATTGGAACGGCTTGCGGAACTCGGGCGATGCCGGAGTCTCCGGCACTGGAACGTCGACCGGGCCAGCAACGGCTTCGGGCTGCAAACGCTTGGGTTCAGTAGGAGTGTTTCGAGAGGCTCGACCCGGATTGGAGGGGTCAGACAGACGAACTCGACCAGCAGGCGGGTCGACTCGTTCTGGATCAAGAGCGACCGAGTTGTCGGCTGGATTGCGCTCGGGCATGCCGGTTTGTGGCCGACGAGGAGCACCGAGTGAGTTAGCGAATCCGTCCGGAGCCACACTTTCCACTGGCGGCTGAGCCATGTTGTTCTGCGGTGGCGTGACCTGAGCTAAGACTTGTTGACGTTGGTCATAGCCGGGGCGGAACGGACGTGGCAGACCGTCGGGCAGTTGCGAGAACACGACCTTGGTTGAGTCGAAATGGATCAACGTATTGTTAGGGAGTTCGGTGTCGGGCGTGACGCGTGTCGTGGATCGACCGGGCCAACTTACCTTGGCCGTCGCTGCTAACGCTTCCTTCTGATGCAACTGCTGAGTGATCCAATTGATGGTGGCGTTCTTGGCCGCCGTTTGCATGACGAAGGGGTATTCGAGGATGCCGATCAGCGCGACGTAAACATCGCCATCACTCACCGATTGATTCGGACCATCGAAGAGTCTCGCGTTGCCCATCTTGGAGTCGACGACGACGACATCGCCGGGACGCAGAGTGTCCGTCCGACGCTCGTCATAAAAGAGTTGCTCCTCAGCTTTGTGGCCGTTGTGACTGAACCGGACGATGCGAATCGAGCCTGAAGCCGATGGTTGCAAGCCGCCTGCGAGTTTCAAAAAGCCAATCAGTGATGGAGCTGCGGTGGGCAGTTCGTAGGTCTCGGGATACTTCACTTCGCCAATAACAGTGAAGTAATTCTTGGTTTGAGTCGGCCCATTGCGATTCGCCGATCCTGCGCCGTTAGGCACATATTTAGAGCCTTTGTAGATCTGAGCCTGAGCTTCGCTGATTGGCGAACAGCAGACGAAGCTGCCTTGCCAACAAGTGAAGATCAAGCACAGCCAGAGGCTTGGCTTGAAGATGAATTGACCGAAACGACGCATGAAGACTTCCTCAATCCGGGGGGATTAGAGGCAGGACATTGCCAGACTTCGCGTTGGCGGATGTCCTCCACGTGTGCCAAATCCCAAACCGAGCCCATCGGCGCGGGCACACACAGTCTCCCTAATCGGCAAAGTTTGACGGGCGCCCTGATGCCAATGTCCGCCTTTTCGGAAGAATCTCCAAAGTCGACTCAAATTAACATTTGGCTGTGCGGACTCGTCTCGCACGTTCGCCAATACGGTGAGAAATGAGCTCTTGTCGTCACCTCGTTTCGTGTTCCGGCGGCGATCAATTGATTTGAGGATTGTCCGCAGATCAAACATGGATGGAACGCGGACAGCGGCTTTGTTCCCGGACCGAGGGGCGCAGAATTAGCTCTCAATTTCTCGCAATTTGCTCCCGGTTCTTAGCCTCTTGCTCATCGGTATTTGTTCTAAAAGTTTTCCATGTTTCGCGAGTGGCCAAAGCCTTCTTGTTGCTGACGTTTCAAGGCCTGCTGCCAAGCGTTTCGACGTTGATGGATGCTGGGCGAATTCCATCCTCGGGACGGAATAGTCGACGCTCAAGATCTTGAGCCTTTTTCGTGTCGGGCAAACTGAAGCGGCGGTCGCTGCTCAGATCATGCGAATTCCGGTGAAAGTAACGGTTGCTCGACTGACGATGATTGTGGAGGTTGGCCATAATCAGGCTCGGAGTCCGCGCCGACCCGCGCTTGGGTCGTGACTTCTGCTTCTTTGGGCCACGACGGCCACTCTCTCGTTTTGACGGTAACGGAGTTTTTCTTGACTCAACTGCGACTTGCACTGGTCATTCACAATCACCAACCCATTGGCAACTTTGACGGCGTCTTCGAACAGGCCTATCAAGACAGCTATCGCCCGATGCTCGACATGCTGGCGGAGTTTCCGGCCGTCGCGATCACCCTCCATAACTCCGGTAGCTTGTTGGAGTGGTTGGTTGAAAAGCGTCCTGAGTACATCGATCAGATCCGCCAGCTCGCCGAACGAGGGCAGATCGAGGTCATTGGTGGTCCCTTTTATGAACCGATCTTGGCCTGCATTCCGCAGCGGGATCGAGTTGGCCAGATGCGGCTGTATTCGAAGTACCTCGAAGGTTTGTTTGGCGTTCCCGTCAAAGGCATGTGGGTGCCAGAGCGAGTGTGGGAGCAGTCCTTTACGAAGGACATCGTTGATGCCGGAATCGAATACACGGTGCTCGACGACTACCACTTCCGCTGTGCCGGGCTAACAAACGACAAGCTGACGTCGTTCTTCTTGACCGAAGACGAAGGTCGATTGCTGAAGGTCTTCCCGGTGGCCGAGCGGCTGCGTTACACGATTCCGTTTGAAGCCCCCGAGAAGACGTTCGAGTTCTTGCGCGGGGTCTACGAGAAGACTCCGAATGCCGTCATGGTCTTTGGTGACGACGGCGAGAAATTTGGAACTTGGCCAGGCACAAAAGAGGCTGTCTTTGAGAAGGGCTGGTTGCGCACCTTCTTCCAAATACTGACGGACAACGCGAGCTGGCTAAAAATGTCGACTCTGGCCGAGTGCGTGGAGAATGTTCTGCCTGCCGGTCGCATCTATATGCCCGACAGCAGCTATCGCGAGATGACAGAGTGGGTGCTGCCGACGGATCGCCAAAAGGTCTATCTCAACCTGCGTCAGAAGAAGCAGAAGGAAGATGCAGACTGGTCGCAGTTGGCCGAGTTCCTTCGCGGCGGCTTCTGGAGAAACTTCCGCACGAAGTACCCAGAAGCGAACGAGATGTATTGCCGCATGCTGCAAGTCAGCCGTCGGCTGGAAGAACTCACTCAGGCGGATCGAAAGCGCGAGTTCGCCGACCAACTTTCCAACGCTCGGACCGAACTCTATCGCGGTCAGTGTAATTGCTCTTACTGGCATGGCGCCTTTGGCGGACTCTATCTGCCGCATCTACGACATGCGGTTTACGCGCACTTGATCGCCGCCGACACCATCCTCGAACAAGTGGCACGCGGCCTCGAAAGTCCGGCCAATGCGATGGAGTCTGCTCCGGCTCGTTGGGTCCGGCTCGATTGTGAGGATTTCGATCTGGATGCTCGCAAAGAGCT
This sequence comes from Planctomycetaceae bacterium, assembly GCA_900299185.1. GTDB lineage: Bacteria > Planctomycetota > Planctomycetia > Planctomycetales > Planctomycetaceae > AM-0621. The sequence goes on from OMIV01000055.1 coordinate 6,752, forward strand.
GCGGCTGACGGGCGATCGGTTGGTGGCGTACCTGTCGCCGAGTAAGGGCGGGCACCTTTACGAGTTCGATCTGCGCGGCATCAAGCAGAACATTTTGGGAACGCTGAATCGCCGCCCTGAGATTTATCACGAGGCCATCATCGCGGCTGCGGCAGGGCAGAGTAATGGAGTCAACGCTGCGAGCATTCAGGGCGAGATTCGCTGCAAGCAAGCTGACCTCGATAAGAAGATTGTCTACGACAGTTACCCGCGCAAGGCGCTCGTGGATCACTTCTTACAGCCCGATCTCAGCCTCGACGAGTTCCGCGCTGGTCATGGTCTTGTCGGTGACTTCTTCAACGGTGTCTATCACTCGTTGTTGCGCCGCTCACGAGAGCGAGTGGAAGCTTGCCTTGCGCGCAAGGGCAACTTGGCGTCCTATAAAGTGCAGGTTACGAAGACGGTGTCTCTCGACGTGAGTCGCAGCGGGGAACTCGAGATTCGATATGAACTCGACGAACTCCCGCCGGGACTTCCGATTCACTTCGCAGTCGAGTTCAACTTCTCGGGACTGCCGGGCGGTGCATCAGACCGGTACTACTACAACGCGGCCGGTCAGAGGCTTGGGCAGCTCGATGCGACGCTATCGGTCGAGCACTGTGATCGGATTGGGTTGGTTGATGAGTGGCTGGGAGTTGATGTCTCACTGGACCTATCGAAGTCATCGAAGCTGTGGACTTTCCCGATTGAATCCGTGAGTCAGTCTGAGGGCGGCTTCGAGACCGTGCATCAAGCTTGCTGCGTGGTGCCGCATTGGGATTTCATTGTTCCCCCGGATGGCAAGTGGTCAGTCGACATCAAGTTGGGAGTGGATTGCTCGGCCGCTCAAGCGAAGGAACTTTGCAAAGCTGGCGAAGCTCGCTGATGGTTGAGACGCAGCGTCGCGAGTACTTGCGAGGTGAGCTTATGAATGAAGTTCGTAAGCCGCTTCGACTGAGTGTGATGTCATTCGCTGACGATTGATGTCAGCGGCTTCGATAACGGTCGCATCGGGTTCAAGTTGTGGCACTGTTTCGTGGCCGTTTCGTCACGGTGCTCGTGGTGTTTGCACGGCGGTTTGGCGATGTTTCGCGTCCACTGGACCGAGTGCAGTGACGCTCTATCATCCGCCGCGCGTTCAATCCCGTCCCATCCTGAGTTAGGAACTGAGCCCGATATGGAAGCCGAGTTACGAGCAAAGTGTCAGAACGTCATGCATCGAGTCGCCGAACTCCGGGGGTCTCTTTGACTTAGCCGGTAAGCAGAAAAAGATCGACACCTTGCAGGCTCAAATGACGGAGCCCGGCTTCTGGAACAATCAGGAAAAAGCTCAGGCCATTACGGCTGAACTGCGACAATTGAATGCGAATGTGAAGCCGCTCAAACAGCTGGTGAGCGGAGCAGACGACCTTAGCGTGCTGCTGGAGTTCGTTGACGCCTACGGGGCTCCCGAAACCTTGCAAGAGGTACGCGACGCGCTGGTCGCATTGGAGCCGCAGCTCGAAGCCGCCGAACTCAAAGCGATGCTCGGTGAGCCCGAAGATGTTTGCGGTGTGTACTTGCAAGTACAGGCGGGTGAAGGCGGGACTGACGCCGCCGACTGGGCTCACATGCTGTTGAGGATGTACCTGCGCTGGGCTGAGCGGCGGGGATTTGAAGTCGAAGAAATTGATCTCTCGCCCGGTGAAGAGGCGGGCATTCGCAATGCAACGATCGCTATTCGCGGCGAGTATGCGTTCGGGTATTTGAAGGGTGAGGAAGGTAATCATCGTCTGATTCGCATCAGCCCGTTCGATGCGGCGGCGCGGCGGCAGACATCGTTCGCGGCGGTGGATGTGACTCCCGAACTGGGCGACAACATCGACATCGATGTCGACTTCGACGACCCGAAGGTGATTCGCGAAGACGTATTTCGATCGAGCGGTGCGGGCGGTCAGAAGGTCAATAAGACGTCGTCCGCCATTCGACTGACCCACTTGCCGACCGGCGTAGTTGTGCAATGTCAGAACGAACGCAGTCAGCACAAGAACAGAGCCCTCGCCGAGAAGATGCTCAAGGCGAAGCTCTACCAAATTGAGAAAGACAAACGCGATCAAGAAGTCGCGGCGAAGCGGGGCACAAAGTCACGCATCGGCTTCGGTGGTGAAACCATCCGCCATTACGTTCTCAATCCAGAGCAGTACGTGAAGGACGCTCGCAGCGGCTGCAAGCACGGCAATCCGAATGCGGTGTTGGACGGCGAACTGGACTCGTTCATCGAAGCCTACATGCGTTGGACGATGGGCAAGGAATAGCTGCGAGAGTGTGTTTGTTCTCGACTGCAAACGGCTGATATCGGGCTGCTTGTTGCGGGTCTCGTGACCGGATTGATTCGGCATGCGATCATCAGATTTCGGATTTTCTATGGGCCGACTCTGACTACAGTCTGCCGCCACGGGTTGGGCTGTTTGCGATTCATCTGCTGAAGGGAGTCATCATGAGCGTCTTTCGCTTCGAGGTTTTGGACGGCCAGATTGGCCTGCTGACGTTTGATACGCCGGACAAGAAGATCAATACGCTCGGACGCAGTGTCCTGCAGGAGCTTGAGCAACTCGTCACTCAGCTTGAGTCGCGGAACGATCTCAATGGTCTGCTCTTCCGCAGTGGCAAGCCGGGACAGTTCATCGCCGGCGCGGATCTCAATGAGCTTGCTGCACTCGCAACCGCGACGCGCGAGCAAGTGCTCGCTGCTGTCAGCGCGGGACATGCTCTCTTCAAGCGCATCAGCGAGCTGCCGTTTCCGACGGTCGCACTCGTCGACGGTGCCTGCATGGGCGGCGGGACCGAGCTGATCCTTTCGATGGATGAGCGGCTCGTTTCGAATTCCCCTGCCACAAAAGTGGCACTCCCGGAAGTCAATGTCGGACTCATTCCCGGATGGGGCGGGACTCAGCGTTTGCCGCGACTCATCGGCATTCATCACGCGATCGCCATGATCAAAAGCGGCGAGCCACTCTCGGCAAAAGACGCTGAGACAAAGGGCTTCGCGTTCGATGCGGTCCCGGCGGACAAGCTCGTTGAGGAAGGCCGGCGACTCATCGACATCGTGCGCGACAGTGAGAAGTGGAAAGCGAGCCGGCAGCGCCGATCGCAACCGCTCGGCTTGAGCGGCGATCAATTGGCCTTTGCGTTCGCGTGTGCCGAAGGCGCGGTGATGGGCAAGACGAAGGGCCAATACCCCGCTCCGATGGCGGCGCTCAAGGCGATGAAGCTCGGAGTGAACCGGACGCTGGAAGATGGATTACAGATCGAACGCGAGACCTCGCTCGACGTTGTCGGCTCAACGATCTCGGCGAACCTCATCGGAGTGTTCTTCATGAATACAAAGGTCGGACGCGATCCGGGACTCGGCGGCACTCAAGCAAAAGGCCGAGCAGTGCAACGTGTCGGCGTACTCGGCAGCGGCTTAATGGGAGCGGGCATTGCGACCGCTCATGCGCGTCGCGGCATTCCGGCGATGATGGTCGATGTCTCGAACGAGCGATTGGCCGACGGACTCGGGCGTGCGCGGAAGGTCGTTGAAGGCCGCATCGAGATCGGTCGCGCGACGCCGAAGGATGCCGCCGACATGCTGAGCAACCTCAATACGTCGACGACGAAGCAAGTCTTCGCGGACTGCGACGTCGTCGTTGAAGCCGTACCCGAGAACGAGCAACTCAAGACGCAGGCTTATCGCGAACTGGCAGCCGTCATGCGCGACGATGCGATCCTCGCGACGAACACTTCGACGATCTCGATCACGCGCATGGCCGAGAGCGCCGCGCACTCGGAACGCTTCGTCGGCATGCACTTCTTCTATCCGGTCGATCGCATGCAATTGGTCGAAGTCATTCGCGGCGCGAAGACCGACGACGAGACCGTTGTGACGATCGTTGATCTCGCGAAGAAGATCGGGAAGACGCCGATCGTCATGAAGGATTGCCCCGGCTTCCTCGTGAACCGCGTGCTGCTGCCCTACATGAATGAGGCGACGCTCTTGCTGTGCGAGGGCGCGACGATGGATGAAGTCGATGCGGCCGCAACATCGTTCGGCATGCCAATGGGCCCGATCGCGCTGCACGATCTCGTCGGGCTCGATACCGCGCTCTCAGCGGGGCAAGTCGTCGCGACCGCATTCGCCGATCGCGCCAATATGTGCCCCATCCTCAAAGATCTCGTCGAAGCAAAGCGACTGGGACAGAAGTCGGGAGCGGGCTTTCGCTCCTTCAGCGGCAAGAAAGGCAAACCGGTTTCAGATCCGACGTTCGAACCGTTCCTCGCGAAGTACCGCACCGACAATCACAAGTTCTCGAAGGACGAGATCATCGACCGGCTCTTCTTGCCGATGCTGCTCGAAGCAACGCGGTGTCTCGAAGAAGAGATCGTCGCCGAGCCCGCGCATGTTGATCTCGGCTTGCTGCTCGGCATCGGCTTCCCGCCTCATCGCGGCGGCATCCTGCATTGGGCCGACACACTCGGAGCGAGCAACGTGTTGAAGAAGCTCGAAGCCTATCATTCGCTCGGCAAGCGGTTCATCGCGACGGACTCGATGCAGCAACTCGCCAGCAGCGGCAGTCGCTTCTTCGATGTCAGCAAAGTGGCGTAGTTTGTCGACGAAGTAGCCCGCGTTGCCGCATGCATTTCAAATCAGATGGGGCCTTTGAGAATCCCCACGTCAGGCAGTTAATCGGCCTCTTAATTACTCTGAAGGACTTCTTATGTACGACCGCAATGCGTTGATTCAACTCTTCCACCAACGAGCTCTTAAGTTCGGTGACTTCACTCTCGCCTCGGGCAAGAAGTCGAAGTACTACCTCGACGGCAAACAAATCACGCTGCACTCTCAAGGATTACGGTTGGTGTGTGAGGGGTTGCTGGAACTGCTGAGCGATATTCCGAGCGATGGGTTTGGCGGTATGACCATCGGAGCCGACCCGATCGTGGGTGGCGTGCTGACGGTGGCTGCCGAGAAGAATCGTTCGCTGGTGGGTTTCTTGGTGCGTAAGGAACCGAAGGGCCACGGCACTCAAAAATACATCGAAGGTCCGCTTGAGCCGGGCATGAAAGTTGTCGTGATTGACGACGTGGTGACAACTGGCGGCAGCGCGTTGCAGGCTGTCGAACGAGTGTTGGATTTTGGCTGTGAAGTCGTGCAAGTCGTGGGCATCGTCGATCGCATGGAAGGTGGTGCTCAGAACTTTGCCGCTCGCAATCTTCCGTTCCGTTCGCTGCTGTCGATCAAAGACTTTGGGATTGAGCCACCGCAGCTCTAACGAGCGTGCTGAGTTCTTGGTTTCGATGACAAGAACAAGCCCGAAGTGCCGGTGTGTGCGTTGACCTGGAATGGTTTTTGGAAACGCACTGCTCGGTACTTCGGGCTTGTTGTTTGGAGGGGCGAGCCATCGCGGTTTCATTCGCGATGCCGACGCGTTGATTCGTCGCGAGTTAGGTCAGCAACGACTTCATGCCTGCCGTGAGGATGTCGTCCACGTCGGGTTCGCAGAACGCGACGCTGACTTCATAGCCACCGGCTGGGTATTCCTCTTTGGTAGGGATGTACCACGGGCCGCCGTCGCCATAGGCCGCAGTCGCGACGAAGCTCGATGAAGCCATTTGTTGAGCTCGGAGTTGGTACTCAATGAAACATTCGCCGGGCAGATGCAGAGTCTTCACGTCGTTGATCTGCAAGGAACTCAGGACAATCGGGATCTGCTTTTCGACCCGCTTCATCCAGGCCAGTTGGTACGACGGACGATTGCGGCTGGCGATGGGTTGGCCCTTGGTGCTGATCTGCTTTTGGATGGCCGCAGCGTTGTAGGTCGCTCGAACCGGTGGCAGCACGTTGGCCGTTTTGAACGACAGCGACTTCACGGCGGCCTTTTCGAGCTTGGCTTCAGAGGCGACTAAGCCGTCATAGACTCGCTGAGTGAGAATGGGTCGCATGGCTTTTGAACCGTCGTTGTATTTGCCTGCCGCGACGTTGCCCGCGCAGCCAGTGAAATAGACGTGCAAGCAATCGGGTTCGTCTTGCTGACGACGCTTGCGAGCCAGCCCGGCGAAGTCGCTCGTGGCCCGACCGTCGGCGTAGTAGCTCATGGGATGCACGGCATAGAAATGGAGCGACGCAATCTTCTTGTCGTGGTCAAAGAAGGCGATCGTTTTGACGAACGGATCAATCAAACCTTCTGGCAGCGCGCGGAGCTTTTCGTCGGCGCTGGCACTGCCTCGCATGGCGATGATCTTGCCGTTGTCGTCTCGATGAATTCGGCGATTCGATGCCACGCCTTCGATCTTGCCTTGGCCCCAACCGATATGCGTCACGGGGCGAGCTTTCGGGAGTGCGGCAGCAATCGTTTGGCGAGCTGTGTCGAGGCAGCGTTTGAAGAAGTCGAGGTCGACAATGTGTGGGAGGTCGCCTTCGGCCAGTACGAGCTTCTCGGCTTCGATGCAGGCGAAGGGAGCGTTGTGCTGATGCACGCAATGCACGGCGACTCGGTCGGGTGTCGTTCCGGCGGCTTGTGCGAGGGCCGTTCGCCATTCGACATGTGCCTCATTCAACAGTCCGGTCCAATCGACGGCGCACAGCACGATGGGTTTCCCCGCTCCCAAGAGCACCACACCGACAGCTTCGAGTGGATCGTCTACGACTTCGATCGGCTTGATCCAACCGCCACAGCATGAATGCCCCAGAGGAGGCGTGACGTCGAATTTGAAGGGAGCAATGTGCAGGCCCCCGGCTGAGAGGACTTCGTCGGCTCGCAAGCCTTGGCCAGCGAAGAGAGTCCAGCCCGAGGCCGTTGCCAGAAGTGCTTCACCCAAGAACTCGCGCCGACCAAGTTGCTGCGTCATGTGATTGGCTCCAACTGAAAGAGGGGATCGAAATCAGCGAGCCGGAAGATAACGCCCCACTTCACGAGCCATAGTTTTTTTCGTCAACAGGCCGTGTGTGGAAACTCTGCGAGCCACGCTTCGCGACGTAAGAGTTTCTTCACCGCCGAGAAGCAGAGAACGCAGTGAAGACGTTTCCGACCAATGTCCGTGGCGCAGGTTTTCAACCTGCGAATCAGCTTCGATACAGACAGGTTGGAAACCTGCCCCACGGCTAAATGCCATTTTTGTCGGAATCGTCAGAGAGGACTTCGGTACGGACTGAAGTTGAAGTCACACGCTGTCGCGCTGCGAAGTGTCGGGGCAGAAATTCGTCTCACGAGCCTGAGGGCGACGATCCGATAATCAATTCAATCAACACAATCGTTGGGATCGTTGTCGTTTGAAATTCTGCGAGCGCGACGTTGGTTCGCAGCTTCGCCTTCGTGAACGAAGACTGGTGAGGGGATGAGCGACAGTTGGCTCAACAACGTGCTCGACCGGCTTCGAGATTCGAAGCAATGGGGCTATCGACCGGACCAAGATCCGGCTGTGGAGCCTGCGGCTTTGGCGGCACTAACGCTGATGGGACATGGCCGACTTGAGGATGCTTCTGGCCCCTTGAATTGGTTGGTCAAAGCTCAACGACCTGATGGCCGAGTTTGCTCGACGATGGATTCGGACGCTCCGGGGTGGGGCACATCGATGTCGATTGTCGCTTGGGCCACTGCCGATCGAACCGGTGCGAAACCGGCGATTCGCGAATCGTTTCAGAAGCCGATCGATCAAGCTTTCGGATGGCTGATGAAGTTTGCTGGCAAGCCGACTCCCAGAAATCCTGAAACGGGGCACGACACTGAACTGATCGGATGGCCGTGGATTGGAAGCACTCATTCGTGGCTGGAACCAACGTCGTGGGCCGTGCTGGCGATGAAGGCTGCAGGGCGAACCAATGAACCGCAGTACGTCGACGGACTGAAGTTGTTGTTCGATCGGCTGCTGCCATCGGGCGGAGCGAACTACGGCAACACGATCGTCCTCGGCCAAGAACTGTTGCCGCATGTGCAACCGACGGGGCTGGCGGTGATGGCGTTGGCGGGGGTTCCCGATCAAAGCGGCGGACGTCTGCCCAAGGCTTTGAACTTCTTGCAGTCGGTCATTGGACCTCGACTGACTTCTGCTTCGCTGGCCTATGCCTGGTTGGGCTTGGCGGCGCATCGACAGATGCCTGCGGTCGCTTCTGAGTTGTTGGCTGATGCCGCTGAGAAGTCCGTTGGTCGAGGAGCGTGGATGCCGCGCGTCACCATGTTGACGTTGGCGGCACTCGGTTCGGACTGTCCGATCTTCAGCGTTTCAAAGGCGAGAGGTGCAGCGTGAGTGAGCCTGTCCCGTGTGCTGGCAGCGTTGCGATGGCAACGCAGAACGGACCGTCTGGCAATGGTTCGGCCAATAGCGTGAGTCGCCGAGAGATGATCGTGGGATCGTTGATCGCGGCGGGAGCTTGGTTGGGCTATCGACTGTACGACGACAAGGTGCGCGAGAAGTCGCCAGTCTTCGTCGCTCGCAATCAGAAGTACGAAGGCGATCTTGTCACGACCATTCGTGATGGCTTGTTGGCGACGGGTGTTGATCCGGCCTGGATCAAAGGACGCCGCGTCTTGCTTAAGCCCAACATGGTCGAGCCGCGCCGCGATCGTCCGCAGATGACGACGCATCCCGCCGTGCTCAGTGCGGCGATCGAGGTCTTCGCGAAGTGGGACGCCGAAGTGGTTGTAGGAGAAGCTCCCGGACATGTGCGCGACACCGAGATGGCGCTGGTCGAGTCTGGACTGATCGATGTCATCGAAGAACACAAAGTCGAGTTTGCGGATCTCAATTACGAAGAGACTCGCTGGGTGCCGAATGTGGGACGGCAATCATCGCTTGAAGGCTTCTGGATGCCGGGGTCGATCGTTGCGGCGGACCTTGTTGTGTCGATGCCGAAGCTGAAGACTCATCATTGGGTCGGCATGACGTGCTCGACGAAGAACTTCTACGGCGTGCTACCGGGTTCTCGATATGGCTGGCCGAAGAACGTCCTGCATCACAACGGCATTCCCGAGACGATCGCCGACATCCAAGCGTCGGTGCCGAATAAGCTCGCGATCGTTGACGGGATCGTGTGCATGGAAGGTGACGGGCCGATTCTAGGCAGTCCCAAGCCGATGGGCTTGCTGGCCATGGGACGGGATCTAGCATCCGTCGACGCCACGTGTGCGCGCATCATAGGCATGGACCCAGCTCGCATGGAGTACCTGCAACTGGTGGCCAAGCTCGGCGGGGCGATTAACGAACGACACATCGTGCAGCGCGGTGAAGACTGGAAGTCGATGGTCAATCCGTTCCAGATCTTGGACCTGCCGCACATCAAGTATCTGCGACCTCGCGGCATCATGACGACGAAGCGTTATCCCTGCGGCAAAGTCGTGCTGGTCGAGCAACGCGTGGCTTGACGCGCCACTGCATCCGCCAATTCACCGCGCTCTGCGTTTCTCTGCTGTGAAAGACTTCTTCCACCGCAGAGAAGCGGAGAACGCAGAGAAGATCTGAAAAATATCCAATCAGAGCGGGCACTCATCGCGTCGCTCAATTGGAGCGACGTCCCTGTGAGGTGGCGTTAGCTCGCGAAGACTTCGGTCAGCAGGCGGCGATATGCGGCTTCGTGCTTGGGGAAGACTTTGTCGAACAATGCTCGTTCGGCGGCTCCATGTTGGAAGCGACGCTTTTCGAAGATGGGCATGGTGATTCCCGTAATGGCTTCGACTCCGCGACGAACGACCTCGCCTTTGAGGGCGTAGAGTTTGCTGTTATCCCAATTCGTGAGTTCGATAAACGGGATGCCTTCTGCGACCTCGATCACATTAGGCAACGCGAACGGACTGAAGCCGGCGAATTCGAATTGCTTCGCTGGTGCAGAAGTTCTTACATGGCCGCGACTCTGACCACCGGAGTAAGTCAGCGAGTGCTTAATGGCCTGCACGCCCCAGCCTTCGTGATAGAGCATCTGATTGTTGAGCACGCTGCGAATCGTCAGCTCTGAGTTCTCTTCGATCGGATAGTCCTTCAGGTTCTCATCACCACCGTCTCCGTCGGCGAGGAACTTCCAATCGGGATAGCGGGCTCGAATGCCGCGACACAACGCGATGGCCATTGTGGCCGATTGCACGTCGAGCGGCTTGTAGTCTTCGATGATGCGAATGGTCTCTCGCACATCGAGTTCGGATGGTCGCGCTTCAATGACTTCCAGGAACAGACCGAGGTCGACGTCATCCAGAAAACGTGCCGCTTGCTGCGCATCTGGGCTGAGTGATTGGCCGTCGGTGGTGACTGACAACGTGAAGGCTTTGAGTCGCGCCGGATTCGAACCTCTCTTGAGTAGCAGGTGATACAGCACGAGGAAGACCGCGCCGCTGTCGATGCCGCCTGAGAAGAGAACTCCCAGCGGTGCGGTGCGGTCTGTGGCGTCGATCCGATCGAGCCACTTTGTGCATTCGTCCGCGAGCGAGCCGATGTAGCGTTTGCCGATCTCGTTCAGGTCGGTGCTCCAGCGGTTGCGAGCTGGATCGAAGTAACGAGTGAGTTGCGGGTTGGGATCGGGGCAACCAACAAGAGCGATCTCGACGATGTGATGAGCCGGGACCATGCGTGTGTAAGACGGATGGAATTGATCGTCGAGCCCCTGCGACTTCAGCCAACTGGCGATCTCGTCGATGCGCTCGGCCACGATGAGGCATGGACCGTCGACCTTCTTGGCGAGGAAGTACCGCATCGGACGTCCGATTGATCGCGCCATCCGCACGATGTTCCCGCGCTTGTGGAGCAATGCGAACTGACCTTCGATCTGTCGAACCTGTTGCGCGTCGCCGCTGCCGACTCGTTCTATGGCTTCCTCAACGCTCATGTTGAAGATCAAGTTGTCCGTTGGATCCAGCAAGTTTTCCAGGCGATCGACATAACCATGAGCGTTCATGAAATCTCCTCAGTGAGATGGGGCAGGGCGGCGTATTAGAGCCTTGAAGATCAGTCACCGCAGTCGGCTTTTCGGCTCTGAGAATGGCCGTGATTGCCTGCGGCAAACCACGTCTGATGCGGACGAAATCGCTCTTGAGAAGACGTCCGCAGAACCGATTCAATCCGCATCGACTGCGCGATGGCAGGCTATCGAGCACAAGCAGTTTGTCACGTCGGTCAGTTCTTAGCTCTGCCGTCCGAGACATTCGAGGCTCAAGTGCCTCCAACACAACGGATCTGACGGCTGTTGAGTTGGCTTATGACCTATTGATTAATCGCGGAACGTTGCAGTGACGCCGTTTCGACCAATCTGAACTCAACCCTGGGAGACGAATCATGGCGGCTACGATGACTCGTGAAATCACTATCCGACCGGCCAAGGACGAGCATGCTCCTCACTGGCGTCAGGTCGCGAGGTTCTCGACCGTTGAGAAGGCTGAAGCGACATTGGCCGAGCTGAAATCACATGGTGTCGACGCCGTGCTGTCGATGATTGATGGCTTGTGTGTGTTGGCTCGCAACGAGGCTTAGTGGCCAGTCGGAATTGACGTGGAGCACGCTTTGTTGGTGCTTGAGACACACTCAACTCGCGCACTTTGAAAACGTACCCCACGAAACACGCTCCATCGATTGGAGTCGTCGCAATGAAATCTTGGGGCGCTCATTGAGCGTCCCGCGGTCGTTGAGCGCCAGTGCGTTCCGACTGTTCTTCGAGGTCCGAAGCACCGATCCGGTTGCCCGTGATGTTGTGGCGATCGGCAGATAGGCCCGCCGTCATTGGCCGCGCATCGGCCTGCTCTTACAACTCCGCCCCGCGTTGCTTTGTGGGGCGTGCAGTCGTCGCCTTGAGTTTGTAATCGAGTGATGTGGAGCACGTTTCCAACGTGCTCGTTCTTAGAGTGTCGGGGCGTGTTGAAAATACGTCCCACACTAGGCTCACCGACTTGCAGCGCTGTAACGCACCCGCGAATTGAAGCAGTTCGAGCACGATGCTCTCACTGCTGGTTACGACCTCGAAGGAAGTTGAATCGCATGTCTGAATCTGCCGCGACATCGCCAGAGTCCGGGCTTGCTGGTCGTCATCCAGCAGGCAGCCTGGGTGAGTTGCTGGCGGTCGCGCTGCCGTTGATCGCGAGTTCCGGGTCACAATGTTTGATGAATGTGACCGACCGGATCTTTCTGACATGGTACTCGCAAGAGTCGCTGGCGGCTGTCTTGCCGGCAGGCATGCTGCATTGGTCGCTCATCAGTTTGGCGTTCGGCATGTGTCAGTACGCCAACACGTTCGTGGCTCAATACGAAGGCGCGAAGCAGACCGATCGAGTCGCGGCTTCGGTCTGGCAAGCGATCTACATCGCGATCGCAGCGGGAGCTTTGATGAGCACCGCTGGCTGGTATGCGCAGTCGGCATTCAACTGGATCGGCCATGAAGCGGCTGTCGCTGTCGAAGAAGCGGAGTATTTTCGAGTACTCGCCTTTGGCTCGATCGCGCCGATCTTGGGGACGGCGATGTCGACGTTCTTCAGCGGTCGAGGTCGAACGGCTGTTGTGATGTGGGTCAACCTGCTGGGAGCGATGACCAACGTCGTGTTGGATTACGGTTTGATCTTTGGAGTTGGTCCATTTCCCGAGCTCGGCATTCAGGGTGCCGCGATTGCGACGGTGCTTGGAGGAGTCGCTCAGGTCGTGGCGTATTCGGTGCTGATATTCGGATCGAAGTCTCGCGCGACTTATGGCACGTGGGCGAATCGCGGCTGGGATGCGGATCTCATTCGTCGATTCTTGAAGTTCGGCTTTCCGGCTGGCTTGCACATGTTTGTGGATGTCGCCGGCTTTGCGATCTTCATGCTGTTGGTCGGCAAGCTCGGAAAGACCGAACTCGCTGCGACGAACTTGGCATTCAATCTGAACTCGTTGGCCTTCATCCCCATGCTGGGGCTGGGCATTGCGATCTCGACTCTCGTTGGTCATCGGATCGGTGAAGGGCGTCCCGAGCTGGCCATCAAGACTGTGTGGACCGCGTTCAAATTATCGAGCGGCTACATGATGACCTTTGCGGCCATCTATGTGCTGTTTCCCGCGCTGATCTTGCAGCCGTATTTGTGGAAGGCGAAAGGTGACCTCGTCGAGATGCAGGCGCTGCGAGAACAGATCGCGCTGCTATTGAGGTTCGTGGCCTTCTATAGCTTCTTTGATGCGATGGCGATTGTGTTTGGATCGGCAGTGCGAGGCGCTGGAGATACCCGCTTCGCGTTGCTGTTCTCGTTCCTCAGTTGCTGGGCGTTGATGGTCGGCCCGACGTGGTGGCTGTGGCACTTTCACGGAGGCAGCTTGATGGGGAGTTGGTGGGCTTGCTCGGTTTATGTGCTGGTGCTGGGCTTGGGTTTCCTTGCTCGTTTCCAAGCGGGATATTGGAAGTCGATGAGTGTGATTGAGGCCGCTGCTGTCGAAACCAATGCCGAGCCCAATCCGGATGCCAAGCTGATTGAGCACATGTAGCGGATAAGCTGCGACGATCGAGCCGCTCGAAGAATTGTCGCGAACGTTCGCCGTTGGGTTGCATGTGACGCTTGAGTGGCGTCGAATGCCAGAGTTCTCGCCGCGGCGATGTGGTATCGCTCTGGCTCCTTCGATACTGAAAGAGAGTGCTATGAAGAAGTTGCTCGCGTTGTGCTTGCTGGGGTTGATGTCAGTCAGTTTGGCCGTTGCTGATGACAAGGAAGAAGGCTTCAAGACGATCTTCGACGGAAAGTCATTCGACGGCTGGAAGATCAACGAGAACAAAGACAGTTGGTCTCTTGAAGATGGCGCTTTCAAGGCCAAGGGTGACCGCAGCCATCTCTTCTATGTTGGCGACGATAAGCCCTTCGTGAACTTCGAATTGAAGGTCGACTGCAAGACGACTCAAGGTTCGAACGGTGGCATCTACTTCCACACTCAGTTCCAAGACAACGGCTGGCCGAAGTACGGCTACGAAGCTCAGGTCAACAACACTCACGGCGACTGGCGCAAGACCGGCAGCCTCTACGCGGTGGAAGACGTCAAAGAGTCAGCGGCTCAAGACGATAAGTGGTGGACTCAGCACATCATCGTGAAGGGCAAGCAAATCACGATCAAAATCGATGGCAAGACCGTCGTCGATTATAAGGAGCCAGAGGGCAAAGTCGCAGGCAAGGACTTCACCCGCGTGCTCGATAAGGGCACCTTCGCTCTGCAAGCTCACGATCCCAAGAGCGTGGTGTGGTTCAAGAACATCCGAGTGAAGCGTCTCGATTAGTTCTCACGTCATCCACAACTTGTGGACGAGCAACGAGCCATCGTGGTCTGTTTGGTTTCTTTTGAGACCAAGCAGACCGCGTCGTTTCTCGGTTCATGCTCATGCAACGAGGCGTCGTTGCTCGGATCATCTGACGCCTTTGTATTGACGGAGTTCACGACGCTCCGTTATCGATTTCTTCATTCTTTCACCGTCCGTTGTTGGTTGTTCCCAGGATACGTCGCCGTGATTCGAACTGAGCCTTACCAAGTTTTGATCGCAGATGATGATGCCGGATTTCGAGATGTCTTGAAGGACATCTTCCAACCGTACTTCTCGCTCATTGAAGCGGTCTCGGGTGAAGAAGCTGTGGACTATGTCTCTCATGTGCGAGTCGACCTATTGGTGCTCGACATGAACATGGACGAGCTCACGGGACTGCAGACGATTCGACTTGTGAAGCGGATCGATTCGCATTTGCCCTGCATCTTGGTGACGGCAGATGCGACCGACCAATTGCGTCAAGAAGCCGAAGCCGCGGACGCTTGGTCCGTGTTGGCCAAGCCCGTTCGCAAGCTTGAGTTGCTGCAAACTGTGTCGACTGCGATCGGTTCCGCTTACGGTGACTCGTCGATATTGTCCGACCTGTCGTCGTTGAACTAACAGCTTTCGGGCAGCGAGTGGGCAGGCCGCTAAAAGAAGCTGGTGATCCTGGCGACGTGCTCTCGGCCTCGTCTCGTCGGAAGCGTTGCCCACTCACCTGATCCAACGAAAACGAAAGATTCGCTCGACATGGCTCTGCTGACATTCCAGATCTTGGAAGGCATGGAGCGCGGGCAGGTGCTCTCGGACTTGCAGCCACCGATCACCATCGGACGCGAAGAAGACAACGCCATTCAATTGAATGACGAACGAGTTAGCCGCTTTCACGCCAAGATCCAAGAGAATGGTAGTCGCATCATTCTGACGGACCTCGAAAGTACGAACGGCACCCGCGTTAATGGGCACCCCGTCAAAGTCCATGTGCTGCAATTGGGCGATCAAGTTTCCATTGGCCGCAGCTTGTTGCTCTACGGAAGTGCCAGTGAGATCGAGCAAGAAGTTCGTAAGCACGTCAGCGATATCGGTAATCAGACTCCGGGTGGCACGGTCGATGTCTCGAAGGTCATGCAGAATCCCGCCGATGTGCGTCGAGACGATGACGAAGAAATCTCGCGGCTGTTTCCGCTTGGTGTTCCTGAATTGCCCGTGAAGCTCAGCGGTCTTCAAGTCGCACAACTGACCGACCTGCTGGCGCATTGCCATGACCGAGTCACCTCAATTGTCAGCTCGGCCAAGCTTCAAGATGACGCGCCGGCACGGTATGTTGAAATCGACAACCGAGCGTGGCAGCGGCTGCTCCGCCTGCAAATGGATCTGGCGACTTACCTGAAGAAGCTCGGTGATCCCAACGCAAACGGCGACTAACCCGGGAGTGCTCCGGTTGCGACGGAGCCCTCAACTCTGCGGCCAGTTGATCGCCGTAAAGCTATCGCTCGACCGTGACCGTCCGCCTCGATCGGCCTCAACTCTTTCCGTTGGCCTTCATCGCCGCGCTGCCGAGTCGTTTTTATTACTGCCTCTTAGCTGCAGACGTGAAGGCATTGCCGAACCCAGAGTGATCCAGAGGGTAGATCGGCCGTCGCACCTTGCGGTAATCGAACGTGGCGAAGTCCGGTCGATGAATGCCGGGCGTGTCGGCGTCAAAGATGTGAGCTGCGATCGGCCCGAAGTGGGCTCGGAAGTGAACCGCGCTCTTCAGGACCGCCAGCTTTCGATCGGCAGGATCGGCTCCCGCGATCTTCAGCAGTTCGGTGTCCCAGGTCTGACGTCGCTGCGTCGAGACCACGATCTCAACGCAGCCCACAACCAATGTCGCGGTGGGACCGCGGTTATCTTCGACTCCGTGATTCATGGGACCGCGATAGCGGAAGCGACCGTCGCACAACGCTTTCACATAAGCTTTGGTTATGACGGGCTCGCCATGCAGACGATTGCATTTCGCTCCGATCTTGGCGTCGATTGTTGCGCCCACCCCGGCTGCATGAGCTTGAGCTGCCGTTTCTGGATCGAACAACACTCCCACGACAGCGCCTTCGAAGTTGGCATCGATCAACGCTCGCAGCGCAACCGTTCCATCTGCCGGTGCTCCGCCGCCGGGGTTGTCAGAGCCATCTGCGAACACAATCAGTCCGTCGTCGGGATGCTGTCGCGCGAACGCGATGACGTCTTCAATCTTCGTGAGCTTCGGCTGCAGCTCGTCGCGAATCTCCCATAACCAACTCGCGAGTTCGTCGGCCTTTCGTTCGGCTAAGGCTCGATCGTTATCGGCAGTCACCAGAATCGAGACGCCAGCATCCTTGATGTCGGCAAACGGGAAGCCCATCGAAACCGTTGCCGTTAAGACGCCCGGCTCTCGTTCCATCTGGAAGACGCGCTGCATCAAGGACTGCATCGGTTCGCGCAGCGTGCATTGCATCGGTGGCATCGTCAGCAGTGGCAACTGGCGGTAAGCCTGCACGGGCTGCACTTCGCCACGAATCATGCGAGCCAGCAGCAGCGCGGCTTCGTGTCCTCGTTCGCCCATGTCGACATGGGGGTAAGTATCAAAGCCGATGATGACGTTGCTTAACTCCGCCATGCGAGCCGTGATGTTGGCGTGCAGATCCAGCGTCGTGACGATCGGCATGTCGGGACCAACGGCGTCTCTGACAGCGGCGAGGAAGGCGCCCTCTGCGTCATCATGTTGCTCTGTGACCATTGCTCCGTGCAGATCGAGCAACAATCCATCGACCGGGCCTGCTTGCTGCAGTCGATCCAGGAACCGCCCCAAAAGCATGTCAAAAGCAGCTTGCTCAACGATGCCCGAAGGTTGAGCTTTCGCGCAGAGCAGTGGAACAAGTTCTACACCAGCCGCTTCGGCTCCCGAGATGTAGCCACCATGAATCGCTCCGGTACCGCGATAACGTTTGAAGACGGTTTGTCCGCCAGCGATCTCGGGGCCGCAGTTGCTGTCGCGAACAAAGTCTGCCAACCGAGTCGGCATGTTGGTGAAGGTATTGGTTTCGTGCTGAATTCCGCCGCTGGCAATTCTCATGAGATACCTTCGCAGGTGTGTGGTGTTTGATGCGCGACCGGTCTTACGGTCATTGTCGGCGGATGTAGTGCGTTCCCGGCTGAGATGGAACCTATCTCGATAACACTTTGCGCTGCGGCCAGAGATCTCGCACCGAACTACGAGCCCCGCGTCACTTGCTGCCGCGACCGCTGCTTCGCCGATGTCGTGTGGAGAGTGATCGGCTTCTTTTTCGAGTGTGCTGCGATATCACACGCTGAGCATTCAGGATGTTGCGTTGTGACGGTCGTTATCGTCGCTGCGACCACATTGCTCTGAGGTTCGCATCGCCAATCAAGCCTCAATGCTTTGCATTCGAACTCGCCCCGTTTACGAGGAATCTGAGTCATGACGACTTTGAATCGAAACCTACTTCAATCCTCGCGAGATGTGCGCGCCGCGTGTCGAACGGGCCAACTCACAGGGCAGACATCGGGACTGGCTGGTCGCTTCGCTCAGGCGAATTTGGTCGTCTTACCTCAAGCTGATGCCTTCGACTTCTTGCTGTTCTGCAAACGCAATCCGCAACCTTGCCCGGTGCTAGAAGTCACCGCGCCTGGCAGTCCAACTCCGACGAAGACCGCTCCTGACGCTGATCTCCGTACCGACTTACCAAGCTATCGTGTGTGGAAGAACGGCAAGCTTGTGGCCGAGCCCACCGACATCACGAGCTACTGGCGAGACGATCTCGTCAGCTTCTTGATTGGTTGCTCGTTCTCTTTCGAAGCCGGGTTGTTGGCGGCTGGCATTCCTGTGCGTCACATCGAATTGGGACGCAACGTTCCGATGTTTCGCACGAGCATCCCTTGCGAACCGGCGGGCAAGTTTCATGGGCCGCTGGTTGTTTCGATGAGACCACTCAAACCCGCGGACGTCATTCGAGCCGTGCAGATCACTTCTCAGTTTCCCGACGTGCATGGCGCTCCGGTCCATTTGGGCTTTCCGGAGCAGATCGGCATCAACGACATCAGTCGCCCCGACTTCGGAGACGCCGTGCCCATCGAACCAGGCGAACTGCCGGTCTTCTGGGCTTGCGGCGTGACTCCTCAAGCAGCGGTGATGGCTGCCAAACCCGAGTTCGTGATCACTCACAGTCCCGGTTGCATGTTTGTGACAGACATCGAAAACGAGTCACTGCGTCGGTAATTGCGACGGGGTCAGGCACTTCGGAAATTCGGAATTGGGCAGATAAACGTTGTCCTAATAACGAGGGACTTCTGCTGCCCAATTCGGAATTTCCGAAGTGCCTGACCCCTCTTCTTTGCCGCGGTATTTAAGCCAAGATTCCCTTAATGACCTGCGCTCCTTCAACTCCGCTCAACCGCGCATCGAGTCCTTGGAACTTGTAGCTAAAGCGGTTGTGATCGACGCCGAGCAGGTGCAGCATCGTGGCATGTACGTCGTGAACCGTGACGACGTTTTCTACGGCGGCATAACCGAGTTCGTCGGTCGAGCCATAGCTAATACCGCCCTTGATTCCGCCGCCGGCCATCCAAATTGAAAAGCCTTTGTTGTGATGGTCGCGGCCGTTGCCACCTTGAGACATCGGAGTGCGGCCAAACTCCCCGGCCCAAACGATAAGCGTGTCCTTCAGCATGTCGCGCTGCTTGAGATCCTTGATGAGTGCGGCTTGGGCTCGATCAATTTCTTCGGCCTTCAGCCGCACTCCGTCGCCGACTCCGCCGTGATGGTCCCAGTCTTTGTGATAGAGCTGAATGAAACGCACGCCTCGCTCGGCCAAGCGTCGAGCCAGCAAGCAGTTTGACGCGAATGAACCATCGCCCGACTTGCAGCCGTAGAGTTCGAAGACGTGAGCTGGCTCGTTGGTGGTGTCAATAAGCTCCGGAACGCTGGCCTGCATCTTGAAGGCCATTTCGTATTGAGCGATGCGCGTGGCGATTTCAGGATCGTCGACCAGCGTGTCGTATTGAGCGTTAAGTGAGTTGATGGTCGAGACCACGTCGCCTTGCAGCTCGCGCGAGATGCCCGGCGGATTGGTGAGATACAGCACCGGGTCGCCTTTGCTGCGCAGATGCACTCCTTGAAACTTGCTGGGCAAGAAGCCGGACGACCATTGCCGCGCAGCGATCGGCTGGTTCTGCCCACCTCGGCCCAGCGAAGTCAGCACGAGAAAGCCTGGTAAGTCGGCGGCTTCAGCACCCAAGCCATATAACGCCCAAGAGCCCATGCTCGGACGCCCGGCGATTTGCGAACCCGTATTCATAAACATGTGGGCTGGATCGTGATTGATGGCATCCGTCGTCATCGACCGGATGACGCACATCTCGTCGACCACGGTCCCGGTCTCTTTGAAGTAGTCGCAAATCTCTTGGCCACATTGACCGAACTTGGCGAACTTCGTTTGCGGTCCAAAGCACATCAGCTTCTGGCCCTGCAATTGAGCAATCTGTTGTCCCTTGGTGAAAGACTCGGGCATCGGCTGCCCGTGCATCTCGGCCAACTTGGGGCGGTAGTCCCACGTCTCCAAATGCGAAGCGCCACCGGCCATTGTCATCCAAATTACACGTTTGGCTTTGGGCTCGTGATGGCGAGGTTGCAACACTCCCAGCCACTTCTCATTCGAAGCCGCCATCGCTTCAGGTCGCAAGAGCGAGCCCGCTGCTAAGGCTCCAACCGCATATCCCGAGCGTCGCAAGAACGTGCGACGATTCACTTCCGTTTGCAGTCGATCGAGAAACGTCATGTTGAAACTCTCCTGTGATTGGAACAGCTCGCCGAGGTGACGACGAACAGGGGTGGGTTGATGAGCAGAGCGTATCGAACTCGGACCGCTCGCAGAAAGGTTCTGAGGCCATCTCACCTGCTGCGGAATCTCTTTTCCATCTCTGCGTTCTCCGCTTCACAGCGGTGCGTAAGAACTATTACCGCCGAGGAACGGGGACTTAACGCAGGCTTCGCCGGCATACCAACACTTTGAAACGCAGAGGACGCGGTGGGCGCAGAGAGAAACAGAGAGTTCAAATTCATTCTCTCTGGTGGATCCTCTGCGTTTCTTGCGACCTCAGCGTCACTTCGTGTCGAGATAACCGAGGCTCTTCATCCATTCGGCACAGCGTTGCGGCCAATCGTTGATGGGCTTGCCGTCCTTGCGCATGCCGAACCCGTGGCCGCCTTTCGCGCAGATATGCAGCTCGGCAGAGAGGTCTCTCTTCTTGTATTCGAGATACAGCAATGCGGCCTCGATGGGATTCGCCTTGTCATCATGAGCGACCAAGAAGAACACCGGCGGAGCGTCGGCGGGGACACTGAAGCCGGGTCGAAACTTCGACTTGTCATCCTTGTCAAGGAACCCGCCGCCGTAGATGAAGATCAAGAAGTCGGGACCTCTCGGATCATCAACACCAGGCGTTTGAGGATAAGTTCGGTCGCCTCGATCCCAGGCCGCGTGCCCAGCGAGATTCGCTCCGGCTGAGAACCCCAACAAGCCGACTCGCTTCGGATCGAGTTGCCATTCGGTGACATGCTGTCGCACCAGTCCGAGGGCTCGTTGAGCGTCTTGCACCGGCAGTTCGAACATCTCTTTTTCGTCTCGCGTCGGCGTGCGGTACTTGAGGAGAACCGCAGTGATCCCCAGTGAGTTCAGCCATTCGCAGACTTGAGTCCCTTCATGTGCATACGACAGAAACATGAAACCGCCCCCGGGTGCGACGATGACCGATGTCCCATTGGGCTTCTCGGGGCGATAGATCGTGATGGTCGGATCACTGACGTCAGAGATGCGATTGGCGTTCACTCCGCCATACGACTGGATCAGCTTGATGGTGGCTTCGGACTTGGGAACCATCGCTGTCGGAGTTCCGTCCGGCCACAGTTTGAGCGTCAGCGGTTCGGCGGCAGTGGCAGTGCTTGCCACAAGACTCAGCACACAGAGGCAACTCATCCAGAGAGCAGGGCGATTCGTCATCGTGTTGGTGATTCCTTGGAGATGGAGTCGATGGTTAGGAGCGATCGAGGGAGACGGTATGCGCTGTTGCGGTGACTCGAAAGCTCATTGCTCGAAGTGGCGACTTCAACTTGGCAAGCAGGACGACTTACCCGGCTCTCTCTACACTCGCCGCGCGTTTGTCGTGTTCTACTTTTTCACGCCACGCCTTGGTGTCGTTTTTCTTACCTCGCGGAGAGCCAGTCAACATGAGTCGTCGTCTCTTTCACACGTTGTTTGTCTTGATGATGTTTGTGTCGCTGGGGCTGGCTGACGAGAAGTCGCTGCCGCGCAGTTCGCCTGAGGCGCAAGGCGTGTCCTCGAAGGCTGTGCGTGAGTTCGTCGAGACCGCGAATCCGAAGATCGACACCTTGCACAGCTTCATGTTGGTGAGGCACGGGCACGTCGTGGCTGAAGGATGGTGGAAGCCCGAGGCTCCCAATAAGCCGCATGTGCTGCACTCACTGAGTAAGAGTTTTTGCTCGACGGCGGTGGGACTGGCCGTGGCAGAAGGCAAGCTGAGCATTGACGACCCGGTGCTTAAGTTCTTCCCGGAAGATGCTCCTGAGAAACCGTCCGACAAGCTCAAGCAAATGCGTGTCCGCGACTTGTTGACGATGTCTACCGGACATGAAAACGAGCCCAAGTTCACGGCCGATGAATCGTGGGTGAAGACGTTCCTGATGCATCCAGTGCCGCATAAGCCAGGGGCACATTTTCAATACAACTCGCCCGCGACTTACATGCAGTCGGCCATCGTGCAGAAGGTCACGGGGCAGACGATTCTGGACTATCTCAAGCCGCGTTTGTTCGATCCTCTAGGCATCAAAGACCCGACTTGGATGAGCAGCCCACAAGGCATCTCGACCGGCGGCTGGGGCTTGATGGTCTGCACCGAAGACATCGCCAAGTTCGGCCAGCTTTATCTGCAGAAGGGCAAGTGGAACGGACAACAACTCATCCCGTCATCGTGGGTCGAACAAGCAACTTCGAAGCAAGTTTCCAATGGCAGCGATCCAGCTCGTGATTGGGATCAAGGTTACGGCTTCCAGTTCTGGCGCTGCCGTCACGGAGCCTTTCGAGGCGACGGTGCCTTCGGTCAATTCTGTGTGGTCCTACCTGATCAAGATGCCGTGATCGCCATCACTGCCGACACCAAGGACATGCAAGCCGAGCTGAACGTCGTCTGGGACAAGTTGCTGCCCGCCTTCCACTACGTCGCACTGCCCGCCAACGCCGAGGAAGAGGGACAACTCAAGAAGACTCTCAGCAACCTGACGGTGCCAGAGAACCACGCTCCGAACTCTCTGAAGTTGCCCGGCAAGTAGATCACTGAGCAATTCGAGAAACTGTGTGGCGAGTGCTCTTAGCATTCGGTGACCTTGAGTGTCCACGCGATGTACTTCGAGAAGCGTCGAACGAAGTTCAATTTCAAAGGTGCGTCATGCTTCGAGCAGTTGCGGTCGTCTGCATGCTGGCTGCGAGCCTCATCACACTGGCTCAGCTCCGTGCTGATGTGATGTGGCGGCATGACGGCCAAGGTCGATTTCCCAATATCTCTCCACCTTTGGAGTGGCGAGCCGATCGCAATGTGCTGTGGAAGACATCCGTGGAAGTGGGGGGCTACTCGTCGCCGATCGTTGTGGAAGACAAGGTCTTTGTGACAGCCGAGATGGGGAGTCTCATCTGTTTGGATCTCGAGACTGGTCGCTTGCTGTGGCAGAAAGATCTCTTCAACAAAGACAGTCCTGATCTGCCTGCTGATCTGTCAAAGGCGCTGATGCGTGGTTGCGGCGGCGATAGCAAGCAGTCTACGCCCACTCCAACGAGCAACGGTCGCTCTGTGTTCTACGTCAACGCGATGGGACTCTGTGCGTGTTATGACTTAGCTGGTCAGCAGCAGTGGATTCGCATTATCGAGACGGCAAAAGACGAAGAGCACTTCAGTGCGTCTCCAATCTTTTTCGGCGAACGCATCATTCTGCATTGGGGTTGTTTGCTCGCGCTGGATGCCAAGGATGGTCGCACGTTGTGGAAGGCACCCGATGCCTTTCCCACTCATGGCACGCCGACCTTGGCTCGTATTGGCGATGTCGATGTCATCGTTACTACAGCCGGAGACATCGTGAGGCTTAGCGATGGGCTCCAGTTGTGCTCGGGCTTGTTTGATTCCACATATGCCACTCCGCTTCTTGAGAATGGTGTGCTGTATGTCGTCGACAACGAATCCAAAGCTTGGCAATTGCCGACAATCGCCGAGCCTGGCTTGCGACCAAAGGAACTTTGGAAGGCTCGACTCAGTGGCGAGTTCATGGCGTCGCCGCTGTATCGCGACGGCTTACTTTACACGCTGGAAGCGGCCAAGTGCCGCTTGCATGTGCTCGACGCTAAGACGGGTGAGTTGCTTATTCCGGCTCGCGGTGAGGCGTCTAGTTTGGCTGGTGAGAAGCCAGATTCAGGCCTGAAAATCGAAGGATTGAACGCGGGTAAGTACGCCTATGCCAGCCCGGTGGCTGCGGGCCGGCATATGTTCTTCTTTGACGATACAGGTCACACCGCAGTGCTCGAACTGGGACGCGGCTATCGGCCGGTGCGAATTAACGCGCTTGATGATGCATTGGTTGGTACGCCCTTCTTTGTCGGCAACAAGATCATTATGCGGGGTAGCAAGTCGGTGTACTGCATCCGTGCGAAGTCTTAACGATCAGGGCAAACTGGCGAGGCGAAGCTTCAAAGCCGAGAACTCGTTTAGGGGTACGATTTGAACGCTCCGGTTTTCAAGTGATCCGAGCCCGTAAGAAATGTCATCCAAATCACTTCAACGCAATTGCTGGGTACTTACTCTTTTCACTCGCCTCAACGCTCGTGCGACTGCAACTTCTGGCGCTGACTTCAAAAGGCTCATGCGGCACCTTAACCGCTGAGTCCGGGTGCTCGGTCGAGCCGGAGCACTCCAAGTTCTTGTCGCGACTGGTCTCATTCTCAAACACTCGCATTCGGAAGAGTCCGCATGAAACTTCGAAACATTGCCTTGGCCTGGTTCGCGTGTGTGGGACTTGTCGCAGCGTCTGATTGGCCGCAGTGGGCGGGGCCGAAAGGGGACTGTACGACGGATGAAACCGGACTGCTTAAGCAATGGCCTAACGGCGGCCCCAGCGTGCTGTGGCGCATTCCGATTGGTACGGGCTCGAACCATCCGTCGGTTGCTGGAGATGACTTGTGTTTCGCTCAGTTAGACGACGACTCCGAACACGAGACCGTGAAGTGTCTCGACGTCAAAACGGGCCGTGAAAAATGGAAGCACTCGTATGCCGTGCCGCCAGTGTGGCATGTGGGCTGGGGAGAACTTGGAGTCCGTGCGACGCCCACGATCACCGATCAGTTCGTCTATCACGTCGGCACCTTTGGTCATGGCATTTGCTTCGAACGTCAGTCGGGACGCATCGTCTGGCAGCATGACTTCCGCAAAGAGTCACCATATCTCGACGGTACGTTGAAGAACGCTGGCAACCTCGAATGGAAGGGTTTCAATGGCTCGTTGAAACCAGTCGGTGACAAGATCTTCATGTTCTATTGGCAAGGCGGTAACCCGGCGATTCCTGCCTGGGAGAAGACCTCGGTCTCAAACCAAATGCAGGTCTTCGCGTATGAAGCAACTTCTGGCCAAGCGGTTTGGAAGTACGAAGAAGACTGCGCTCCAGGCACACGCGGGCCAGGACTGGTGACGAACAGTGGCCTACCACTCACGTTTCGTAACCAGGAGTGCGTGGTTATTCATGGCAATCGTCAATGGAAGATTCTGAGACGTGCCGACGGTCAACAGCTTTGGAACTGGGAGTGTTCGGGGCCGAACGAAGCTCCGGCCTGGGCCAGCGGCAGCCTTAGGCCGGTTGGTCCCAACCTCTACTTGGACCAACTCAACGGCTGGCAGCTTTCACTCGTCGAGTGCGATTTCAACGTCGATAAGCCGCAGCCCAAAGTCTTATGGACACGCAATGAAGTGCATGAAGCCATCACGCCGCCGCTAATTTTGAATGGATACGTGTATGGCTTTTGGGTCGATGATCGCACCGAGGCCTCCGAACTGGGCGGCAAGCCTGGCAAAGCCAATTTCTCGTTGCGCTGCACCGAGCTGATGACGGGCAAGCTGCAATGGTCTCAACCGGGCTTCAAGATGGGGCTGTCGATGACCTCTGCCGAAGGCTTGATCTACTTGCGCAGCCATCAAACCGTGACTTTGATCGAAGCCAATCCGCAGTCCTATGTGGAGCGTGGCCGGATAGAAAAAGTCCACGACCTCCGCAACACCGGCCCCCGCAGTCAAAAAGGTTTACTGGATTGGAACATGCCCGTAATCACCGATGGTCGCCTCTTGATACGCACTCCTGGCGAACTCATCTGTTACGACATTCGTAGTTAAGAGACGGTAATTTTGGGCGATACTGCGTTGAGCAGTTACGAGTGAAAATCGGACGCAGCTACTCACGAGAAACCTAGAACTTGCGCGTCCTCGAACTGAGTCCCATCGCTAGGCTCTTGAAACACTGAGGCACAGAGGGCACGGAGTTCTTTGTGTAGCGCGGTTTCGACGTGCCCGGAATCTCTGGGTTTCGTCGATCATGGAATTGGCACTCTGCCACTTGAGTTAGCTTGCATCGACATCACTGCGGCGCGGATTTCTCGGCGGCGGCGAGGCGGATGGCTTCTTGGCGGTAGCGCTCGTTGACTTCCAGGTCGAAGTAGGGGTGCTGGTCGTCGATGGTGGCTTTGCGGTGACGAGTCTTACAGCGGTAGCAAACCAAGACGTCGGGCATGAAGGCGTAGAGGGCGAAGTCGATCGCGAAGAAGACCAGTAAGACTCCGATGGCCCACTCGATCTGCACGTTCCAATAAAAATAGGTGCTGAGCGACGCTCCGGTGACGACCATCAAGAGGCCCAGTCCTTGTGGAAAGTCCTTCTGTCGCCAGAGGTCTTCGGTGCCACAGGCCAGGCAGCGGCGGGGAGTTTCGCCGTCGAGATGTTCCGCCGGGAACTCGCGCTTCCAAACACATGCCGAACAGCTCAAGCCTCGATGAGTCGCGTCAACGGGTTCGATATTAAGCAGATTGCACTGCGGACAATGAAAGACCAATTGCATGGCGAGCTGTCACTCTCTGAAAACGAAGCGGTTGGTTTGGGGGCAGTGGCGAGAGGTTAAACGAGCCGCGAGTTCTTAGGCAGCATCCCGAGCCTGGCAAGCTTGGTGGTGGCGAAAACTCGGAGGCGGCTGACTGCGAAAAACATGAGACGGTGCGACAAGGTTGGATCAGTGATGATGAGCTGTCAGCAGTGTTCTCAATTTGGTTTGAGTTCTGGCCGCTGGGATCAAGACTTTGAACAGGAGAGAACGGAGGGAACAGAGGGAAGAAGACGGAGAGGGAATGGGGCGAGCGTTGTTGGGATGCTTGCCGTTTGGAGGGAAGGGCAATGGGCCGCGCGAATGAAAAGGAACGCTAATGGAGGCGGTGTCGAGGACGCGTTCGTGGCGCGGGGAGCGGACGCAATCGCTGGCGCTTCGGGCTTGTAGGGGATGGCTCTGCAGGCTGCGGTTACTTCGGCAGTTCGCCTTGGATGCCGAGCATCTCGCGGATGAAGCGCGAGGGGACGGAGAGCTTCTTCTTGCCCCATTTGCGGCGCGAGGCACAGCGGGTGATGGCGAGATGGTCGCGAGCTCGCGTGATGCCGACGTAACACAGTCGGCGTTCCTCATCGACGTTGGCTTTGCCTTCCAGTTCGGCTTCGACCGATCTCTTATGAGGCAAGATGCCTTCTTCTAGACCGACCATGTAGACGCGCGGAAATTCGAGGCCCTTCGCGCTGTGTAGCGTCATGAGTTTGACGGCTTCCTGCTCCAACATCTTTTCTTTGTCGTCGCCCGGTCGGTCATCGAGTGTGATCTCATCGAGGAACTCGGCGAGCGATGGTTCGTCGGCTCGACTGACGTAAGTTCGCAGCGACTCTAAGAACTGCTCCAAGATTTCGCCGCGAGCGATCTGCATGTCCTCGGCCTTGTACTGCTTCTCGATCTCTTCTTCGTAGTTGATCTCGGTCAGCAGTTGCTCGGTCAGCACTGCGAGGTCACCGGGATTTGGCTGTAAGCGCTCTCGATAACGACGCAGCATCGAGTAGAAGGAGTTGATGGCCGTCGCGACTTTGACCGTGATTTCTTTGTCGTTGACCGCAGGCTGTACGGCTTCGAGTAGCGACATACCGGATAAGACGGCTCGCTTTAGGAGCTTCTCGACGGTGGCATCGCCGATGCCTCGCGAGGGAACGTTGATGATTCGCAGCAGCGAGTTCTCGTCGCGCGGATTCTCGATGGCCTTAAGATAGGCCAGCACATCGCGAATCTCGCGCTTATCGAAGAACGACTGTGTGCCCATCATTACATAGCGGATGCCTTGTCGACGGAGTTCGGTTTCGAAGGCTCGAGGTTGCTCGTTCGTTCGCACGAGAATGCAGATGTCTTGAGCGGACACACCTTTCTTTTCGGTGAGGAACTTGATCTCCGAGACCACGTTTTCAGCTTCGACGACTTCATCTTCGTACTCGCGAAATCGGACGGGACTGGTGGCTGGCTTGTGGGCGATCAGTGTCTTGTCGTGCCGACCTTTGTTGTGTTTCACCAGCCGATTGGCGAGCTCCAGAATGGCGTCCGTGCAGCGGTAGTTTTCTTCCAACCGCACGACCTTCGCACCTTCGAAGTGTTGGTGAAAGCTGAGGATGTGAGTGACCTCAGCGCCGCGCCAGCCATAGATGGATTGGTCATCGTCGCCTACCACGCAGATGTTGTGGTGAGGTCTGACGATAGCCTCAATGAGATCGAACTGCGCTCCGTTTGTGTCCTGGTACTCATCGACCTGCACAAAGTCGAAACGTGCTTGCTGACGCTCGAGCGCAGCGGGGGATTCCTCAAAGACTTGATTGGTGAGCAGCAAGAGATCGTCGAAGTCGACGGCTCCACACGCCCGCAAGTTGGACTGGTACTTGCGATATCCCACGGCCGCGAGGAATTCGAGATCGTTCTCGACATACTGCTTGGCTTCGTCGGGACGCACTCCCACCATCTTCCAACGACTGATGATGCTCAGCAGGTTTTCGGGACTGAGCGATGAGTCCGGGACACGGACATCGCGGAGGGCTCGCCGAGCGGCGGACTCTTGATCGCCTCGGTCGTAGATCGTGAAGGTCTTCGGATAGCCGAGCACTTCAATCTCTTGTCGCAGCACCTTCACGCAGTACGAGTGAAAGGTCGAAATCATGGGCTTCTTCTTGAGGCCCTTGCCGAGCAGATGCTGCGTCCGTTCGAGCATTTCCTTCGCGGCTTTGTTGGTGAAGGTGACCGACAAAATGCGGTCGGGCGAAACGCCACCGCGAATGAGTTCCACCATGCGATGGGTGATTACGCGCGTCTTCCCTGTGCCTGCTCCGGCCAACACCAGTAGTGGGCCTTGAAGTGTGAGCACGGCGTCACGTTGAGCCGCGTTGAGATGAGCCAGTCGATCCGTCATAGAAACAAGCACGCCTAAGGACGATGTAAAGGGGCGGGATGTTAGACACGTCCCTCAGCGAGTCCAGCACACGCGGAACGCCGTTGGATGTCGTTGGTTGAACGCACGAGTCACCTTTTCGAGAGACGAGCGATTGTGGCGAATGCGATGTGAGTTGGGGGCTCGACGTCACGCAGTTGTGTCAGAATTGCGACACGGCGTTTGATGACCCGAAGGTGCAACGGCACCTCATTTCAAGATGCCGAGCAAGTTCGAATAGTCGTCGGTCCAAGGGCGACTGGCGTGACGCGGCTTGAGTTCCTGCCAACGTTTTGTGGCTCGCAGGTAGTCGAGCGACTTGGACTGCGGCGCGAGTGCGACCCATGTCGAGTCGGCTTTGCCTGCTGCCAGCCATTGGTCGAATTCGGGATCCGTGCGCGGCGAGTCGTTCCGAACAACTGCTGACCAGCCCGCGTCGGCGGCGAGATCAGCAAGGACGAGCGACAAGTCCAAAAAGCGATTCGACACATGGAAGGCGATCACGCCTTCGGGCTTGAGCTTGCGGGCATAGAGCTGCATGGCCTCGCGTGTTACGAGATGCGACGGAATGGCGTCGGAGCTGAATGCATCGAGGACCAACAGCTCGAACTGTTGATCTGCGGCCTTGGCAATTTGCAGTCGTCCATCGCCCAGGATGATCTCGAATTGATCGTGCCCGCAGGCCGTTAGGTAAGAGAAGTACTCGGGCGTCTTCGCTAACTGCACGACAACCGGGTCGACTTCATAGAACGTGAAGCGACGCTGCGGAGTTGCGTAACACACCATCGCTCCGGTCCCGAGTCCGATCACTCCTACATGCTCGGCTTGATCGTGATTGGAACGCAGCACGTCGCCGAGCGGACCGGTGCGGTGGTAGTACGCCAGCGGTTCGCACGCACGGTGCGGCTCGATGGATTGAATGCCGTGTTGAGTCGTGCCGTGCAGCAAGCGACGGTACTTGGGCAACACCTTTCCCGAACGCGGATCAGGCACATCAATGTCCTGCTCGATGCGATGAATGCCGAAGAAGCTGCGCGCACGATGTAAGACCGATGTCGTGGGCCACACATGAAACTGAGCCCAGACGATCGCTACTCCAGCGATGAGTGCGACGATGCTTGGCTTCATCACGATCGCCATCAGCAAGGCGATGATGCCCGAGATCAAGGCGACTGGAACTAACTCAGGGTCGGTGTATTGCGGCAATAAGCGGGTGCTACCGAAGAGCAATAACACCGTCGTAGCGGTCATGCCCCAATGCCAAATGTCGCGCTGCCAGTTGCCGGCATGAGGACTCAGGGACACACACAAGCCTGCGGCCACGACCGCCAAAGGGAATTCGAGCAGCACCGGAAATACCAACGGAGCAAGCAAACTATTGAGCATGCCGCCCAGCACTCCTCCTACGGACATCCACAGATAGAACTCGGTGAGATGTGCGGTGCTCGGTCGGCGCCGCGCGAGTTCTCCATGACAGAACCATGTTCCGAGGAAGAAGACTGCTGCATTGATGAGGCCGCCGGTAAACCAACCTTCGCCGCCGGCCAAACCTCCGATCAACAACACCAGACCGAACGGCATGGCTCGACTGATGAGTTCATGAGGCACCAGTTGTCGTTGGGCAAACACGAAGATGAAGGTCAGGAGATAAAGCGCGAGTGGCAAGACCCACAACAGCGGGATGGGAGCGAAGTCCGTCGTCAGTCGAGTGGTGGTGCTCAGCAACCAACTGGAGGGAATCAATGAGAGCAGCACCCACAACGCGCGTTGCTTAAGAGTGACTGGTGCGGTCGCGGAAGAAGGTTCGTTTGAGAGAGCAGGGCTCGTGGGCATCCTTGTGAGCCAACCGCAAGTTGCGATGAGCATAACCAGCACTCCGTAGCCGATGGCCCAGGAGTGACCTTGTGCGTGGAGCCCTAAGACGGGTTCGACAATCAACGGATAACCCAGCAGCGCGAGCATGCTCCCAGCGTTGCTAATGGCATAGAGGAAGTACGGCTCGCGCGCTGCTCGATGTGACGATTGTCCAAACCAATGTTGCAAGAGCGGCGCTGTTGTCGTCACTGCGAAGAACGGTAGCCCTCCAATGCGAGCGAGTAACAACAGCAACGACATCGGTGCCGCTACATCGGTGGGAGGCTGCCAGTTGGCAGGCACGCTCATCGGTAACAGGATCCCGCACAATGCGAGCAGACCGACATGCACCCAACGCTGAGTTCGCGGCGACAGCCAACGGCTGGTGAGATGGGCATAGCCATAACCCGCGAGCAGCATGGCCTGAAAGAAGACCATGCAGGTATTCCACACGCTGGGAGACCCACCAAACAGTGGCAGCACCAACTTGCCGATCATCGGCTGAGCAGCAAACACAAGGATCGCGCTGAGCAACAACGCCGCTCCGAAGCACGGTCCCAGTAATCGAGAGGAAGAAGGCTGCATCCGCCGAAACGCTCCATGAAGTCTGAAGATGAATGGTCGCGGCTGGAAGATTCACTGCCGCCGCCTTCGAAGTGGACTCGACACCGAGCGAATCAGCAAGCCGCTCGATCGTCGTCAGCGTGTGGCGCTTGCTTCGGTTTCTAAACCTCGCCTACACCTGCCGACATGGCGTTGAATCTGAACTCGCTGAAATGAGGTTCGCGATGGGGCGTTGGCTAGCTCTCTGTGGTGTCATCATAAGTGCCTGCGGTGCCAACGCAGCCGATGTCATCACCTTCGAAAGTCATGTGCGTCCCATCCTCAAGACGCACTGCTTTCATTGTCATGGCGAAGAGCCAAAGGTCGAAGGCCAACTCGACGTGCGGCTTGCTCGGTTCCTGATGAAGGGCGGTGAGTCGGGCGCCGCGATTGTTGCTGGTCAGCATCGCGACAGCTTGCTTTGGAAACGCATCTCTTCAGGCGAGATGCCACCGGGTGAAAAGAAGCTGAGCGAGAAAGAGAAGCAAGCGATCGCTCAGTGGATTAACGGTGGAGCAAAAACTGCACGGCCTGAGCCAGAGTCGTTGTCGGACGACGGCATCACCGATGACGAGCGAGCGTTTTGGTCCTTTCAACCTGTTCGTCGACCGACTTTGCCCTCAGTGAAGAAGTCTGAGCGAGTTCGTTCGCCGATCGACGTGTTCTTGTTGGCGAGGCTCGAAGGGGCAGGGCAGACCTATGGTGATGATGCCGATCGAGTCACCTTCATTCGCCGAGCAACTTTTGATTTGCTCGGGCTACCACCGACTCCCGATGAAGTCGATGACTTTGTGTATGACGAGCAGCCGGATGCGTGCGAGCGATTGATCGATCGGCTGTTGGCCTCGCCTCATTACGGTGAGCGGTGGGCTCGTCATTGGTTGGATGTCGTTGGGTATGCCGACAGTGACGGCTATGGCGAAAAGGATCTGGAGCGAAAGTGGGCCTTCAAGTACCGCGACTGGTTGGTGCGAGCATTCAACGCTGATCGACCGTGGGACGAATTGATTCGCGAGCAATTGGCTGGTGACGAATTACTGACTCCGCCGTTGCGAGGTTTGACTGCCGATGATGCTGATAAACTGGTCGCCACGGGATTCTTGCGGATGGCGCCAGATGGCACCGGGGACGCGGCAGTCACTCAAGATGTGGCTCGAAATGAATGCGTCGCTGAAACGATCAAGATCGTGAGCACGTCTCTGCTGGGACTGACCGTCGGATGCGCTCAATGTCATTCACATCGCTATGACCCCATCTCGCAGGTGGATTACTTCCGACTGAGAGCTGTCTTTGAGCCGGCACTCAATTGGAAGGACTGGAAGACTCCGCAACAGCGGCTCGTTTCGTTGTGGACTCCCGAGCAAATCTCGTTGGCCAAACAGTGTGACGCGGACATCAAACGGCTCGAAAAGGAGCGACTCGAGAAGTACGAAGCTCTCTCAGACAAGCTGCGTGAAGACTCAATCGCGAAGCTTGATGACGAGCTGAAGCAACGTATTCGAGATGCCGCCAAGACGCTGGTAGCGAAGCGAACTCTCGAACAAAAGAAGCTGCTGACGGACTATCCCAAAGCTGCGATTCCCGTTGGTACACTGCTCGAACGCAATGCGAAGGATGAGTACAAGGCCATTACTGATGAGTACGCCAAACTCATTGACGAGCAACGCAAGCGGCGTCCTGTGGAAGACTTCGCACATTGCTTGCACGAGCCGTTGCAAGACAAGTGGCCGACAACGCAGCTCTTCTTTCGAGGTGACTTCAATCAGCCCAAGCAGGAAGTGGCTCCGGGTGAGTTGGCCGTGTTGACGTCGCCAGGAACTCCGGCGATTGCGATTGATGATGCTCGCGTCCCGACCTCAGGACGACGATTAGCCTACGCTCGCTGGCTGACGAGTGGGCAACATCCACTGGTGGCTCGTGTCTTTGTGAACCGAGTTTGGTTGCATCATTTCGGACGCGGTCTGGTCGGCTCACCAGGTGACTTTGGACGGCTCGGAGAGACACCATCGCACCCCGAATTGCTCGATTGGCTGGCGGCGGAGTTTGTTGGAACTCCTACAGCAAGCGGCGCCGATCATTCTGAAAATGCGGGAACGCTCGGAGACGGCGCTCAATGGAGTCTGAAGCGTTTGCATCGAGTGTTGATGAACTCGACGGCGTACCGGCAATCGTCGCGACGCCGACCGGACTTAGAGGCAGTCGATCCCGATAATCGCTGGTTGGGACGCATGTCGGTTCGCAGGCTTGAGTCGGAGATCGTGCGGGATGCAGTGCTGACCGTCAGCGGTCAAATCACTCGAAAGTTCTTCGGCGAGCCAATTCCAATCACTCCCGATGAGACCGGGCAGATCATCGTCGGTGTCGACACACGCGATACTGCTGGGCGACCAACTGGGAAGAGGGTACCGCTTAATGGCGAGGAGTTTCGACGCAGCCTCTACATCACCGTGAGACGGTCGATGCCGTTGGCGATGTTGGAGACGTTCGACGCTGCGATGCTCGCTCCTAATTGCACTTTGAGAACTCCCTCGACCGGTGCGTTGCAATCGCTGTTGCTGCTCAATAACGACTTCATCATTCAACAATCAGATGTCGTTGCGGATCGAATCATTCGCGACATTGGCCACGACCGCAGTCGGCAAATTGAATGGGCTTGGCGACTTGCGAACGGCCATCGTCCAGATCAAACGCAGGTCGCGGCGGCTCAACAGTTTGTGAGTCAGCAAATCGAGCAGTTCCAAGAATCGCCAGATGCGAAGGTCAAAAGCACTGCCGAGAAAAGAGCGTTAGCTAGCCTATGCCAAGCGTTGTTGATCTCGAACGGCTTCTTGTATGTGGATTGAATCTTCCACTCATCTAGGCCGCGTTAAGTACCTTACGACAAATGTCTGAAGAGCAGCGTCAATCATCGAGGAGTTGTTTCATGAACCGTCGCCACTTCTTGTCGGCTCAGACGTTTATGCTCGGAAA
>OMIV01000056.1 GCA_900299185.1 Planctomycetaceae bacterium
CGCTTATGGTTTCACCATGTGGATGGCGGGTGGTGGCATCAAGGGTGGAACGAGCGTGGGCAGAACCGACGAACTTGGCAGCGCGGCTGTGGAAGATCGGTTCCACGTCAAGCACTTACACGCGACGGTGCTGAATCAGTTGGGCCTCAACCCCAACGCTCTCTCGTACTTCTACGGCGGGTTGGATCAAAAGCTCGTCGGCGTAAAACCAGTCGATCCGATCCAGCAAATCATCTAGCCGGTTGGTGTGGTTGTTGTCTGTCGTCTTCCAAACAGGTTCATCGCAGAGGATCGAGCATTGTGTCTGTGTCTTCGATTGTCATTTATCACAACCCGCGCTGTGGCAAGAGCCGTGATACATTGAAGCTCATTCGGGATGCGGGTATCGAGCCGGAGGTCGTCGAGTACCTCAAGACGCCGCCGACAGTCACAGAGTTAGATGCTGTGCTGAAGAAGCTCAAACTCTCTCCGCAGGAAGTTATGCGGAAGGGCGAGGCTGTCTATAAAGAACTTGGCTTGGGCGAGCGATTGTTGAGTCGGGAGGAAGCACTGCAAGTGCTGGTCGACAATCCGATCCTCATTGAGCGACCGATTGTGATTCGCGGTTCCACGGCGGTCTTAGGAAGACCGCCCGAAAATGTGGCCGCGTTGCTGTGATGCTGGTTCTGTGAGTTGCTTGCGAGTGACTTATTCTTCCGCGAGGTCCAACTCTGGGGACTTCACAATATGCACGTCGCAGTGGAGTTCGTCGACTCCCGGAGTTTGTAGCGCTGCTGATTGAGCGAGTTGCAGCAAATAAAATCGGTTCAAACGGCCGGTCAGAGTCGCACGTCCGTTAGTGACGCTGACACCCAACTGGCGAATCTGAGCGTTGCCCACATCGACAAGCCGACGACGCAGAGCAGTCGCAATGCGAGCGTCTTCGTCGGGCTGCACGTGGGGCTCGTCTTCGCGTCGTCGCACGGCCAAGGACATGCCGCGACTGCTCGTCTTTCGGGGGGGCTCTTGAAGGAGAATCATCAAGTAGGCTCCTGAGGGTTACGACGATTGCCGGACTAATCGTTGTTCTGCCGTTGATACCGCCAGTGCATCGATCGAGCTGACTACGGTTGGTTCGGCGCCAAAAGGCACTCGTGAGCAATCGTCGTTTGAGGCTTCCATGCAAAACTGAAACGACACCCGAATGCCCCTTATTCCCGAGGCGCGAGAACCGGCGTGCCATAGCCGGATTGAGATGCAAAGAACGCGAAGGAGGCATGACTGGACCAACTGCACCGCAACGGCGCGATCCACACATCTGGTCGTTAGCTGAAAGTTGCTCGGCCCTGAGCAAAGCACGATGTTCGAATCACCGCGTCGAGGAATCTTTCTCCCATAATTGACCTACCCTCGTCAAAACCGTAATGACAATCTTGGCCGTGCGACCGAGTAACTGTGACGCAGCAAGATGTCGCGCCAGCG
Source organism: Planctomycetaceae bacterium (assembly GCA_900299185.1). Taxonomy (GTDB): domain Bacteria; phylum Planctomycetota; class Planctomycetia; order Planctomycetales; family Planctomycetaceae; genus AM-0621. The sequence goes on from OMIV01000056.1 coordinate 1,462, forward strand.
AGCGATTTCGCAGCACATTCAACTCCGTTTGAATCGCAGCCATCACGAAGTCCATTTGGGGCAAAGCTCGTACCACCCCCAGTATGGGGAGTTGCGGGTTTGTGAACGCGAAGTCTTCGAAGCTCGATCGTACACACGATGCCCTGAAGACATGCCGGACTCACTCTGAAACAAAACTTCTCTGTCGTCGTCCCGCAATTTCGAAGTTGCGGCGCAGGCTGACAAAACGCCGCGAGCCCGAGTGCGACGTCTCGCAATCGGGCTCGTGGGTTGATGTCGGGGATCAAGCAGAAGATGACAGGCTGCAACCTGCGGCTTACTTCTTGTCAGCAGCAGACGGCGTCAGTCCCTCTTTGGGAGGAGCTGGCGCAACTTGAGGAGCAGGAGCAGGAGCAGGAGCCGCCGCTGCAGGTGCTGCTGGCGCCGCACAGCTAGGAGCCGCTGGTGCTGCACAGCTTGGAGCTGGAGCCGCACAAGTCGGAGCACATGAGTTGCACTTCGGCTTCGGACATGGAAGTTTCAGTTCTGGCAAGCAGATCTTCGGACACTTCAGTTCGGGCAGTTTGATCTTGGGGAGTTCGAGGCACTTCTTGGCCGGTGCACAGCAACACGCTGACGCCTTTGGAGCCGCACAATCACTTGCCGACGAAACCGTCGCGGACGCACAAAACGCAGCCGCAGCCATCAACGCAAAACCAGTTTTCTTCATAGAGTTCTCCGTTAGGACGAGAAGTAGTCGTGAGCAACGCATCGCTGAATTGCGAACCGCGAAGTGAAGTTGGCCAACTCACATTCCTGTCGACTCAGGGTTCCGATTGCCTGGGGCTAAGGTTCCTTAAGAGTTCGTCGCGTTCGTTCGCTGTCGCACTAACGACCTAACTCTACACCGCGCGGTTCTGTGACTCGGGCGCGTTTTTGCAGAGGAGTGGAAACTCTGCCTTCCAACTTGCCGAACGCAGGCAACTCAGCGATCGCGAAAAGAAGTCAGCTTGCGAAGACTCTGCGGTGTGTCGCTTTAACTGCACGAGGCCAGCTCGAATCGGCTGCGGCACGAACTACAGAATCAACATCGCGTCGCCGTAGCTGTAGAAGCGATAGCCCTCGTCAATCGCGACTTGATAAGCCCGCTTCACGAAGTCGTAGCCCGCGAACGTGCTGACCAAAACCAGAAGCGTCGACTTCGGCAAATGGAAGTTGGTTAGCAAGCAGTCGACCGATCGAAACTGATACGGCGGCTTGATGAAGAGATTCGTCGTTCCGTCCCAGGCTTGCAGCGTCCCACTGTGGCTGGCTGATTCGAGCGTTCTGACCGACGTTGTTCCGACCGCAACGATGCGGCCACCGGATTCGCGTGTGGCTTTTATATTGGCTACCGTAGTGTCAGAAATCTCACACCACTCCGAATGCATCACGTGCTGATCCAGACGATCCGCACTAATGGGCCGAAAGGTGCCGATGCCAACATGCAGAGTGACTCTCGATGTCTGCACTCCAGCGCTAGCGAGACGACTCAGGAGATCCGGCGTGAAGTGCAGCCCGGCTGTAGGCGCCGCTACAGAACCGGCTCGTTCGGCATACGTCGTTTGATAGCGATCCCAATCCGATTGCTCCGCGACCTTGCGATGCATGTAAGGCGGCAAAGGCAACGTGCCATACTTCAGCAACAACGATTCGGCGGGTTCATTATTCTCGGAACGAGCCGACCACAGTCCTTCGGGAAGCCGTTCGCACATGCGGAGATGCAGCGGGGCAAGTTCTGGATGATGAATGGACTCGATGCTGACGAGCTCGTCGGGCCGTAAGTGCCCGCGAGTCTGGCTCATCAAATGCCACTCACCGTCCGCGCCGCTTTCCAGATACAGACCCTCCCACTTGCCTCCGGTCGTGACTCGTTTTCCTAGCACGCGTGCGGGCAAAACTTTGGTGTCGTTGAGCACGATGCGATCGTTGGATCGCAGCAAGTTCGGCAAGTCCGCGACGTGATGATGGCGGATCGTTTGGGTGGCTCGATCCAGGACCAGCAGGCGAGCTTGGTCGCGTCGCTCAGTCGGTTGCTTGGCGATGCGATCTTCAGGCAGGTGATAGTCGTAAGCAGCAAGTTCACCGAGGTCTGGCGCGGTCATAGGTCGATCGTTGATGGAAGACGGGGACGGCATTCTCGTTGAGTGCCGCAGTCATGATGAACTCACAGGAGACGGCAAACTCAACTCTCTCAACTGCGTGATGTGCGACGCTATGTCACGAGCACGCGGCGTCGCGCGATGGTCTCAGATCCGGACGAAGAGTCGCTTGCGATACATCCAGAAGCAGACGCCCCACAAGACCGCGAGTCGCAGCACATTGTCGCAGATGGGGGCGTAGTCCCAGCGAGCAGGATCAATCCAACTGCCTAGGCCGTTCTCCCAACTGGCAAGTCGGTCGATGGTGTTGAAGCTGACTCGGATCGCTCCGCCAATCCAACCTCGGAACAGTTGGTAGAGGCAGTACATGGCGATCGAGTTAATGCCAACCACTGCTAGCGGCATCACGATCTTCTGATGGCCTTTCACATCCACGAACCAATAGAACGCGGCCAATGCCCAGAACGCCCAGCCGGCACTGAAGACTGCCCATGTCGGCGTCCAGATCCGTTTGACCGCCGGACACAGCGACCAGGAATGCTCCCAGATTTTCTGTTGCCATTCCGGGGACAGCCATTGGATCGGCCAGAGGTTGCGATCCGCACCCAGCGACAGCACGAAGCAGAAAAGGCCGGCTCCGAAGAGCCACTTCAGTCGTTGCTTGTCGTCGCGTTCGCTGCGGAGCACTCGGCCTGCCATCAAGCCGAAAATCATCGTGGCCATCGAGGGGACGAAGTTCAGAGTTTGATAGCCACCCTTATTGACCCAGAAGGTTCGACCAAACCAAGGCTGCTCTTTGCGAGGCAGCTTGCTTAACCACTCTCGATCGAATGATGCAGCGGCATTCGTGTGCTTGTTCCAATGAGCTTCATGGCCTTGGAACTGCGAATACTCTGCGGGCGGTAGCTTGAGTTCCGAATTGATGTAGTGCTGAGTCGCTGCGATCTCGGCGGGATCAAGGGGCTGATAGACGAACCACGCGCCATAGCCTCCGAGCACGATCGTCGCGGCCAGTACGAGCACCTTCAGGTTTCGATCGGCCAGCAGGAACACGAAGACGTATCCGAGACCAATCTGAGCGAGCACGTTAGCGAAGGTGAAGTTGATGCCTTCTTCCAACGACGATGACAGCAACACTCCAAGTGAAACCAGCACTGCCGAGCGATAGGCCGCGTGAGCGAGTCGACGCAGCGGGTTCTCGCCTTCATCGACGCGGCGCGAAATCGAAAAGGGCAGAGCGACTCCCACCATGAACATGAAGCACGGTTGGATTAAGTCCCATGCCGCGCAGCCGGTCCAAGCAACGTGGTCGAACTGGTAGGCCAGCGTGTCCCACAAGAACCGCCAACCGTTTTCCCAAGATGTCCCAACATATTTGTCGCGCACGGTGCCGGCGACTTTTTTGAAGGCAAAGCCACTCGAGGCCATGGCCAACATCACAAAACCGCGAAACGCATCGAGCGACATCAGCCGCTTGGGCTTCTGGGCCATATTCATAACTTCCTGAATTCGGACTGACTCACTGACCGGCCTGCAGCGGAAGTTTGGCGGGCTCAGCGGAGCACCGCTACTACGCTGCTGTCACTGTAGAACTCGGGGCCGACGGAGAGTCGAGAACTTGGCAGCGTCCGAGTAAGTAAGGCTCGCACAATCGGCACGACGGCGACGTTCGCCACAATCGGTTCGGTGCTCGTAGAGTGCGAGTGCGAAGTCAGGCGAACGTCGCTTGGCACGAGGATAAGTTCCAGAGCAAAACCGAGTCGCGGAGCGACTCGTCTAAGTAGCTCAGTCGCTCCGCGACCGAGAAGCCGAGCACGCCAACGTGGCACAAGTCTTCTTCTCACTGTCTTCCCAAAGTTTGTCTTTTCTGAAGGCGTATTCATGGCTGGCATAAAGCCTGTCGTGGCCGTGATCGGTGGGATGCTCTTGCTGGGCAGCATGCTCACTTGGGGCGGCCTGCTGTGGCAGGTTGCTCGCAGGCGAGGTCCTTCGAGATGGCCTGCGAAAGCACCTCCTCAACCGCACATGATATCTCTGATGCTGACCGTCTTTTGGACGGCGACCAGTTTGCTGTCAGTTGCCTTGGTGTCGTTAGAGGCCCGACCCGCTCCTGCTCCAGTACCAACGCCTGAAGTCTCGTCGGATTCGCCGAGTCCAGCTTCGCCTGATGCTCCTCGAAAGCTAACCGTTGGAAACGTCCAAATGACCTGCGTGTCGCGGGCGATGTTGGGAGCATTTATCGGCGTGCCACTTTTGCTCGGGGCGAGGTCGTCGGTCGTCAAACTTGGATTGCGACGTCGGAAGCCGTGGCAGCAAGTGTGGGCCGGATTACAGGGCTACTTGTTTGCGATCGGACCGGTCACTCTCGTTTGGTACTTGATGGCTCCGTTTCGAAATCCCGAAAGCCAGCATCCGTTGTTGAAGTTGCTGGCTCGCGAACCCAGCCCGTCAGTGCTGCTGTGGATCTTTCTGGCCGCCGTCGCGATCGCACCGGCGGTCGAAGAGTTGCAGTATCGAGTCGTCTTGCAATCCGCTTTGCGGCATCGCTTGCCGCGCGGCATCGCGATTGTGGTGTCCTCGATCATCTTCGCGATGTTGCATGGCTGGCCGGACGCCGTGCCGCTGCTTCCGCTCGCACTCGTGCTGGGTACGGTCTTCGAGAAGACTCGCAGCTACCTAAGCGTCGTCGTGCTGCATGTCCTCTTCAACGCGACCAACATCGTGCTGCTCTGGTTGTCCGTTACACCCCAGCCCGCTGGCTAACAACCATTCGGAAAGCAAAGTCGTTTCGTACCTGCCATCGTCTTCAATACAGCTTGCGTCGGTTTTCCCCTCTGAGTCGCCCGTTCGTCAGCGGTAAGAATTGTTCCACCAGCGAGGAGCACAGAACGCTGAGCATCCCGGCAGAGAGTGCGACCAAAATCATACGCCTCTCAATGCCACTGACCGGCAATCAACGTGACGAGGTTGGACGGCAGACGGCTCATTAGGTTTGAAGGCGTGAGGCATGAACCGATTCAGATCACCTCAACGGAGACGGCGATTGGGCTTGATGGCGAGAATCAGAGGCGACTTCAGCATCTCGCGCAAGGCCGCCGGAGTGGTTCTCACGGCGCAAGCACGGGCTGCGCGAAGCGGGACAACTTCCAAGGCCAGATCATTTTTAAGCCAGTCGACAAGTTCCTGGAGCGACTCGGTCACGACATCACCCACAACGCCCTTAATCGAGAAAGACTGCCGGCCCGAACCTGAAACATTCGGCTCAACAACGACCTTCCGAAGTTCATGCGCCAGTTCAACGATGACTTCACGAGTCTCTTCAGGCGAGCCTTCTCGCATCCATTGAGCCAGATCGGCATCAATGGCAACAGACGTCTGAGCGTCGCTGGTTTGAGTCGCAGGAGTCATGGAACTCACCGGTCTATTGGGTTACCGACAACGGTCACAGGGCGGTCACAAGAACAAGTCGCTCCACTGAGAAACGGTCGCGGCAGGCTGCGATGCTTTGCCATTTCTAGACGTCGAACTGAAGTGGATGAATCGTCGACAAAACGAATCTGCCTGTTCGGGTAACCGGAATAACCCAACCTCGCGAAGCGATTCCTCAGGGATTCACCGCACTTTAGAAGTAGTTCGAAGAACACTACCTGCTAGAACTTCTGGCTGAGACTAAGGCATCGGAACTACCCGATGTCGACTACGAAGCACGAAGCAGAAGTGAAAGCGAAGGTCTCAAGTCGCTGCCATGGAGAAGCGGCTTGATGGAATCCCGTCGAGAGGCCCAGATGGCTCAGTCATCAGAAAGCTCATTGCATTTCTTCCGCTTGTTCGACCTCGCCTTCTTTGCCCCCGGAGCCACCGTTTGTGGGGCGTTGTGGTTTATGGGAGTTGTGGATCGACACACTTTGAAACTGGATCAGATCAATGGCGAGGCGTCCCAGGGGGCCGCATTGCTGTTGATCGCGGCTCTCGCAAGCTACGTCATTGGATTGGTTTGCCACGGCATTCATCGCTTCTGGCGATGCCACATTTGGGACGCATCCTCAAAGGTCGGAGTTGCGTCGCTTTGGTCTCGTGACCTCAGTGCTGACGCATGTGGCGAGCTGGCGATCTACTTTTGGTACATCCGCAGCACCTGCTGGAACATGGCGGTCGCAATCATCTTCGTAAGCGGCATTTTCGTCTGGAAGAACTGGTCTGGGTGGTGCGGGATCCCCTTAGCTGGGTTGTTCGTCTTCAGCGGAATCCCCGTGCTGCTATTGATCTGGTTAGGTTCGGACTTCGACTCAGCCATGCGTTCCGCAGCAGCAGACTGCCGAACGAACCGCGACCGACAAGCGACTCGGAACCAGTGACGATCCTGCTTTACAGAACAATAGACGAGGGCCTGTTTGAATGAGTGAGACATATCGAGAAACCCGCGCGACAGAGTCGAATGACGCCAGCAAGTCCTATCTGCGTCCCGAGCCGAATTCGTTGTCGTGGGAAGCCCTGAGCAACAGTCAGCGGGTGGCTTTCAAACAGATCGTGCGATCTCTGGGGCAAGTTTGGGCTCGCCGCGACGACGATTCCGTGACGGCCTTCTATGAGCGGAGTAAGTCGGCGCTGAAACGAGTGCTGTGGATCGACGGCGGTCGTGGCATGGGCAAGTCGACGCTCTTGAAGTCGGTCGCGCGAGCGATTGCAACGCGACGCGATTGGAACGCCGAGATCACCGCTTTTGAGACGAGCGAGAAGGAAGACTCGCAGAAGATGCGGGAAGGAGAACTCAAGAAGCAGATCGAAGCAGAACTCAGAAAGAAGCTTAGCGACGAGTGCAAGAAGCAACTCGACTCAGACGACAAAGTGAAATGCGCTGAGGACGCTAAGAAGCCTTTCGCTCCTGGCGGCGAACTCAAGGGCCTTGAATTTTACAGGGACATCAAGAGTGACATTGAAGAACTTCAGGGACGCGTTGTATGGCTTGATCCGCTGGAACTCGAACTCTTACCGGGGGAAATAAATCTCTTGGCCGCGATCTTGGCCCGCTTAGAAGACGCGCTTCGGCGCGTGTCGAAACGTAAGTCCGATGACAATCAAATGCGCGGTTTGTTGGAGCGACGGGATTCTGGAATCGACCCGTTCCATCTGCTGACAAAGCTCATGGCAGATGTGACGTTAGCGTGGGATGGAAACACTCAAGGGCGCGGAGCTCATGTCGATCCCGACATGCTGAGCCGCGAGGTGAATCGAGCGGAAAAAATCCGCCTGAATCTTGCCGCCGAGTTTCGCAAAGTGATCGACACGATCGCCTCTGCTCCCGAATGGCTGCATGGAGACGCCCTTCGCGAGAAACCCATTTTTGTTGTCTCGATCGATGACTGCGATCTCAGTCCAGAACGCTGTTTGTAGATTCTCAGGCTGGTACGAATGGTCGACTCTCCGCGACTCATCACGATCGTGTTGGGTGACTTTAAGAACGCCAGTGAGATTGCTCAGATCGACATAGTTGGAAGGCTGGCAAGGGTCGCGGGTATCACCTTTGCCAGGATCTAAAGACATCGAAATTCTTCATCGAGCAACGGCACCTCGCGTTTGAGGCCATGCGCAAGCTGGTGCCGCCGAATCAACGGATCGCATTGAAGCCGATGTCGTCAGTCGAGGTGCTGCGGTATCGCCCGGATCCAACAGAGTCGTCAATCAAGGACACTCTCGCGGCGATTACCATCAAGATTCCGTTCAAGGGAATTCAGCGTGCCAAGGTCACTGAGGCCAATAACCAGTCCAAAGTGGAGACCGAAAGCAGCATCACGCTGCTTGATTTCCTGACACGCTCGCCGTTCTCTCATGGCAGTGCGGAAGAGTCAGAGCAGAGAGAACTCGTCTATGGAGTACTTTCGGACTACCAGGTTCCCGTCCGAGTTGTCGCGGACTTGTGGTTCAAGCTCTTGCGACTGAGAAATTCGATTCAAGTGCAGGGCCGCGCCTTTCAGCATGAGGTTTTCAAGGTCGCCTACTCGTTGCTCGAAGACGGCGTCCTTTCGGACAACAACCTCTCGGACAAAGCCCAGCAATTTGTTCTTCGTTCATTCGAATCTCGCGTGAGCCCGAAGCCGAGCTGGCGCATTTCGCCGAAGCAGACAAAGGTGTCTTGGGAGGGCGGTGTCGCTGACATTACCGCGACTGATAGCGCATTCATTCCTCAAGTGAGTTGCGTTACGAGTTTCGATGGCCGCTGGCGCGTGCAGCCGAACCTACCGGCACCTGATGGCGAGTTCGAATTGGATAGCTCAGCACGAGCAATGTTCTTTCTGACGCATGATCTCATTCACTTGATGCAGCGCGATTATGAAGAGCCGTCTTGCGTGAACAAGGCCGAGATCGCGCAGCTCGCAGCGACAATCCATGACTTCAACCCACTCGACTCGAATAGTACGAGCAGTCGTATTGTCATCGAGTGGCCCAAGCCGGACTTCGCTACCTTCATGGATTGGAACCACTTCCTTGAAATCTGGAAGGATGCGATTTGTCGTGTCGATGAGGTTCGAGACGTTTCAAGCGACTCAGCGACGACGAGAATCACAAGACTGGCCTATTGGTGGGTCGTCACCACAGTCGCCATCTACGACGGTCAAGGATTTGATTTGACTAGAAATGAAGCGGAGCGAGACCTTCCCGGTGACTGGCTAAAGCTGGGAATGCGCGTTGAGAGACTTGCCACTCAAGTGACCGATGTTGCTCGGAACGATTTGGGAGTGAAGGCCACAGTTCGATTTCTCTACCCGCGAGTTCGGAATTGGCTGGAGCGATTGCCCTTACTGTTGGTACCAGAGTCAAAGGTATCGCGGGAGGTCGTGCAGCAATTCTTCAACGGCGTCGTCGAACAGAAGCGTGAGGCGAGGTCGAACGGGGAACGCTCAGCAATCACAGACGAAGAGAGGTTGGCCGTTTGGCCGAATACAGCCTTGTACAAGTTCTGGGCGGCAGACGGGCGAAGTCGCCGAATTCGTAAGCAGCGTGCCGCGTGGGTGACGAACTATCGGAAGATCGTTCCGCAGTCTCATACCACACAGGCTTTCAATGAGCCGGCTCAACGCCACGAATCAGAGATCGTGAAGCTGGTTCAACTCATCGACTCACCAACCGACGGCGAGCAAGCACTGGCGGAAGCGACAGAGGCATTGAGAGCATTTGTGGAACTCTGCGGACCAAGGAATGCGGGGTTCGTTCCCGGCTCCGGCCGCGAAATGACTGCTCAACGCTCTGGATGGATTAATGAATTTCAAATCGTCCGAGACACTCCGGTACTGCTCACAATTAATGAAATTGAGCGACTGACTGGACATCTCTTGAATCACTATTGGGCACTCGAAGGTCGCGCAACCAAATCGAATCATGGCCTACTTAACGAGTTACTGACGAAAGCGATGAATGCGCTCGAGGTCGCAAAGCACGCTGAGTCGGGCCATCGCCGTCAAACGATGAATCCTTTCGAGCGAGGCGGTGTGCTTTGTCCTACAGCGCAGGATGAAGAGGGCCGTCCTAAAGGCACGGGGACTGGAACCAATCCTTGAGGGCACTGTTTGGTCTAGTAATGCCGGCACAGAATCGAGGCGGAAGCCATCGGACAGCGGGTCGCGATTGGGTTCTCTGCTTCAGTTGCTCGCGGAGCGAGCGTGTTCCCGAATTTTGATTGTGGGATGTTATTCGTCGTTCTTAGGTGTGTTTCTTTTATTACACTTTCAGTTGCTTCGCGGAAGCAAGCTCGCAGTGAAAGAGCGGAGCACCGCTTGCAACGGTGATGAATCACCGCACTCCAAGAGGAAATGGGCGGGCTCATGACTCAGATTCGTATGGCGGGCATTCCGATTGACCATCTCGCGTCTGAGATGGCGGCTGCTCCGATTGCTTCGGCGGCGGCCTTGAAGCTTGCTGTCATTGAATTGAGTCCGTGGCTGACGAACTCAACGAACGGCGAATTGGATGAGCCGACCGTGCGGTTGTGGCGCGAGACGGAACGGTCGTTGGTGGCTCATGCTCCCAATGTTTCGGTAGATGAGTTGATTGCGATGCGCGACCAAGTCTGGTTCGCGAAGACTGATGGTCTCGATCCGCGTGAGTCTCAAACGCAGCCTTTGCATCGCGTCGTGAGGGAATTGGCGAAGCGGCATATTCGCAGTCAGGGTGCTGTGGCTGCTCCGTGCTTGTTGTTCGATCAATTGAGTCAGGGACTTGATGCTGATGCCTTCGACAAGATCCGCTCGCGCGATGCTTGGCGCTGGATGACGTTTGCCTTGCCATCAGATCTGCTGCTCGCGGCATTGGCTGAGAACGACAACATCCCCGTGCGCGTCGAAACGCTGTCTCCGCAATTGGAAGAGTCGCTGTATCGGTACGGCTTCGCGGAGTCACATCTGCACCTTGGAGCGGGGCTAGAGTTCCCACTGCTGTGGGTCTCAACCATGTTGAGCCTGCGAGAAACAACACTCGCTGCGGACGCCTTTAAGAGTCCAGGGGCCGAGCTCAATGAAGGTAAAGATCTCGGCGGTTGGCTGCTTCGGGCGGCGATCGCTCGGTATGTGTTGGCGGCGTTCTTAGCTCAGCGCAAGGCGCGATTGAGGAAGCCAATCCCCAGCACAAAGTCGAAGGAAGTCACGAGTCTGGCCGACTTCATTGCCGATCGAGATGACGAACTGTTGGAAGGACTCGGCGTTGCAGATCGCGGAGTGCTTGCGAATGCTCTCTTTGATTTGAAGAACGGAGCTTTTGCCAGCAAGGCCGTCTATGCCGAGTTTGTTTCGTGCTATCGCCGATTGACTCCGCCGAATGATGCATCCGGTCATAAGGCGTCGACGGGCAAGAGGCTCAAAAGCTTTTTGGCGACGGATCCGATCAATGGTTTCTTCCCATTGGGACCGGATGGCGAACTGACTTCAGACATGCAGTTTCTGAAAGCAGGGTTTGATTACGCCGAAGAGTGTTATCGAAAGCCTCGCAGGCAATTGGATGAGTTGTTCTTGTCGCTGTTCTGCCAAGTGGTGCGAGTCCGCAATCTCTTTTATCGCCATGTTGTTCAACGCCCGATGACTCCGGGCCTGCAATGGTTCGTTCGGGTTTATGGGCGGATCAGCCCCGGTCGGAAATCGCTTTCACCCGAGATGCAACTTGAGAGCGCAGCCTTCACGAGTGGATTTGGTCGCGGCCTGCGAGCACTGGAAGTTCGAACTTGCGCCGACTCTAAAAGCAGCGAACTCTTCCAGTGGATTGAGAAAGTTCGCGACCATTTTGATGACCTCAATGAAAAATGGTTCGATGGCACATTGGATGGCGTCTCGCACTATGACGAACGTGACGATGGCCAACGCAAACGTTGTGAATTCGGCATCGTCCTACACATCGCAAAAGACCGGGGAGCGGGAAATCGGGATGGACACCCCAATGGATTTTGGTTGGGTTCGAATGCGGATCCGTCATTCCGACTTAAGACATCGAGAGGCCCCGAAGCGGGAGTCAACACAACGGGCTATCGCTATGGCCATTACTACATGACGACGGTACGGGGAGAAGCTCAAGCGATCGGAACTGTGCTTATCACTTATCCTGTTTCGCTCGAAGTGATTCGCGGCCTTGATGTCTGCACCGACGAAGTGGGAGTGCCGAGTTGGGTGATGGCTCCTGCGTTTCGTTATTTGCGCGACGTGTCTCGGGAAGTCTCGGCCTGCCTGTCGGGGGCTAAGTACAAAGTGCCGCCGTTGAGAGTGTCAGTGCATGCGGGCGAAGACTACGTGCATCTGCTGACGGGACTGCGAAATATCGACTGGGCGATTCGGTACCTTGGTCTGCGCGAAGGTGATCGCATTGGTCACGGCGTGGCTTTAGGAGTCGATGCCACGACATGGGCTGATTCTGCAGGGCGGGTCTCGGTCATGCGCGAGGAGCAATTGTTCGATCTCCTCTTTGAATGGCACTGCTATGCTACCCGTCAACTTGCGGTGCCCGAGAAGCGACGGAGCTATCTCGATCGCGAGATTGCTCGACTGTCTCAAGCTGTGTTCGGGAAGTCGCATTCGCCCTTTGTGCTGGAGACGTTTATCGAACTCTTGCACGACGAAAATGTGCTTGAGCATCTCGGATTCCCTGACGGCATCGAGACGCCGATTCTGGCACTGACTCGCAATCTGTCGTTTAGCGAGTCGCTCAATGAGGCATTGGAGTTGGTCAAGCAGTACTTGAGCGACTCGGATGTCTTTCATCGCAGCCGCGTGTTGGAGTGGCTCGATCCTGCTCCTGAGGCGGAAGCGTTGGAGGGGCTACAAGACTACTTGCGGCAGCGGATCGGGACTTTGGGATTGGCGGTCGAGGTCAATGTCAGCAGTAATCTGCTCATCGCCAATTTGGGCTCGATTGAGTCGCACCCACTGTTTCGTCTCTCGCCTCCGCGTCCCAATTCAAAGCTGCGTCCGGTCAATTTGGTCTTTGGTAGCGACGATCCGATCACGTTTGCTTCGACGCTCCCCAATGAGTTCATGCTGGTGCATGACGCGCTGCTCAGTCGCGGCCAACTCTCTGATGTCGAAGCCAATGCGTGGCTTCAACGCGTTCAAGAGAATTCATTGCGGTTCCGGTTCACGTTGCCGCGCCCAAGCGGGCGGAAGCTGAAAGACCTGAGTGCGCTCACTCCAAGTTCGCAACTGAAACCGCTGCTTTGAATGGCAGACTCAGCCCGGCCAATTGGACAACGCCCGCTGAGTCGGTTTCCAACGTGCGAGACATCTGAAATTGCAGCCAGCACGAAGTTTGACTTACGAGTCTCCGATGGCACCCAGCAAACAATCCTCAACACGTTAGGTCGTGTGGACGCTGTGTTGCATCGCCTGTGTATTTTCTATTTGAGCAGGATTATGATGGAAGCCAGTTGGACGAAGGCGAGGAAGTTTTGAGCCTTTTTC
>OMIV01000057.1 GCA_900299185.1 Planctomycetaceae bacterium
AAACGCTTGAGCGGACATTCTGGGACTCCGTTGAAGTTGCGACTTGAGAACTCACAACCCCAGCTGAACCAGTCTGTCCGCTCTTTACCAGTTACCCCCCACGGTTTTGCGATGAGCCCTTCTTCTGTGGTGCGAAGAGCGAAGGCAAACGCGTCTTGGATTGGCTCTTCGAGATCCATCACTCGACGAAGCGACGTAATGACCGTGCGATAAGCGTCGGTCGCGCCTTCGTGATACTTCTGGCCGAAAGAGCTTTCGAGATAGTCGTGATCACGCAGAGCAAGACGCTCGAATGATTGAGCTTCTCGCACATGGGCATCCGCAACTCGCGACAACACTTCCAGCAATTGATTCAGCGACATCTGCGATCTCCTGAGCCCGCTGGCGCGGAGATCGCGCAAGCTTAGGCACTACGTTTTTGAGGTTTGGCGAAACGATTGGTTTCATGCTCGGCCAACCGTCGGATTTCTTCGATGACTTCCTCAGGCGTGGGCACCTTGGGCCGGCCTTGTCCCCACTGAGGCACATCCGACAGTGAGCCATCATCGATCGCCGACCGAACCGTGTTGCGTACGAAGTCAGAGAACGAAACGTCGCCTCGTACGGCATCAATTTGCGCCACCCAATCGGCTGGCCAACGTATGAGCTTCGGGACGAGCCCTGGTTCCGACACTGCTTCCGTTCGTGTGCTTCCTGCCATCGGCGATCCTTTCTCTGCTTCCGTGCGTGAGAGATATCTCTCTAATCGGCCGGTCGAGGCTTAAAGAGTTATCTCTTTTTGGTCTCGTTCTCAGTTTTTTCGCCGAGCGTGTTTCGCTGAGGTCTCGTAGCTCTATTCAACTTCGAAGCGTGTCGCGCATTGGTTGATGATCTATGAAGCTTCCGACTTTAATTTCGACTCTCGACGTCACGGGAGCAGTGTTGTTTCGGAACTTGCTGATGGCTCGAAAGGTGCTTGTATGCGGCCTCGATTTTTGACGTTGAGCCAACTAGTCTGGCTGTCCCGCCTTCGGCCTCTGAACGTCTCGGCCACTTCGCTTGGCGAGGCCGATCTATTTTCCTTCCTGAGAGGAGTCTGAAATGAAACGTCTGTTTGCAGCCGCTGCGATTGCCGCTGCTCTGGTCCCGTCCTCATTCGCTGCCGACTATGGCAAGTTAACCGGTCAAGTGATTCTCAATGGCGACGCTCCGAAGCTGGCGCCAAAGGTGAAAAAGGGCAGTGCCGACGTGAAGGACCCGCAAGTCTGCGCCGCGGGCGAAGTCATCAATGACGAGTTGGTGGTCGACTCGAAGTCGAAGGGCATTGCCAACGTCTTCGTCTACATCAAGAAGGTTGATGCTGCGAAGATTCACCCAGACCTGAAGGATCCGAAGCCAGCTGAAGTCGTCTTCGATCGAAAGGGGTGCCAGTTCGTTCAGCACGCGCTTGTTGTCCGCACAGATCAGACCGTCATCGTGAAGTCAGATGATGCGATTCAGCACAACACGCACACTTTCCCCCGAAAGCAAGAAGGTGCGAACTTCATCGTTGGTGCGAGCGATCGTACAGGCATCAAGATGCCGAAGTTCAAATCAACGGAAAGCCTTCCGATCGAAGTGAAGTGCGATATCCACCCGTGGATGCGAGCTTGGTGGTTGATCACAGACAACCCATACGCAGCCATTACGGATACCGAGGGTAAGTTCACCCTCGACAAGATCCCCGCCGGCGAACACGAAGTCGTCGTGTGGCAAGAAATGTCTGGTTACATCGAGAAAAAGGTTACCGTGAAAATCACCGCGAACGGCACGACAGATCTCAAGCAGATCAAGGCTGACGCTGCGAAGTTCAAGCCTTAATTCCAAGTTGTCTCCGCGCTGAATATTTCCCGCCTGTTTGTTCTGCCCTATTCGCGGCAGTCGAACTGGCGGAATTTTTTATGCCCGAAAGTCAGTGTCGACATTGGCATTCAAATAAGCTGATGCTGTTTCGAGTGGCGGTTCGCAGAGGCTAGCGGCCGCGCAACGGTTGGGGTTAGGAAATCTGGCGAGGCTAACGGTGATCGTTTCGAGGCGATCTCGATCCAGACGCTTCGCCAAACTCAAGGCGGTTGGATCGGACCGCCGAACTTGACGTCGTCGTTTGATCGTCTCGGTTTACGATGCGGCGGCTTGGCAAGTTGTTGCGAGTCGCGCTGACTGTGAGGGGCGCTTGACGATGTCGCACTGATCCCTCAGTCTCCCGCCCGCAATTTGTAGCGTTTCGCGGCGAGACGCCTCATCAGCGTCTCGCCGATTTTGTTTCTGTCTCAAAGGCTTTGTGAACGATGCGATTCTCGTTAGTGGATCGAATTGTTGAACTGGAACGCGGTCGGTCGATCACGGCGGTAAAGAACCTGTCGCTGGCCGAGGAGTACTTACAGGATCATTTTCCAGGCTTTGCGGTTATGCCCGGAGTCTTGATGATTGAAACCTGCGTGCAAGCCGGTGCTTGGCTGATGCGATACACCGACGATTTCCAGTTTAGCACGATTCTTCTCAAGCAAGCCAAGGCGGTGAAGTTCAATAGCTTTGTAACTCCCGGCAAGCAGTTGCGAGTAACCCTCAAGACTCACTCTTGGGGGCCATCGGAATGTACCTTCAAGTGCGAGAGTACGATCGATGGAGAGTCCGCTGTTAGCGCGAGAATCACACTTCATCAGTTGAACTTACGAAATCGAAATCCGTCGCTTGCCCAAGCTGATTCGGATCTGATTGCCAAGATGAAAGAAGTCTTCCACCAGATCTGGCAGCCTGCATTAACCACCGCTTGAAAAACACGCGGGTGCAAGCTTGAGTAGAAATAAACTGCGAGCCCGAATTACTGCTCGCTGAGATCGAATTAGATGCGGCTTAATGCCGAAACTCACTGAGGACACAACCATGAAATTGGCCGGAAAAGTTGCTCTCGTTACGGGTGGCAGCCGAGGCATCGGGCGGGCCTGTGTGCAAGCACTGGCAAAAGAGGGAGCTAAAGTCGCCTTCACTTATAACTCCAACTCCGAAGCCGCAAACAACGTCGTGAAGGAACTCGAACTCGATCAACGCGAAGCGATTGCATTCAAGGCAGACGCTGCTGATGGCCAGCGGGCTCAAGAAGTGATCGATGCAGTTGTGGAGAAGTGGGGCACGCTAGACATCCTCGTCAACAACGCAGGCATCATTAAGGACGGTTTGTTGGCGGCAATGTCTGAAGAGAACTGGCTCGCCGTCATCAACACGAATCTCAATAGCGTCTATCACTATTGTCATGCGGGCATTCGGCCCATGATGTCCGCTCGCAAGGGACGGATCATCAATATTTCGAGCGTGGCTGCTCATAACGGCAATCCAGGGCAGACGAACTACGCCGCGACAAAGGGTGGTATCGAAGGCTTCACTCGTTGCTTGGCGAAGGAAGTCGGACGCCGTGGCATTACGGTCAATGCCGTCGCGCCGGGCTTCATTGCGACCGACATGACCGAAGCCATTCGAAATGCCGCAGAAGCAGAAATCACAAAACACATTGCTTTGAAGAGACTAGGACAACCGGAAGACATTGCTAACGCAGTCGTGTTCTTTGCATCGGACGATTCGGCCTACGTCACTGGTCATGTCATGACCGTCGACGGCGGGTTGACGCTCGGCAGCGGAATGTAGGTCGGGTTGTTGGATTGCGGTTCAACCGCAAGAATCAGTGTTCTTCGTCGGCCCGTCTGGGTCAAATTCGAGCTGACGAAATTGTTTGGGTCAGGGCATAGCTTTTTCGCCGAGCTGTGTTTGGGAACTGGTTGGGTTCGGCGAAACTGCGGGACGCAGTTATTCGTCTCAGCTGAGGAGAAACCTCATGGCGACACGTGAAGAAATTCTCGACAAAGTCCGCGCAACATTGGTGGACGCACTCGGAGTCGACGACGACGAAGTCACTGAAGCTGCAACCCTGGTCGATGACCTTGGTGCTGAGTCGATCGACTTCCTCGATATCGTTTTCCGACTTGAGAAGAACTTCTCAATCAAGATCCCTCGCGGCGAGCTGTTCCCTGAGAACCTGGCTGCGGATTCGTCCTTCGTGAAGGACGGAAAAGTTACTGCAGAAGGCTTGGCCGCCTTGCGGACGAAGATGCCTCATGCAGACATCGATAGTCTCGCCAGCGATCCTCGCGTCGAGAACATTCAGAGTCTCTTCACGGTCAAGATGATGGTGAATTTCATCGCCGCGAAGTTGGGCTAGTTCCTCGTTCCCGCAACATCGTGACGGCTAGCCTGCTGTCGTAGCTCGTCTCTGCGAACGGTAACTTTCTAAGTTACAGATCAATGAGCCCGGCTACGACTGGCTGTTGTTCGCCCTTGGCTGAGTGACGGTCAAATCAACAGCGGTCTTGAGTTACTCGTTGCGTTCCGGAGTAATGTCCGATGCGCTGGTTTTGGATTGATCGCTTTACCGAATTCGAAAGTGGCAAGAAGGCGAAGGCCGTAAAAAACGTCACTTTGGCCGAGGAACACTTGCATGATCATTTCCCCGGCTTTGCCGTAATGCCTGGGTCACTCATGATTGAGGGCATGGCTCAAACGGGTGGCATCCTTCTTGGGGAAGTCAATCAGTTTGAGCACATTGTGATCTTGGCCAAAGTGCCCAAGGTTACCTTTCACGGTTGGGTCGTTCCCGGAGATCAGATCGTCTACACGGCCACCTTGATCAATGCCGAGGTTGAAGGCGGCTCCGTGGAAGTCACTGCTCATGTGGGTGATAGGCTTGTCGCAGAAGCCGAAATCATGTTCGTTCATTTGGATCAGAAGGACTCCCAGTTCGGAGCGATCAACCAAAAGAACTTTGTGTTCTCCATGAATCTGCTTGGAATTCTCGAAGTCGGCCGCGCCGGTGATGGCACATCAACGCCTTCGACTTAAGCCAGTCATCCGCTCACATGCTGAGTTACGTCGAGGCGCGCCGTTCGAGTATGTTCTAGTAAGTGCCTGATATTCAAGGTCGCCTCTGTCTGACACGACGGAGTCTTCGTAATGCGAAGGCTTCGATGTTCGACAGAGAGATTCCCTCGAGTTCGACTCTTGCTAGTTAATGAGCCAACTGTTGATTGAGTCGCCGCAACCAACCTTCTTTGCGATCCCCATGAGTGATTGTTGCAAAGCTGGGAAATCCGCCGATTTATGTGCAGGAGTCAAACTATGAGACGCCGAGTTGTCGTTACCGGCATGGGTTGCATCACCCCAATTGGCCATACATTGGATACAATGTGGGATTCTTTGATGCATTGCCGCAGCGGGATCGGGTGGATTTCCTACTTCGATGCGTCTCGCTTTCCGACCAAGTTTGCTTCGGAAGTGAAGGGCTACAACCTCGGGAATTACATCCCCGATGCCGAGCGGTTTAAGTACTGCGGTCGAAATATCCATTTCGCAATCGGTGCCGCGATTGATGCCGTCAAGGATGCTGGTCTTGAGGACCGTAGCAAACTCGATCCTTCTCGGTTCGGCGTG
This sequence comes from Planctomycetaceae bacterium, assembly GCA_900299185.1. GTDB lineage: Bacteria > Planctomycetota > Planctomycetia > Planctomycetales > Planctomycetaceae > AM-0621. The sequence continues at coordinate 5,494 of OMIV01000057.1, forward strand.
TATCTCGGAGCGGGTGAAGGTGCTCAAGACTTCAACCTCTTCATGAGCATCATTGCCAAGTCGAAAAAAGGTGATGAAGTCGACCTGGCGGAGTTCGCAAGGCTTGGACTGGAGCAACTCAACGGTGAGTGCGAGTTGCAACAAGAGCCCAATATGACTGCGGGGCATTTGGCAAGTTTGTTCGACGCCCAAGGTCCGAACTTGAATTGCCTCACCGCTTGCGCTGCATCGAGTCAGGCAATCGGCGAAGCGACCGAAATCATTCGTCGCGGTGACGCGGATGTCATGGTCTCCGGCGGCTCACATAGCATGATCCATCCGTTTGGTTTAACCGGGTTCAACCTGTTGACCGCGTTGTCAGAGTTCAACGATGAACCTCAACGAGCGTCTCGGCCGTTCGACTTAAATCGTGACGGGTTCGTGCTTGGTGAAGGTGCTGGCATCCTGGTCTTGGAAGAACTTGAGCATGCGAAGAAACGCGGTGCTCGAATCTACGGAGAACTGTTGGGATACGGTTCAACTGCAGATGCTTATCGAGTTACTGATATTCATCCTGAAGGACGCGGGGCTACGAGCTGTATCCGCATGGCTCTGAAAGATGCCGGCTTAAACACGGACGACCTTGATTACATCAATGCTCACGGCACAAGTACCAAGGTGAATGACCAAGTTGAGACGTTGGCGTGCAAGCAAGCTCTTGGGAATGACGCCTATCGGACTCCAGTGTCGAGTATTAAGAGCATGATGGGGCACTTGATTGCCGCAGCAGGCGCCGTGGAATTGATCACTTGCTTGCTCTCGATTCAACGCGGAGCTCTACCGCCGACCATTAATTACGAGACCAAAGATCCAGACTGCGATCTGGACTACATCCCCAATCAACCGCGAGAGACCAGGAAGGTCAAGCGTTGCCTATCAAACAGCTTCGGCTTTGGCGGGCAGAACATCTCTTTGATTGTGTCTGAGTTCGCTGCGTAGTTGGCGACCATCAAGGATTGATGAGGAGAACTAAGTGCCCATTTTCAGCTCGGCTTGCGCTATTGCCGTAGTCGCGCTCATCGCGGTGCATGTTGCGATCGTGCGACTTGCATTGCGGATGTTCGAGTATGCGCCGCCGTTGAATGCTGACGAAACAGCGCCTGACTTTCGCGCTGAAATCATCAATTTCCCGACGTCAAACTCGGAGACTTTGGCCGCTGCTTACTTCCATCATCGTGATCGAGAACCCGTTGGGCTAATTCTGTTTTGTCATGAGCTTGGAGCCGACAAGTGGTCGGCAATGTCTTATTGCGAAGGGCTATGGAAAGCAGGATTCGACATCTTCGCTTTGGACTTTCGCAATCACGGTGAGAGCGATGAGTTCGTCGGTTATGAGCCGATTCATTGGCTTACTAATTACGAAGTTGAAGACGTCCGAGCTGCGATCGATTTCATCGCGGGGCATTCCGTGATGGGCAAGTTGCCGCTGCAAGTATATGGAGTCAGCAGGGGGGGCGGAGCGGCCCTTGTTGCCTCCGCCGAGAGGCCTGCAGTTCTCTCCGTTTGCACCGATGGCGCCTATACGACCCAAAGTATGACTCGCCTCTACGCTCGGCGCTGGTTGACGTTATTTGTGCCCGCGTGGACAGCTCGACTTGTTCCGGCGTGGCATATCGACATGACGATCGCGATCGCTTGGCGAATCAGTCAGTTCAAGCGAATGTGCCGCTACGTTCATGTGGAGCATTACCTTTCGAAGTTGCGGAATCGACGCACCTTCTTGATCTCAGGCAAGCGCGATACATACGTGTTGCCGGATATTGCCATGTGGATCTATGACTCGATTGGTGGTGACGAGAGGACGTTGTGGATTGTTCCACAAGCCAAGCACAATCAAGCGCGTTCCGTTGCGAAGGAACAGTATGACGAACGGCTGGTTTCGTTCTTCACCGTCGGACTTCCGGCTGCTCAGGCGTTAGGTCGCGAGTCTTCAATCGACCTCAGAACGATTCGGTTGAGAGAGAGCGCTTAGCATTGCACCGTTCTTTAGTCGCCTAATGGTTGAATCAAGGCTACTCGCACATCCATGACATTGGTATGAGTCGGTCCTGTGATCAATAGACCGCTGGTTCGACTGAAGAACTCATACGAGTTGTTGATTGCAAGATAGTCGCGCGGCATGAGGTTGAGGTCTCGCATTCGACGCACGACATTCGCGTCTAACATCGCGCCTGCTGCATCTGTCGGACCGTCTTCTCCATCAGTGCCACCGGAGATAATGGCAATGCCTCGACAATCATCTTGAAGCCGTTCACAGGCGGAAAGAACTAACTCTTGATTGCGGCCGCCGCGTCTTGGAAGGTTCGTTTGAGCGAGTTTGACGATCGGTTCTCCACCGCTCAGCAGGCAAACTGGCCGAGAGTCTTGGTTTGACTCCTCGCGGATTCTCAAGCAGTGATCCGCGAGTTCGCGTCCGACTACAGATGCGATCCCAGGCAATCCCGTTCCTAGAACGCGCACATCACAGCCAAGTTCTGTTGCGCGACGTGCTGCGGCTTCAACGGCTACTGCATTATTGCCAATGATGTGATTCGACACTCTGGAATGATCGATCGGCGGCCGAGAGTAAGTCGAGTCGCCACATCGATCATTCAATAGATTGATAATCGATGACGGCACGAGGGACAGATCACCGAGGATTCGATTCAGCACTTCAAGTGCGAGTTGCGGCGTTGACGGATCGTCGACGGTTGGGCCTGAGGCGATGACGTCTAATGGATCGCCGATGACATCGGAGATGATGAGCGAGTGCATGCGTCCGGCTCGAATTGCGCGGCCTAATCCGCCGCCCTTTACGAGCGAGAGTTGTTTCCGAACCGTATTGAGTTCGTGAATCGTCGCACCGCGTTGAGACAACAAACGCGTCACCGCTTGCTTGTCTGCGAGTGATATTCCAAAGCACGGCGCAGGCAGTAACGCACTGCCACCTCCTGACAACAGCACCAAACACAGATCTGATTCGCGCAGCCGTTCGACTAGCTGGAGGATTTTAAGGGCACCGGCAACACCATCCGCGGTGGGTTCATTAAGTCCCGCTGGTCGCGCGGCGTGCAAGCGGATGCGATTGAGAGGCTTCACGCAGTCAGCTGGGACATTAATCCAACCGGTGACTTTATCTCTCAGAACATCTTGGCCGAGCACTTCCTCGACGGCTTCCGCCATACCAGCGCCGGCTTTACCTGCTCCGACAACGATGATTCGTGTTATTTGCGATAGGTCGCATTCGTGGCCGCAGACTGTCAATTGATTGCCATGACGATTTACGACTTCATGCACCAACTTCTGAGAGTCAACGGCTTGAATTGAAGACTTCCAAATGTCCAAAGCCAGAGAGCGAAGGCTGGTTCCTGGGGCTGCCATGCGATGCGGCTTTCGGGTGCAGTAGTCGTGACCTGAAACGAGAGGCGGAAAGTTAATCGGGGTTGGTCCAGAACCCAATCTGGTTCATTGCGAAGTCGCGGCCTCAATACTTTGGCGAACTACGTCAAATGAGTCATCAACTGAGGTGATTATCTCCATGAGTTGGCAAACCTGTTCAGTGATTTCCCGTTTTGCGAGGGACGTAACACCGAACTAAATCAGAACTGATCACGAGTTTCCGCAGAGTGCTGTCTTCCAGACTATCTTTGCGTATTCAGTGGCGTTCAGCCTTTCTAAAGGGGCCGACTTTGTGATCACCGTTGTTGAACTTATCGAGCAGCAAAAGATTTTGACGCCGGAGGCTCTTGCCGAGCGCGAGCAAACTCGTTCTCGTGAATTGTTTACCGCGCAATTGGCGGCGGTCTATCGGCATACGGATCAATTTTTCGTCAAACTGCTCTTGTTGCAGTACGCGTTGCTTTTGATCGCGATGTGTTGGCTCGCCCCTATGTTCGGAGCTACGAATGCTAGTGGCGGCGGTCTTATTGATTGGCCAACGCTCGTGATTTCTGGACTGATCACTGCCATCCCTGTTGGATTGGCCTCGGTTTGGCCGGGTCACATTGTCACTCGCCTCGCGGTAGCAGCCACTCAATCTTTGATGTCTGGGCTGCTGATTCATGCTACTTCAGGACGGCTGGAAGCACACTTCCACATCTTCGGTTCGTTGGCATTGCTAACGTTTTATCGTGATTGGCGAGTCATCTCAGCGGCTTTCGGCATCGCAACTGCCGACCGCTTTTTACGCGGCCTGCTATGGCCCGAGTCGTTGTATGGAGGTGGCCATTTCGAGTTGTGGCGCTGTGTTGAGTACATCGGTTGGATGGCGGTGCAGGCAGGCTTCTTGATGATGTTTGTCCGCACGACATTGGGCGAGATGCAGCAGAATTGTGAGACGAGCGCGAAGGCCGAATTGAATTGGCAACAGACCGAAGACTTCGCCGAGAAGCGGACTCACGAGACTCAGTCGGTCATCGACGAATTGATGGACCGCATGATTAAGCAAAACCAGCAAGAGCAAGAATTGCGGCGCTTGTTGGACGAGGCGTCACGCAGTGCCGAAGAACTGAAGTTGGCCAAAGAACGCGCTGAAACGGCTAGCAAGGCGAAGTCCGAATTCCTCGCCAACATGAGCCATGAGATTCGAACTCCGATGACGGCGATCTTGGGTTACGTGGATGTGCTCGCCGAGATGAGCGAATGCTTTGATGCTGAGATGGCTGCTGACGCGATTTCGACCATTCGTCGCAATGGCGAGCACTTGCTGTCCATCATTAACGACATTCTGGATCTCTCCAAAATCGAAGCAGGACAATTGACGCTCGAAAAGATTGTGTGTTCGCCAAAGCAACTCGTTGATGATGTGGCCGAGTTGATGAGGGCGCGAGTTGAAGCCAAAGGACTGGCCTTGGTCATTGAGGCGCCTGAAGATCTGCCGAAACACTTCTCAACGGACCCGACCCGCTTGCGCCAAGTGTTGCTGAACTTGGTGAGCAACGCCGTGAAGTTTACGGAGCACGGTTCAGTCTCCGTTCGACTCATCCCATTGGACGAAAACCGATTGCGTTTTGAAATCGCAGATACGGGCATTGGTATGACGGCCGAGCAATCGGCACTGTTATTTGTGCCGTTCCAACAAGCGGATAACTCGATGACGAGACGTTTTGGAGGCACAGGGTTGGGGTTGGCCATTTGTCGTCGCTTGATGCACAAGATGGGTGGATCAATCACCTTTGAAAGCACTCCAGGAGTCGGCAGCACATTCAGGGTCGACGTGCCTTTGATACCGACAACCGATGCGTATGAGTCGGTTGGAAAACAACCCGTCGACCCCGTTCCTTCGGCCAATGGTCGCTCGGGCGAAGGTGCATTGCATGGAGTCCGCGTCTTGTTGGTCGATGACGGTCTCGACAATCAAAAGCTCATCGGATTGATTTTGAGAAAGGTGGGAGCGACGGTTTCTGTTTGTTCGAACGGCCAGGACGCGGTCGATTTCTTGGCAGATCGATCATGCGAAATCGACATCATTCTCATGGATATGCAGATGCCAATCATGGATGGCGTGACCGCGACGCGAACCTTGATTGATCAAGGTTGTACGGTGCCAGTGATCGCTTTGACGGCGAATGCTTACGCCGAGGATCGGATGCAGGCTCGCGAGGCCGGCTGCTGCGATTTCTTGACGAAGCCAATTGATCGCACTTTGACCATCGAATGCATCCGGCAGTGGGCTGGATTAACCCACGCTTCGGTGCGTTAAGAACACATCGAGTTTCAAGCTGCGGAATGAGCTTCCGCTCGACGTTCCATGCGATCGACACACGCGGCAACGAGGACATCGCCAGTCACGTTGAGCGAAGTGCGGCACATGTCGAGTATGCGGTCGACACCAAGGATGATTCCGATTGCTTCCCCCGGAACACCGACGGACTGCAATACGAGCACGACGAGTGGTAGAGAGCCGCCGGGAACTCCGGCGGTGCCTATGCCTGCGAGAACAGACATCATCACCACGGAGAATTGTTGGCTGCGTGTGAGTTCGACACCAAAGACCTGAGCGAGAAACAAAACCGTCAGTCCTTCGTAAAGAGCGGTTCCGTTTTGATTGGCTGTTGAGCCCACGGTGAGTACGAAGCTAGAGACTTCACGCTTCACACCCAGATTGGATTCGGTCACTCGCAAGGCGGTGGGCAGCGTGGCGCTGGACGAGGATGTCGCAAATGCCGTTAGGATGATTTCGCTAATGCGACCGAAGAACTGAATCGGGTTGAGCTTGGCGAAAACGAAGGCCACCACGGAGTACACGCCGAACATGTGCAGGCCGAGCCCAACAAGCACCGTGCCGACGTACCACAGCAACGTTTCTAGGATCTCGAAACCCAGCTTTGTGGTGAGTGAAAACACCAGGCCGGCGACTCCATACGGAGCGACGCGCATGGCCATGCCGATGATGACCATCGCCACGTCGTAGATGCCTTCCAGTACTCCAACCAATGGCCCAGTTCGCTCGGGGGCGATCGTGATGGCAATGCCGACCATCAACGAAAACACCATGACGGCCAGCATGCCACCGCCCGGCGAAGTTCCGCTGATGGCTCCCACTGCTTCCTCCAAGGGATTCTTGGGGATGAGATCGAGCAAGCTGTCTCGAATCGACTTGGCCTTCTTCGCTTGATCAACAGCCGTCTGAGACTTCGAGCCAAATTCGTCTTTGAGTTTTTGCCGCTGCTCTGCTCCCAGTCGATCGCCAGGACGGACGACATTCGCGAGCGTCAGACCGATGACGACCGACGCAGACGAAAGGATCACAGTCATTAACGCGGTGCGAGCTCCGAGCCGTCCGAGTTTGCGAACATCGCCAATTCCAGCCACTCCTAGAGTGAGTGCCGAGAACACCAGCGGGACCACCACCATGAAGATCAGACGCAAGAAGACTTGCCCGATGGAATCACCGATGTTGGTCGCGATCCACAGCACGATGTCGCTGGATTCTTGAGACGTACAGGTCGCGCGAGCCAACAAGCCGGCAAAGGCACCTCCGATGAGCCCCAGCAGAATCTGCCAGTGCAGCGCGATCCGTCCATTTTCGCCTGACATACGTGTTCCTAATTCAGCAAAGCCTTAATCGAGCGATGACGAGAGACCATGTTGGACATAGCACACGGCAACGTCGTTTCGAAGTTGTGTCTTAGAAACTACATGCCTACTGAGTGAGATCCGTGTTGGTGGCCAGCAGTTTGAATGCACGTCTCGCTGACGAATCATGCGCGACCGGAAGTGACGCTGATCGAAACCAATCTATGAACGGCGTTGGCCGCAGAAGCTATCGCGGTCCCGCCGAACCGTCGATGACTCGTTCCAAGTCTGTGCTAGCGATCGACGGGCACCAGTACTTTTCGATGTGCTCGATTACTAGCTCGGTCCCGCGAGTATGGCTGACGTAGGGTGGCTGGCGCGGATCGTACATGGCGTCGGTGAGATCGCGTGCGAGCACAACGTTGCGACCGAGCTTCACCATCGCTCGGATGCCAAACGGTCTACCGAGCACGCACATGTTGGTATGCACGCCCATCAGCACGATGTTCTTAATGCCGTTGGCTTCGCAGAAGTTCCAAATCTCTTGGCCGTTATCGCTGATGCCGTCGTAGCCAATGATCTCCAAGCCGGGATGCTGCTTGCTGAATTGTCGGACGGCGGCGCCAGTGATGGGGTCATCGCAAGGTTGCTTCGAAACGTCGACGGGCAATTCGGGCTCGCGGGTCAGATCGCAGTCGCACCACTTATTGAACTGCCAACCTTCCGGTCCTTTCGCTGCCGGTGCTTGCTGCATCCGTTTGCGATAGGACGAATCCGCATACAGATCGACGGTGCCGCTGGGAGCGTGAATGATCATCACACCCTGACTTCGGGCTGCGGAGATGACCGCGTTCATGCGGGGCACCATCACGTTGACTCGTTGCGCCGCGAGTCGGCAGTAATGACCATCCCACATGTCGCAGATGATGATGGCCGTCTCGTTGACGTTCCATTCGACGGCTCGCTCGACGACTTTGAACTCTTTGCTTTCAGCGGCGATGGGCTTTCGCTCTCTGGCGTTGAGTCGCAGTTTTCCAGGCACTTTCGGTCGGTTGGGAAAAGTGAAGTCGCTCGGTTCCTGGGCATGTACCAAGAACGAGATCGCACACAGCACGACCATCATGAAGCTTCGTTGCCAGATCATGCTTGCTCCGATTGTTGAATCCATTGAATCGGCTTGTGGAGTACGGATTACACGATGCTCCGTATGCCTTGTCTGTCTCTGTTGGCTTAGCTGGTTGCTAGGCGGCATGCAGAGATTGGCTCATTCGTGTGAGCCAACCTCTGCCGCATAAAGCCGCTGCTTGGGGCACTACTTAGCTTTCACGTCGTAACACAGCACCGAGTCTTGTTCGCGGACATAGAGCTTGCCGCCCACGATGACGGGGTGTGACCAACTTGGTCGTTCGCCACTGCCAGGAACCTTGAACGAGCCCACTTCGGTGTAGCCCTCGGGAGTCGCCTTTGCGAGGACCATCGTTCCGTCAGCGAAGTGGATGTAGAGCCGACCGTCAGCGGCTGCAAACGCTGCCGAGCCTTTGCCTGTGCCGCGCGACTTCCACTTGTTCTCGCCGGTCATCAAGTCGGCACAGAATGGAATGCCTTGGTCGTCTGAGTCGCCGTAGATGTGCTCACCCACAACGATCACGCCGCCATGCTTGTTGGCCAGCGAAGGAGTCACTGGATAGATGGCTTCGATGTCGACGGTTCCGTCTGCTCCCGGCTTTTGCTTCAAGAGCGCGCCACCGCGCTTGTAACCCGCAGCGAAAAATACCAAGTCCCCACGCACGATCGGTGTAGGAATTACTGCGGTCGTCTTCTCCAGCGGGAAGGACCACAACAACTTCCCGTCAGTGGCTCGAATGCCGATTGGTCCCGAGCCGGTCACTTGCACATAGACTCGCGTCCCACCGATTTCTGCAATGGCTGCGGACGAGTGCCCGGCTCCGCGATTGTCTTCTTGAGACGTTGACCAGATGGTTTCGCCAGTCAGCTTGTTGAGTGCGACCACCGTGTTCTTCGATCCGCCAGGCGTGCAGATCACTTTGTCACCGTCGATCAGCACGGACTCGCTGTAGCCCCAGCCATCGGCCTTCTTGCCATCGAAATCTTTCTTGAGATTCTTCCGCCAGATTTCTTTGCCGGTCGCTGACTCGCAGCAGATGACGTCGCTGTGAGGAGTTGTCACATACACGCGATCGCCGTCGACAGTGGGCGTGCCGCGCGAGCTTTGCCAGTTGGGTTGGCCGTCGGTCCAAGGACTTCCCGTCTTGGCCTTCCAGAGTTGCTTGCCGCTATTCAGATCAAATGCTGTTAGGTCTGTCTCTTATACACATCTCCGAGCCCACGAGACGTAGAGGAATCTCGTATGCCGTCTTCTGCTTGAAAAAAA
>OMIV01000058.1 GCA_900299185.1 Planctomycetaceae bacterium
CCCCCGGCCCCTCTCCCCATAGGGGCGAAGGGAGAGAAATGCCGACGTTGCTTGGCGTCGTGCGCATGCCACTCTCAATCGCTGCTCGAATTCGCAGCGAACGACGGGAGACTCGCGAACTGATTCGCGTCATCCTGTGACGATGACGATTTCCTGATGCGGCTGTCTCTTCTTCATCTAGCTGGCCATGTTCGACGCTTTTCATCCGACTCTTCGACGATGGTTTCAGCAGACCTATGGCCGACCGACTCCCGTGCAGTCGCAAGCTTGGCCGGTGATTGCGGCGGGCCGAAACGCGTTGCTGTTAGCTCCAACGGGATCGGGCAAAACGCTGGCGGCCTTCATGGTGGCGATTGAGCGTGTGATGTTCGGTGCGGAGAACAGTGCAGCCAAAACTACAACGTCCCGGAAACGGGGGCGAGGAGATCAAACTCAACGACACGTGCGTGTGCTTTATGTGTCGCCGCTGAAGGCTTTGGGCGTTGATATCGAACGCAATCTGCAGAAGCCGATTTCGCAGTTGATCGAGTTCTCTAAGTCTGAGGGCGTGGCGATTCAGCAGCCGAAGATCGTCGTTCGCTCGGGAGACACTCCCGCTTCTGAGAGAGCGAAGATTGGCCGCGAACCGCCAGACATTCTCATCACGACGCCGGAGTCTTTGTTTCTGTTACTCACTTCGCGGGCTCGTGATTTGTTGCGCGGCGTTGAGACGGTCATCATCGATGAGATTCATTCGTTGGTAGCCAGTAAGCGGGGAGTGCATCTCTTCGCTTCGTTAGAGCGGCTTGAAGCGCTGAGACGCGAACACACAAGTGACCGACCGCCTATGCAGCGCATCGGGTTATCTGCGACTCAACGGCCGTTGGATGAAGTTGCGAGATTGCTGGGCGGTGCGGAAGCCGCCATTGATGAGACGCTTCCGTTGGTGCCGCGTCAGGTTGAGATCATCGAAGCTGGCCGACGGAAGCAACTGGAGCTGACGATCGAAGTTCCGGTTGAGGACTTAGCTCGGCTCGGTGAACCATCGAATGTTGAGAAACCCGATGCCGCGGCGGATCGACCCGAAGCCGTACTGCCTTCGATATGGCCAGCAATTCAACCACGATTGGTCGAACTGATTCGCCAACATCGCTCGACGATTTTGTTCGTCAACAATCGCCGATTGGCCGAGCGACTGGCTGGTGCCATCAACATGCTCGCGGAAGAAGAACTCGCTCTCTCGCATCACGGTTCGCTTGCCAAAGACGCTCGGCAACAGATTGAATGGCGACTGAAGAATGGTGAATTGCGTGCCCTTGTTGCGACGTCCTCGTTGGAGCTTGGCATCGATATTGGTGCTCTCGACTTGGTGATTCAGATCGAAGCGCCGCCGTCGATCGCTTCGGGGCTGCAGAGGATTGGCCGTGCTGGCCATCAAGTGGGTGCTCCCTCGAAGGGCATCATCTTTACGAAGTATCGCGGCGACTTGTTGGCGTGCAGTGCGGCTGCCGAGCGCATGCGCGACGGGCACGTCGAAGAGACTTTCTATCCTCGCAATGCACTCGATGTGCTTGCTCAGCAGATTGTGGCGATGGTGTCACTTGGCACCATTGCGGTGAGTGAGGTCTATCGGACGTTGCGAGCTGCGGCGCCGTTTCATGACTTGCCTCGCAGTGCATTCAACGGCGTGCTTGATCTGTTGTCGGGACGTTATCCGTCAGCGGACTTTGCGGAACTGCGGCCTCGTCTGACTTGGGACCGAGAGCACGACCTGCTCGAACCGCGATCCAGCACGCAACGTCTCGCGATTCTTAATGCTGGGACGATTCCTGACCGCGGTTTGTATGGAGTGTTTCTGCAAGGTGATGACGGACAACCGGGGAGTCGCGTTGGAGAACTCGATGAGGAAATGGTTTTCGAGACTCGCGTAGGTGATGTGTTTCAACTCGGCGCGTCATCGTGGAGGGCGATCGACATCACGCATGATCGAGTGCTCGTTGTGCCCGCGCCAGGCGAGCCGGGACGAATGCCGTTTTGGAGAGGTGAAGGGCCGGGGCGGCCTTATGAATTTGGAGTCGCGATTGGTGCTCTTTCTCGTCGACTGCTGAAGCAAGAACAAGAGGCCGCGGCCGCAACCCTGACTGCAAAGCATGGACTCGACGAACGAGCGGCCAAGAACTTGCTCGACTATCTGCATGAGCAAGTTGCTCAAACGGGCGATCTTCCGAGCGACAAGCTGATCGTCGTGGAGTGCTTTGTGGATGAAGTCGGTGATTGGCGTGTGGTCATTCTCTCGCCGTTCGGCGCTCGAGTGCATGCACCGTGGGCCACGGCGATTGCCAGCCGACTGAAGGCCAATACTCAGCATGATGCCTTTGCAGAGCGAGCAACCGCTCCGACTGCGACGAGGGCTTTGCGGGGGCATGCTTCGTCTCGCAACGACGAATCGAAGTCGTCTTCAAACGCGGCTGCGGTTAGCGACTTTGATGTGACTTGGACTGATAACGGCATCGTCTTCCGTTTGCCAGAGACGGACGAACCGCCGTCACTGGATGTATTTTTCCCGTCATCTGAAGACGTTGAAGCTCTGGTTGTTCGCGATTTGGATGCGACCGCGTTGTTCGCGGCTCGGTTCCGAGAGAACGCTGCGCGAGCGTTGCTCTTGCCACGTCGCAGTCCTGGGCATCGAACTCCGTTATGGCTTCAACGTCGCAAGGCGTCGGACTTGCTGAAGGTTGCGCGACGGTATCCGGATTTCCCGATCTTGCTGGAAACGTACCGCGAATGCCTACGCGATGTGTTTGATCTGCCGGGGTTGGTGTCGGTGCTTGCGGATGTTGAGCGACGAGTGATTCGCGTGAAGCGAGTTGTCACGAAAGGGCCGTCTCCATTTGCATCGGCGGTGCTCTTCACGTTCTCGTCGAACTTCATGTACGACGGCGATGTGCCGCCGGCAGAGAGACGGGCTCAAGCCTTGGCTTTGGACTTCAAGCAACTGCGAGAACTACTTGGCGAGGCGGAACTCAGAGAGCTACTCGACGCCACCGTGATCGAGCGATTTGAACTCGAGCGGCAACGATTGGAGTCGCGCTTTCACATCAATTCGGCTGATGGCATTCATGACCTGTTGCGTGAAGTTGGTGAACTTGCGGCTGATGAACTCGCGGCCCGAGTTGGTTCTGAGGCTGCAGGCTGGCGAGAGTGGTTACAGCAGTTGCAGGCTGCGAAACGCGTGGTCTCGTTGACGATCGCTGGGCAGTCTCGTTGGGTAGCCGTTGAAGACGTGAATCGGTTTCGTGATGCGCTGGGTGTTGCCGTGCCAGATGGATTGCCGTCGGTCTGGTTGGATTCGGTCGATGATCCGTTGGGTGATTTGGTTGCTCGCTATGCTCGAACACATGGCCCGTTTCGAGCAGACGATGTGGCTCATCGCTTAGGGCTGGGTGTGGGGCCGATCCGGCTCGCGCTGTTGCGATTGTCTGATCGAGAGCGCGTGATTGAAGGCGAGTTCTTGCCGGGCGGACGAGGTCGCGAATGGTGTGATGTCGAGTCTCTGCGCATCATCAAACAGCGTTCACTCGCTCGACTGAGGCAGCAGGTAGAGCCCGTTGAAGAGACTCGATTCGCGAAGTTCTTGATGGAGTGGCAGTGTGCTTCGCGACCTCGTCGTGGACTCGATGGCTTGTTGGATGTCATTCAACAACTGCAGGGACTGCCGTTGCCGTTCTCGGTGTTGGAGAACGAAGTACTTCCGGCGCGAGTCAGTAACTTCAAGCCGAGTGATCTCGATGAATTGTTGGCTGCTGGAGAAGTCCTTTGGCGGGGATGTGGAACGCTGGGGACGAACGATGGTCGCATCGCGCTCTATCTCGCCGACAATTTCAATTTGCTGCAAGGGAGTTCGCGCGATCGAGCATTGCTTCATGATGTCGAACGAGGAGTTGGTGATGATCAATCCGTCACGATGACGGATGCTGAAGTTGATTCTCTGGAAGCACGCATTCTGAGCGTCATCTCTCAACGTGGGGCCATGTTCTTTGAGACGCTGCAGACATTGATTGGCGGCTTTCTTAATGAATTGATCGACGCCGTTTGGCGACTTGTTTGGGACGGCGTGCTGACGAATGACACGTTACGACCACTGCGGTCTCTGTTTCGCGGTCAGTCAGCGCGACGTCAGGACGAACGTCGTTCGCGCCCCATGTTCCGTTCGCGCCGTTCCGTAGCGTTGCCCGGAACTGAAGGACGTTGGTCTCTTCTAGCCAGCAACAATCCGGCGCCGACTGACACCGAACGACTGACCGCGATTGCCATGCAGCTTGTCGAGCGACATGGAATCCTGACTCGCGAAGCGGCTGCGAGTGAGTCCATCTCCGGTGGCTTCTCGGCGATCTATCCGGTCTTGAAGGCTCTTGAAGAGGCTGGTCGATTACGTCGTGGATACTTCGTCGCTGGTTTGGGTGCAGCTCAATTTGCTTGGCCCGGTGCTGACGAACGACTGCGTTCCGATCGACGATTGGATGACGAAGAAGCAGAACTCGTCGTGCTCTCGGCGGTCGATCCCGCTAATCCATTTGGAGCAGCGCTCGCATGGCCGGAGCTCAACGATTCGGAGTCGCGTCCTCAACGTGTCGCCGGTGCGAAGGTTGTGATCTGGCGCGGACAGCTACTTGGTTATCTCAATCGAACGCGCGAGTCCTTGATCGTCTTTACGAGCGTCTTGCCAGATAGCTCGGCGGCGAATGAAGTCCTGGCAACGGCTCTGACTGACGAAGCCGCTCGCGGGTTGGGATTGGAATTACATCTCATCAATGGCCAGCCTGCTGCGAGTGCTGGGGTGTCAGCGTTCTTACTCAAGAGCGGCTTTCAAGTCACAAGTCGTGGATTGCTCTATCGCGGCGTGCGATGATGGAAGCTCGGGCCAATGGCATTAGCACGCTCGGGCACGCTGTGTTTCATCAAGCCGCGATGGCGTCCTGCAATTCCATCGTCGCGAAGTAGCCAACTTGAACTGTGACTTCCGTATCAAGCCCGGTGCGTCGAGTGACTTCAAACCTCACACCGTAGGAATGCACCGAAGAGAGATGCACTTCGACGTCCGCATCATCGAGTGGTTCGGCTTCAAACTCCGGCGATGAAGAGAACGCCGGAGCAAACGGGATGTGAACGGCGACTTGCTTAGCGCCCGGTGGTAGGACCACACGAATCGCACCTTCGACCACATCGCAGCCGTCTCGCAGTGCGCGGCGCATCCACTGAGTGAGTGATGGATCCAAAGTCGGATCTAATTCCGAGTGATCTGCTTCTTCGCTCACGATTTCAGCAAGCGGATCGGTTTGAGCGTTGGAGTCGAACTCGTCAGCTGCGACGGCAACGGTGTTGAGTTCATGCAACTCTGGAGAGCCGGTTGGCGAGGTCGAGGATGACTGGAGCGACAAGTCCAAACTTGGTGGAGTCGATGTCGCAACACTTCCACTGGTAACGTCTGACGACGAATCCGTGTTCTTGATCGTCGTGTGCTGTTTGGTGTTTTTAGAAAGGCTGGTACTCGATGCGATCAAGATGGCGAACTCGCCGAGCAATGCGGTTAGACCACTGGCATCACTTCCCGGCAACAGAGCCAATCCCATGACTAGACCGGGTGCCGCACACAGTGAGGCCAACAGCAACATGCTGGCTGAGTCTGCGAAGTCCCGACGTCGTTTGAGCGCGAGGCCGCTAAGCAACCCAATCAGCATCACAACGCCGGCGACCAAACATGCTGCAGATGCGGAGCTAAACCCAGTCGCTGCGCCGGCAGCTCTTCGAGATAAGACGACGACTGCCAAAAGCAAAACGCCGGTCAGCAACCCTGCGGCGCTGGACCGGCGAATTTCCGAGGAAGTCGGCAGAGAGTTGATTGCCATCAGCCTCAATCCTTTGAGCTGGCAAACCACATTAAGACTGGAAGCCATTGACGAGCGCCGAGCAACGCAAAGCACCTCGCCTCACTGAAAACATCTTGTTGCGGTGAGGCTCGGTCGTCTTCGTCACTCGATGACAATTGTCTTGGGCTAGTTCACGACGAATGCTGGAGTTGGAACTGGACCGCTCACGCCAGCTGCTTGTCGCAAACCAGCGGCGCGATCGGTCTTCTCCCACGAGAAGTCTACATCGCTGCGGCCAAAGTGACCGCCACTTGCTGTCTTGCGGAAGATCGGACGGCGCAGTTGCAGAGTCTCGATGATGCCGCGTGGCGTCAACGGGAAGATCTCGCGGACTGCAGCTTCGAGCTTCTCTTCTGGCACGACCGACGTTCCGCCGGTCGAAACTCGAACGCTGACTGGATCAGCAACGCCGATCGCATAAGCCAATTGGACTTCGCATTCAGCAGCCAAGCCTGCGGCAACCACGTTCTTGGCCACATAGCGCGCCATGTATGCCGCGGAACGATCGACCTTGGTTGGATCCTTGCCGCTGAATGCTCCGCCGCCGTGACGGCCCCATCCACCATAAGTGTCGACGATGATCTTACGACCGGTCAGGCCGCAGTCGCCGTGAGGACCACCAATCACAAATCGTCCCGTCGGGTTGATGTGATACTTGGTCTCGGCATTCAAGAACTGAGCAGGGACGGTTGGGCGAATGACTTCAGCTTTGACGAACTCGGAGATCTCTGAGTGTGAAACCGAGTCTGCATGTTGAGTTGAAACAACAACGGCCGTGACGCCGACGGGCTTGCCGTTTTCAAAGGCGACGCTGACTTGGCTCTTGCTGTCAGGACGCAACCAATTGCAGACACCCTTCTGACGAACTTCGGTCAGCTTATTGATGATGCGATGCGCCAACGCGATTGGTACTGGCATGTATTCGGGAGTTTGGTTGCAGGCGAAACCAAACATCAAACCTTGGTCGCCCGCTCCATCGCGATCAACGCCCATCGCGATGTCACCACTTTGGCTGTGTAGTCCCAAGAAGACTCTGCATGAGTCGGCGTTGAACCCGATGTCGTCGCTTACATAGCCAATGTCTCGAACCACATCACGAACGACCTTCACATAGTCGACCGAAGCGCGTGACGTGATCTCACCAGCGAGCACTACCAAGTCTGTCGTGCAGAGCGTTTCGCAAGCGACTCGCGACATCGGATCAACAGCGAGCAGTGCATCCAAAATGCCATCCGAGATTTGGTCGGACACCTTGTCGGGATGCCCCATGCTGACTGATTCGCTGGTGAAAACATACTTGGACATGAAGAGGATTCCTCCGATGAAAAACTGCGAAATGCTGCTCGATTGCCCATAAGCAAAGGCACCGAAAACGGGCGGGATTCTAGAGCCTTACCACTAAAAGCAAACAACCACGGGAAGGGCTCCCGTGGTTGTCGAAGAATTAGAAAGAACAGCCGAAACTATTCTACTTCAGCATCGCCGGCTGGAGCTTCTGCCGGTGCGTCGGCTGGCTTGGCTGCTTCTTGGAGCAGAGCCTTGCGAGACAACTTCACGCGGTTCTGATCGTCGATCGCGATGACCTTAACTTCCATACGATCGCCGACCTTGCAGACTTCCAACACCGACTTGACGAAGCCGTCAGACAGTTCGCTGATGTGGCACAATCCGTCCTTACCAGGAGCGATCTCGATGAAGGCACCGAAGTCCTTAATCGCGCTGACCTTGCCACTGTAGACGCGGCCCACCTTGATCTCTTCAGTAAGAGCTTCGACGCGAGCGAGAGCATCTTCAGCCTTAGCAGCAATGTCGGCTGCAATCGTGACCGTGCCATCGGGACCGACGTCGATCTGAGCGCCAGTCTCTTCTTGGATGGCGCGAATCGTCTTTCCGCCCGGACCGATCAGCAGACCAATCTTCTCGGGATCGATCTGAGTTCGCAGCAGTCGTGGAGCATGCTCCGAGATGCCCTTACGTGGACGAGAAATGGACTGCAACATGATCCGCAGCAACTCGCGACGAGCCTTCTTTGCTTGCTCCAGAGTGGCGCGAATGATGGGCTCATTGATGCCGTCAATCTTCAGGTCGAGTTGGATACCAGTAATACCTTTGCCGGTACCTGCGACTTTGA
The DNA here is from genome assembly GCA_900299185.1 of Planctomycetaceae bacterium. Taxonomy (GTDB): domain Bacteria; phylum Planctomycetota; class Planctomycetia; order Planctomycetales; family Planctomycetaceae; genus AM-0621. The sequence continues at coordinate 8,038 of OMIV01000058.1, forward strand.
AGTCCATGTCGCCGTGGTGATCTTCGTCACCCATGATATCCGTGAGCAGTTGCCACTTCTCGCCGTCCTTCACGAGGCCGATCGAGATACCGGCAACTGGCTGCGAGATCGGAACACCAGCGTCCATCAACGACAAGGTGGCGGAGCAAACCGAAGCCATCGAACTGCTGCCGTTTGACTCCATGATGTCCGAGATCGCGCGGATCGTGTACGGGAACTTTTCCTCGTTAGGAAGAACCCAAAACACCGAGCGTTCAGCCAACATCCCGTGGCCAATTTCTCGACGTCCAGGAGCACGAATCGGACGACACTCACCCACGCTGTAGGATGGGAAGTTGTAGTCCAGCATGAATCGCTTGTCGTATTCCTCAATCGGGCCGTCGACCTTCTGAACGTCACGAACCGTACCGAGTGTGATCGTGGCAAGTGACTGTGTTTCGCCGCGAGTAAACAGTGCCGACCCGTGAACGCGAGGCAGTAAGCCGACATCGCATGACACGTCCCGAAGATCGCCAAGGCCGCGGCCGTCGAGACGAATGCCTTCTTGAATCAGGTCGCGAACGATGCGGTGCGCGAGATTCTCGAAGGACTGCGAGAACTGAGCGAGGGTCTTGCCGTCAGCTGTAGTTTCGGCACCATCTGGGAAGTACTCGGCCTTCAATGCAGACTTGATCTCGCCCACAGCGGTGTGGCGTTCTTGCTTCTTCTTGCCGACTTTTGCTTCGCGGATTTGCTGGTAAGCCTTCGCCTTGAGAATCTCGTCGAACGGATTCACTGGAGCAGCCGGAATGACCTTGGCGGGCAGACCGAGTTTCGCAACGAGCTCCAATTGCAGGTCGCAAAGCTCAACAATGGCCTCGTGCGCGAACATGATGGCGTCGGCCATTTCCTCTTCAGGGAGCTGCGACGCAAAGCCTTCAATCATCAAGACCGAGTCCTTGCTGCCCGCAACAACTAGGTCGAGGGTGCTGGTCTTCATCTCTTCCAGAGTGGGGAACAGCACCAACTCATCGTCGATCAGGCCAACTCGAACTGCTCCGATGGGGCCATTGAACGGTGCGTTCGAAACCATGAGCGCCGCGCTAGCACCGGTGACGGAGAAGACGTCCGGGTCGTTCTCTCGGTCGAACGCCAAGACGTTCGCCATCACTTGGACTTCGTCAACGTACCCGTCTGGGAACAGTGGACGAATTGGGCGGTCGGTCAATCGAGCGGTAAGGATTTCGCGCGTCGAAGGACGGCTTTCTCGCTTGAGGAACCCGCCTGGGAATTTACCTGCCGCTGCGAAGCGTTCGCGGTAATCAACGGTCAGTGGGAAGAAGTCTTGGCCGGGCCGAGCTGGGCCTGTCTGCGCTGCGACAAAAACTAACGTTTCGCCAAATTGGATTGTGATTGCACCGCTTGCCTGTTTGGCAAGAAGGCCGGTGCTGATGGAGAGTTTCCGACCTGCAATTTCTCGTTCTACTGTCGTTTTCAATTCTTTTCCTACCTTCCAACAACATCACCGATCGACAACCAATTTGAATTAACCGGTGACCGAGCTCTTTGTCGTCCCCTATGGACATGGGGGCAAGTGACGCTTGACGCTCCATCAAACCTGGCAGTGCTCATTCGGGAGACTCCCACGTATTAAAGAACGGAGTCTAGCAACCTGAGCAGCGTCGATGTTTGCGGCGGCGCAAAGCCTCGCTGGCCAACCCGCACTTAGAACTCGAAACCAACAAATGACGCCAACCAACAAACGCGGTTTATCGCGACCACGTTTCGAGGATTCTCAACAGCACCTCGTCTATGGCATCAAAACAAAAAAGGCGGCGCTGATGCGCCGCCTTTAGATCTACTTACGAATTCCCAGACGCTCCAACATCGTTCGGTAGACTGGCTCACTATTCTTCTTCAGGTAGTTGAGCAGTCGACGACGGCGGCTGACCATTGTCAGAAGTCCGCGACGTCCGGCATGGTCCTTCTTGTTCGCACGGAGATGTTCGGTAAGTGTCTCAATCCTCTTCGAGAGGACAGCGATTTGAACTTCCGCAGAGCCCGTGTCATTGGGCGACTTACCGAAATCTTGAATGACTTGTGCTTTAGCTTCTCGAGTGATCGACATACTTCTTGGATGACCTTACTGAGGGATACTTTTGACCTTTACTTTGCGTCGGAAATCTAGCGGCAACTAATCAAGTTGCAATTGAAGCCTTTTCACCGACTCAGGCTTCGTCACGGACACTCGTCAGCACAATTCTCTCACTACGACGAGATTCGCTTCGGAACGTGTATCCGCGGAAAGACCGGCGAGTTACTGGACTGCGACCGGTCTTAAAACCAAGCAAGAGGCATTAATCGACAGCGACTACTTCTTCTTGGCAGGTGCAGCAGCGGCAGCGGCGGGAGCCTTAGCACCAGCGGCCGGCTTCGCAGCACCCTTAGCGCCCTTCTTATCCTTGTCGTCGCCTTCCTCAGCCTTCTTCTCTTTCTTCTTCTTACCAATGGTGACGCGAATGACCTTCGTCTTAGGCAAGCCAACGACGGACATTTCGTCGCTCCACTTGTCATTCATCTTCATCTGCTCGATTCGCTCGACTCGAGTCAGAACGCTGCGGATTTTCTGCAGGCGGGATTTGATCTTCAGTGATGGATCGATCGACACGATTCAAACTCCAAATTTCGTCTCTTCGCATTACTTCGGCACGGATGTCATGTGACTGGTGGGCCAAAGGCTTGAATTTGAGAGGCTGGATGATGGCGGGTTCTACTCAGTCATGCAACTGCGCCAGAGACGCTGAACTAGGTAACTGGGAATGAAGATGTTCCAAGGTCGCCCTACGAGACGGGCAACTCCGTTTGTGACGGGTATAGGCGGCGTAAATGATTCAAACTGACGATTGAGTTTCTGCGGCCGTAGGTCGTCTCAGATACAGAGTTGCTCGTTCTTACACGGCTGCCACTTGTTCCTGGATTCGCTTGGCTTCTCCCGAATCAACATAATCGCTGTGGCAGGATGCCTTGCCGTCATCTCCGCTTACAGCTTTGCGGGTCTTGCTTGCCAACTTGTGGATTTCGTCTGGGCTAAGAACACCTCGCGATTCAAGGACTGCAAGTTGGTTTGTATTGAGGGCGGCGCTGACCTTGGCCTTGTCCCACTGATACTCCTCGTCCTTACCAGAGACGAACATCTCGATCTCTTTGGAGATACGAACGCTGCACCAATCGTGGCCACACATGGCACAGAAGTCGGTATCCACGTCGAGATCTTCGTCGTGCATGGCTCGGGCATACTCGGGGTCAAAGCTCAAATCGAAATGCTTTTGCCAGTTGAGCGCTGCGCGAGCCTTCGTCAGTTCATCGTCTCGATCCCGGACGCCGGGAATTCCCAAAGCCACGTCGGATGCATGAGCAGCAATCTTGTAGGCAATGCAGCCTTGCTTCACGTCGTCCTTCTTCGGCAGACCCAGGTGCTCCTTGGGAGTGACGTAACACAGCATGCTGGCGCCGTGATAACCAGCAGCGGTCGCGCCGATGCAACTGGTGATGTGGTCGTATCCGGGGAAGATGTCTGTCACGAGTGGGCCGAGCACATAAAACGGAGCACCATGACAGAGTCGTCGCTGAAGCTTCATGTTGAATTCGATTTGATCGAACGGCACATGTCCCGGCCCCTCGATCATGACTTGCACGCCCTTTCTCCAGGCTCGCTCAGTCAGTTCGCCGAGTGTTTCCAGTTCCGACAGCTGGGCTCGGTCGGTGGCATCTGCCAACCCTCCGGGACGCAGGCCGTCTCCGATTGAAAAGCTGACGTCGTACTCTCGCATGATGTCGCAGATGTCATCCCACAGCTGGTACATCGGGTTTTCTTCGTTGTGGTCGATCATCCATTTGGCGAGCAGAGAGCCGCCACGACTAACGATGCCGATCAGTCGCTTCTGCACGTATTGCAGATGAGAGAATCGGACGCCGGCGTGAATGGTGAAGTAGTCAACACCTTGCTTGGCCTGATGCTTCAGCATTCGCAAGATGTCTTCTTTGGTGAGATCCTCGATCTTGCGACCGATGATCATTGAGTAGATCGGAACAGTCCCGATTGGAACGCAGCTGTTCTTGATGATGGCTTCGCGGCACTCGTTGATGTTGCCGCCGGTCGACAGGTCCATAACCGTGTCCGCACCCCACTTCTCGGCCCACTTCAGCTTTTCAACCTCCTCATGAGTGCTGGACGAAACCGGCGACGCGCCCATATTGGCGTTGATCTTGGTCAGGCCCGCACGACCGATGCACATTGGGTCGAGCTGGTACTGCAGATGGACTTTGTTCGCCGGAATGATCATGCGACCGGCAGCCACTTCGTCCCGAACTTGCTCGGGTGTGAGATGCGGTTCTCGTTCGGAAACTCGACGCATTTCCGGAGTCACAATACCACAGCGAGCGGACTCCAACTGAGTGATCGGGCTGAAGCCGGCTGGTGGAATCCATGCATCCGGTTGGTCGTGACGGCCTTCAAATCCCGGCTTCAATTTCCAATCGGGGGGCATGAAGTCCCAGGCCGTTTTGTCGGATGGCTCGGGCATGCCGGGGGTATCAGGTGAGGCGTAGGTCCATCGGCCTTCGACGCCGGAAGCAATGTGGGCGCGTTTCGCGAAGCTGCCGGGATTCGTTCCTTGCGCGGTCGAAGAGGGATTTAGTCCCAGCGGAGGAAGGGAGTACCGAGGTTGAGCAGCATCCTGCAAGACGACCGTCATAAGTGTTGTCCTGATCGAGAAAGCGATGGGAGTAGTGACAATCGAGCTTAGAATTCTTGTCATCGTCGAATGGCTGCGATTCACTGAGGAGAGCGTCGATCGATTCTCTGCCTGTGTTGTGGAATCGTCCCGAGTGACGAGCTTCGTCGCTCAGTGAGCTTGATCCGTCGCCGAAAGTCGCCGGGATCGTAGTTGTGACTTACCCAATTTCAAAACGCGCCGCTGAATCCTTCGCACCTCTTGCAGATGGGCGCAGCGGCGGCTTAAAAGCCTGAACTCTCGCTCGATTCCTTCCTCATTAGGTCGCCGTCAGTCCCAGCGACGAGACCTCATCGACAAACCCCACCCACCTCAGAAAGGCTTGTCATGTTCCAGCCAATTTCCCGCCGCACCGTTTTGCGAGGACTCGGAGCTTCTGTTGCATTGCCCTGGTTGGAAGCGATGGGGCCATTGACCTCGTGGGCTGATGAGTCTTCGAAAGCGAAACCTGCTCCCAACCGCATGGCGGTGATCTATGTGCCTAACGGCCAGAACATGGCGGACTGGACTCCTAAGACTGAGGGAGCCGACTACGAGATCACTCCCATTCTGGAAGGACTAAAAGATTTCAAGTCGGACTTCTCGGTGTTGACCGGACTGACTGCCGACAAAGCTCGCTCACATGGCGACGGCGGTGGCGATCACGCTCGAGCGTTGTCGGCGTTTCTCACGGGAGCACAGCCACGCAAGACAGACGGCACGGATATCCGTGCGGGAATTTCGGTGGATCAAGTCGCTGCGTCGCGCATCGGCGATCAAACCCGTTTGGCATCGCTTGAAATCGGGTGCGAGGCTGGCGCGATGGCTGGTAACTGTGATTCGGGTTACAGCTGCGTTTACTCGTCCACCATGTCTTGGAAGTCGGCAACTCAGCCATTGCCCAAAGAAGTGAACCCCAAGCTCGTCTTCGAACGACTCTTCGCCAGTGACCAAGATGGACAACGAGCTCAGCGGGACGCTCGTCGTAAGAGTGTTCTGGACCTCGTTCGAGAAGACTTCAAAGACCTAAATGGCAAGCTCGGTGTGAACGATCAACGCAAGCTCGACGAGTACTTCAGCTCGGTGCGCGACATCGAATTGAGAATCGAACGAGCTGAGAAGTTGCCGCCAATTAAGTCACCCGAGTACGCCGTACCTCAGACGATTCCGGCCAATTACGAAGAGCACATTCGAGTGATGTGCGATCTTCTGGTGTTGGGTTTCCAGGCTGATGTGACTCGCGTCTCCACGTTTGTCTGGGCCAATGAAGGCAGTAACAAGTCTTACTCCTTCATCAATGTGCCAGAAGGTCATCACGACTTGTCGCATCACGAGAACAAGCCAGAGAAGAAGGCCAAGATTGCCGAGATCAACAAGTTCCACGCCCGGCAGGTGGCGTACTTGCTTGGCAAAATGAAGGCTGTGAAAGAAGGCGATGGAACGCTGCTCGACCATTGCATGATCGCTTACGGCAGCGGCAACTCTGATGGAAACGCTCACAACCACGATGACCTGCCGATCCTGTTGGCCGGACATGGATGCGGAACATTGAAGCCCGGTCGCCACATTCGTTTTGCGAAAGAAACGCCGCTCAACAACCTGTGGCTCGCCATGCTCAATCGCATGAGCATCGATATGTCTCAACTTGGCGACAGCACAGGCATATTGAGCGATCTGTCTTAAGGGCGATGCGAGCAGACTTCAGGCCGTACCCAGTCGTCTCGTTGCTGTGTTACTTCTTACTTCGCGAGATCCGCGTTCCGCTCCTTAGGGAGTGCCGAACGCGGATCTCGCTTCGTGTTTGGCTGGCTCGGATTGCCATTGCTCTCGGTCCCACTGTCGCAGCTTCAAGGTTGGTTGTCAGGCACGCCGTTTACTCCCAGCGGACGTCGTCGAGATAGAAGACGATGGGCTGTCCCGAACCAGCGACGGTCCAGACGAAGCCGGTCTTGATGCGAGTCAGATTCTCCGAGGACTTCAGGTCGTCGAGTTTGATTTCGAAGCGTTGCCAGTCCTTCGTCAGCTTCACTTTGTTGAGCGACCGCTTTGCGGTGTCGAAGTACTTTTTCTCGGGGCCGATCAGTCCGAAGCTGAATGAAACTTCTTCGCCACCTGATTCGCCACGAGCATGAAAGACGAGTCGCTTCGCACC
>OMIV01000059.1 GCA_900299185.1 Planctomycetaceae bacterium
AACAAGATCAAACTCCTCCAACGCCGAGCTTACGGCTACCGCAACCGCAATCACTTCATCCTGAGAATCGAAACACTTCACACCACCAAAGTCAGACTCGTCGGCTGATACCAGTTACCCCGACTGTTTTGCGATGAGCCGAAATTCCGCTCTCCGCGTTCTCTGCTGCTCTGCGGGGAGGAATTCTTTCACCACAGAGAATCAGAGAACGCAGAGAAGAGACATGTAGGCCGCAATCGACGCCCAACTCGGCAACGCCCTTTACATCCCAAGATAATGAATGGCGGAGAGCCGACTTTTTGAAATTCTCCAAATCGCTGTCGATTCGAAATCGTCTCGATCGACTACTCCGTGAAGCTCACTTTTCGGTTTGCCTAGAAAGAGATCTGCTCCATGTGGTTGAACGTGTTAATGGCCTTGGGTGGTTTGTTCGTGCTGCTCTTAATCGTGGTTTCGATGCAGGCCACGGACTTCAGCGTCAGCCGTTCGATGGCGATGAAGACATCTCCCGAAAAGGCGTTTGGGCAAATCAATGACCTGCATCTGATGAATGCCTGGAATCCGTGGCTCAAGCTCGACCCGAACGTGAAGCAGACTTACTCGGGAGCACCAGCCGGAGTCGGTGCGATCTATAAATGGGACGGCAACAACAACGTCGGAGCCGGACGGCAAACGATTACTGAAACTCGCCCGTTCGAACTGGTCCGCATGAAGTTGGAATTCTTCCGCCCCTTTGTCGGCACAAACGATGTGTGGTTCACGTTCGAGCCCGAGGGCGATCAGACCGTCGTCTCTTGGAACATGTCGGGCCAACGTAACTTCATCATGAAGGCCATGAACCTGTGCCTGAGCATGGAGAAGATGTGCGGCGACAGCTTCATCAAAGGGCTGACCGACATGAAGGCGATTGTCGAAGCGTAGCGGCGCGTCAGGCCGTGAAGCTGAGAGTTGAGGGAGGACGACGCGAGCGATTGGAGCTTGTTCGTCGTAGCCCCTCACCGCCAACCCCTCTCCCCATTGGGGCGAGGGGAGAAATGAAGACACGTCACTTCAATGATGGCACAACGAAGTGACTGACCTAGCTGAATGACGCCTTGGCCTTCTTGAGTCTCACCAACCTTATTCGGAAAGAATCACCATGCAGTTTCCTGAACCCCGACAAGAACATCATTGGTTGCATCGCCTGATTGGAGATTGGACCTACGAGCATGAATGCCAGATGGGGCCGGATCAGCCGCCGATGAAGTCGTCTGGGAGTCAGTCGGTCCGTTAATTAGGCGGGCTGTGGATTCTGACGGAGATCGTCGGACTCACGCCCGGTGGCACCGAAGCTCGGTCACTCATTCAATTGGGATATGACCCCAAGAAGCAACGCTTCGTCGGTTCGTTCATCTCGTCCTGCATGACACATCTTTGGCCGTACTGCGGGACGCTCGATGCCGACCAGAAGGTCTTAACGCTCGACTCCGAAGGCCCGTGCTTCACGGATGAAAACGCCAGCGCAAAGTACCAAGACATCATCGAGATCATCGACGACGACCATCACACGATGACCTCGCAATTACTCACGCCGGACGGCCAGTGGGTTCGATTCATGACCGGTCACTATCGCCGTGTCGCCGCGAAGTAACTCTGCGAGCAACACGACTCATTCACCAACGCTCGCGTCATCACTCCTCATCGCCTCATTGATTCCCAAGGAACCGACCATGTCAGAGTCTGCTTCACCATCCACTAGCATCACACCACATCTCGTTTGTGCGGACGCTTTGAAGGCCATCGAGTTCTACAAGCAAGCTTTTAATGCCGTAGAGGAAATGAAGTTGCTGGGGCCAACCGGCAAGTTGGTACATGGTTCGATGAGCATCGCCGGAGCTCGTTTCATGTTGGCAGAAGAGATGCCCGATTGGGGCAGCCTCGGACCAAACGCGCTCAAAGGTTCGCCCGTCGTGATTCATCTGATCGTGCCCGATGTGGATGCCACCATTGCTCAAGCGATTGCTGCTGGCGCCACACTCGTGATGCCCGCCGCCGACATGTTCTGGGGCGATCGCTATGGGCAAATCAAAGACCCCTTCGGGCATCGGTGGTCGATCGCAACACCCAAGCAATCACTGACTCCCGCCCAGATGCAAGCCGCGATGGAGAAAGCATTCGGTAGCGGCGGTCCGTGCTGAACCTGCCGGGGTATGGAAACGCAAAGGACGCGGCATTCGCAGAGATCAGGCATGACGATCATGAGATTGCCGCCTCTCTTATCTCCGCGTACTCGGCACTCTCTGCGTTTCAGACTCTTGTCTTTCTACTGATACAGAGACCTCAATCGTTTGCAGCTCAAAGGGCCGAAGATGACTCCTCAAAAGATCAAGACATTTCTGTGGTACGACGGTGCTGCGGAAGAGGCGGCGACGTTTTATTGCTCGCTGTTTAAGGACTCTGAAATCCTCAACGTCTCGCGCTATCCCGCTGGTGGACCGGCTCCCGCAGGATCGGTGATGACGGTGGCCTTTAAGCTCGCGGGCATCGAGTTCATCGCACTCAATGGTGGTCCGATCTTCAAATTCACCGAAGCCATCTCGCTGAGTGTCGACTGCGAGGACCAAGCCGAGTTCGACTTCCTGTGGGACAAGCTGACGAGTGATGGTGGCACACCTTCGCAATGCGGTTGGCTCAAGGACAAGTGGGGCCTGTCTTGGCAGATCACTCCGCGAGCGTTGCCACGACTACTGTCGTCATCGAAGCCCGGTGTCGCTCAACGAGTGATGGCGGCGATGATGCAGATGACGAAGATCGACATCGCGGCACTCGAACAAGCGGCGCGAGATTAGGAACTTACTCATGAAGTACATGCTGTTGGTCTACAGTCCCGAAGCGGCTTGGACCCCAGACGAATGGACGGCTTGCACCGTCGAGTCCACAGCGGTCTGCCACGACATCCAAGCCAAGGGTCAGTTCATTTCCGCATCGCCGCTGCATCCCATCGCGACGGCGGCCAGTGTGAAAGTTCGCAACGGCAAGGCACTCGTGACGACTGGTCCATTTGCCGAGACCACCGAACAACTCGGCAGCTTCTTCTTGATCGACGTTCCGAATCTCGATGAAGCCATTGCTATCGCAAGCCGTTTGCCAGCGGCCAAGAAAGGCACCGTCGAAGTCCGACCAATCTTCACTCTCGATGGTCTGCCGCCAGAGATCTTCGCTGCCAAGCAACCCAGCGCGGAGTGGAACGGTTCGCAATACATGCTGCTGTGTTACGACGACGAGCAAGCGTGGAACGACGCCGGTCCAGAAGCATTGCGAGCTGCGATGCAGGAAGCCGTGCAGCTCTGTCATCAGCTCGACGCACGAGGTCAGTTCATCAGTGCGTCGCCGTTGCATCCCGTGTCGATGGCGACGAGCGTTCGAATTCGAGACGGCAAACGCTTAGTGACCGACGGTCCCTTCGCAGAGACTCGCGAGTTCCTCGGCGGCTACTACTTGCTGCTCGCGAAAGATCTCAACGAAGCCATCTCCATCGCTGCTCAACACTCCGGAGCACGCGTCGGCACAGTCGAAGTTCGGCGTGTGTTTGAATTGCCAAACATGGTGAATGCCACAAGACCGGAGTAGGAAGTGACATGTTGGGAAACCGCTTGGCCGTCGTAATGGCGTTAATAACTCTGATTGCTGGAGGCACCGCTGCAGCACAGCAACTCGAACCGACTAAGTCACAACCAAAGTTGGTTCTCGCGCACTACATGCCGTGGTTTGAAGCTAAACCAGTAAGTCCCCATTGGGGCTGGCATTGGACGATGAATGCCTACGATCCAGAAAAGACCAGCAATGGCAAACGCTCCATTGCATCGCACCTCTACCCGATGATTGGCCCCTATGACTCGGGCGATGACAGAGTGATCGAGTATCACATCCTGCTCATGAAGGTCGCAGGTGTCGACGGCGTGATCGTGGATTGGTACGGATTACAGAGCCACAACGATTACGCCCTTCTACACCGCAATACGACTCGTTTGGTTGAGCACCTTGATCGCATCGGGCTGAAGTTCGCGATTTGTTATGAGGACCAAACGGTTACGGAGTTAATCAAAGCCGGGCGGTTGCGCAACGATCAACGAGTAGACCATGTCGTTCGCGAGATTGAATGGTTGCGCGAGAACTGGTTTTCGAAACCAAGTTATGTCCGCGTTGATGGCGCCCCATTGCTTCTTTCCTTCGGGCAATCTGGCCTGACTGACGCAGAATGGTCCGCCTGTCTGTCCAAGAGCAAATCAAGGATCTCCTACTTCAGCCTACATCATCGTCGTTCATCCGCTGTAGGAGCCTTTGATTGGCCATTACCCAAGGAAGGCTTCTCGTCGATTCAGCGTTACTACAAAGACGCAGCCAACTGGCAACACGCGATTCCAGTGGCCTACCCAAGATTTGTTGACGTCTATGTGGATGCCAAAGTTGGAGAGAGTTACGGTCGAGTCGAAGATCAATCCGGAACATTTTTCAGCCGGACATTAGAGCTGGCTCTCAAGTCGTCGGCGCAAGTAGTTCAAATTGCGACCTGGAATGATTGGGGAGAAGGCACCGTCATCGAGCCCAGCGTCGAGTACGGCTATCGCGATCTCGAAACCATCCAAAAGCTCAAGCGACAGCTTGTAGATCCTCGATTCTCGTTCCAATCGGCAGATCTTCGAACGCCGGGGATGTTGCTCAAAGCTCGGAATCAAGGTGGTGATGCGCTGCGGCTCGACCACGTTCAAAAACTGATTTCTAACGGCCAGGTTGAGGCCGCTAGAGCGGAACTCAAGGCGTTTGCCGACTGATAAGACCGAGTTGTAATTCGAAGGTGCTAACGTTTCGCGCTTTCACTGAAGGGAAAGGAAACCGAAAGATGAAAGTCATGGTCATCGTCAAAGCTTCAAAGAATTCCGAAGCCGGCGAGATGCCGACCGAGCAACTGCTGACTGAGATGGGGCAATACAACGAAGAGCTGGCGAAGGCTGGCATCATGCTGGAAGGCGCGGGATTGCATCCGTCTTCCAGAGGCGTGCGAGTGCAGTTCTCGGGCAATAACCGGAACGTGATTGACGGACCATTTGCCGAGACCAAGGAACTCATTGCGGGCTTCTGGATGTGGCGAGTGAAGTCGATGGAGGAAGCGATTGAATGGGCGAAGCGTTGCCCGTGTCCTCATCCAGGCTCCGACGATTGTCACATCGAACTGCGACAAGTTTTCGAAGCCGAAGACTTCGGCGAGTCCTTCACTCCCGAGTTGCGCGAACAAGAAGCCGCTGTCATGGCGATGACACTGGGGCTGAACTCACCAACGTTTCGAGCCGGTCCCGACATGGTCATTGCCGGCATCAATCGCAGCTACAACGCCGAGACTCGTGCGGCCATTCCCGACCAATGGCACCACTTCATTCCAATCTTGCAAACATCAGTCGGTCTGGCCACAGGCCCGTGCTTCGGAGTGTGTTGGAACACAAAGTCCGATTGTGAGTTTGATTACCTCACCGGAGTAGAAGTGACGACGGGCACTCAGCTCCCGTCAGAGTTCACAACGCTCAATGTCAGTAGTCGCCGCTACGCCGTCTTCGCTCACACGAAGCACGTTTCCGCCATCCCCGAAACGCTCGCGGCCATTTGGTCAAAGTGGGCACCGGACTGCGGCTTGAAGGTCGGCGGCGCTCCGTGCTTCGAGCGTTACACCGCCGAATTCAATCCCGACACCGGCCTGGGCGGCATGGAGATTTGGATTCCGTTGAGCACCGATTGACCCAGAACAAAACTCAAACGGGTCTGCCTCTCACGTGCAATTGAAAGTACAGTTCAACCCTCGGTTCTCTAAATCGAAAGCAATCTGATGGCATCAAAGAAACAACGCATCGCAGGTTGGATCGTCAGCGGCATCATCGCTCTTCTTTTGATTGGCCCCAGCGCAGGAAGCAAATTTGCCAACTGGGAGGGTAAAGAAGCCGGTTTCGCCAAGCTGGGCTTTACGACAGACCTCATGTTCAAGATCGGTGTTCTTGAGGTCGTGATCGCCGTGCTCTATCTCATCCCGCGCACCTCGTTCCTGGGAGCCATCTTGCTGACCGGTTACTTGGGCGGCGCGACGGTCACTCATCTGCGAGTCGACGAGCCGTTCTTTGGTCCGCTCATCATCGGAGTGGTGATGTGGATTGGATGCGCTTTGCGGAAGCCGGAAATCTTCCGCTTAGTCACTGGCTCAGGTTGTGATCGCAGCCAAACGCCTGCGGCTTAAGAGATCGCTCGATGCAAGCAAAGTTATCGAGGCATGTTGTTCGTGGACTTCGTCTTGGCCAACATCGTGACACTCTCGCTTCGAGCCTTCCTGCCGTCTTGTGAGGGCAGTAACTAGACTCGTCCGAGTCGGCGTCGTATTGCCGAAGTCCTCATCAAACGCCTGCCCCGCAACACACTTTGGCTGCGCTCATGAATCGTTCTATTGGTCTGCGCGAGTTCGTTGGCATCGTGGTGTTGGCGGTGTTGCTGACCGGAGCTTTTGCGGGCGAACTGTGGTCAGGCGGATTGGTCGGCGGCGACGTTTACTCGTACTTCCTGCCCCAAAAACAACTGCTGAGTGAGAGCCTGGCTGCGGGCACGTTGCCGCTGTGGCATCCCCGCACGAGCTTCGGTTACCCGCTTGTTGCTGAGAGCCAGACCGGGGTGTTCTATCCGCCGAACTGGTTGCTCTATGGTGCGTTCGACGCTCACCGTGCTTATCACGTGTCGCAATTGTTGCACTACGTTGCAGGTGTCATCGGCATGTGGTGGCTCGCACGCGAATGCGGTCTCTCGTTTCGAGCAGCGGTACTCGCGGCAGTGATCTTTGTGTTTGGTTGGTTTCCGCCGCGACTGTGCCTGGAGTGGGCCATCATCGGTGGTTGCTATCTGCCCTACTCGTTGTTGTGCGTTGAGCGCTTCGTGAAGAGCGGTCGCACTTCGAACCTACTGCTGTTGACGATGTTGTTAGGTTTGCAGATGACGGCCGGGCATTTTCATCTGGCCTTCATCACTCAATTGATGACGGCGACTTACGCGACGTTGCGACTGTTCGTCCCAAACGCCAACACCGCGAGCAACGCTGTTCCGACAACTAACGCGCAGCCATCGCCGACCCGTCGGCTGGTGTTGGTCGCCGTGGCGATGCTTGCTGCGTTCACGCTTGCGGCGGTGCAACTCGGACCGTCGTGGGAATTGAAGAAGATCAGCCAACGACAGACGACGACCAGTCGCGAGTTTGATCCCGGTTACGGCCACATCCCGCCCATGTATTTGTCGCAAGTCGTCGCGTCTTGGTGGTGGTGGTACTCCGAAGACATCGATCGAGATCGAGCATTAAGCGAACTCAAAGTCGGCGCGATCTCGTCAGGTACGAATCAAGTCGAAGCGCATCTCTACTTTGGACTGCTGCCGCTGGGCTTTGTTCTTGTGGCGTTGCTGCGGCCAGATCGTCGCCGATCGTTGCTCGCAGATGGCGGCTGGATCTGGCTGCTGTTGGCGATCGCGTCGGTCATCTACGCCACCGGTTGGTTGCTGCCCATCGCTCGTCATCTGCCCGGCTTCAGCTTCTTTCGAGGGCTCGGCCGCTTCGGGCTGATCACGACACTTTGCATGAGCATGTTGGCTGGTTGCGCCGGTGATCTCTTCCTCAATCGCGCTTCGAAACGGGACTTCGTCGCCTTCATCGTTGTAATACTCGCGACAGTCGCAGACTTGCATGTGGTGTCGCGGCAAGTGCGATATTCGATCCCGGTCAGCACTCCGCCTTATGCACTCTTGAAGGATAGCGCGGTCAGAGCCGAATTCAGCAAGTCGAGCGACTTAGTGCGACTTGATGCGCCCGGCGCCAACCTCTGCAACCTGTTGGGCGTCTCGGCGGTGCCGGAGTACCTCGGACTCGGGCCGATCGAATACTACGAGATTCCAACAGCAGCGCGACTGCTCGATGCCGCTCATCCCGATGCCGCCAACGTGCCGCTAGCGATTCGACTTCCGCGTTACTTGGAGTGGGCCGAACAGTCCGGCATCACGCACGTTTTACTGTTTGAACCAGTCATAACCGAAGGCTACGAAGATCGCCTGAAGTTGGTGTTTCGTGGCGTGGATGTCTTCCTCAATCGAGCTTGGGGGCGAGCCCCGCATGAGCCCGTCTTTCTTTATGCGTTGCCCAAGTCACTCGGTCGAGCGAGCCTGACGGCGAACTCATCGGGCAAAGTCCGCATCGTCGACTATGAGGCCAATCGAGTGAGCCTGGATGTGGAACTCGCTAATGCAGGCACCGTGGTCCTGCGAGATCTCGATTACCCCGGCTGGCACGTTTCGATTGATGGCCAACCTGCAACGAACAAGCGAGTCGAACCGTACTTTCGAGGCGTCGAAGTGACGGCAGGCCAACATCGCATCGAATGGACGTTCCGGCCAACAGGCTTTGCAATTACAGTCGGCCTCAGCCTCGCAACTCTGCTCGGACTAATCGTGCTCGCGATCGGCGAAGGCAGGAAACGATGTCAATCTTCGCCACACTCGATATCGAGTACTTGAGTAAGTCGACTAACGAGTTGACTCCAATCGCGATCACTCAAGCGGCCGACTTTATGTAACACTCGAACGTCAGCAACGGTCGCAATCAGCATGCGGGCTGTTGATGGCTTTAGCAGGTTTGCTTGTTGCCAATCGACTAGCTCAACATCGAGCGAATTTCGCGATGAGTGCGACGTAATCGCAGCGATGATCAGATCTCCGCGTCGATTGAATTCGCGTCGTGACAGGACAACCGCCGGTCTGACCGATTCTCGGAGCTGCTCGCGATATGGAAACGGCACAAACACGACGTCGCCAGAATTAAAGTCCATAGTGCGATCTCCAGTCGTCGTAGATGGCGTCGACGGGATTGTCCCAAGCATCTTCCAGACGACTCATCGCAAGTTCGCGAAATTCAGCATCCTCGACATCGCCTGGATTTGGTTTCACACGAACGACGATCTCGACTTCGGTCCCATCCGAAATGTCTATCGGCAGATCAAGTTCAACACTCTGTCCGCGATATCGACCGGTTCCTCGAAACATTCTCGTGTCCTCAGTGAAAGAGTGGGAAAGCCGTCGCAGATTAGTTGGACGTGATGTCGTCGCCGAGACGTCTTTGGCTTCGATCGCAGTTCAACTTCCGACGTTGTACCGAGCTGCGAATAAGCCCGAGTCGCGGAGCGACTCGGCTACGTAGCTCAGGCGCTCTGCGACTGAGAATCACCGGCAATGTTCGTCGGCATTTCACGAACGTATCGCGCTCACTTCTGTAAGAAATCTGGCAGGTAACTTTCCTCGTTCTGATTGGTGGGTGATGTCTGATTCGCAGCTCGTGCGGCCTGTTCGGCTTGGCGAAGTTCGACATACGAGCCGCTCATCAGGCGGTCTTCCTGATTGCCGCCCGCGCGAATGACGATGGCCGACGAGTCTAGCAAGCCCTTTGCGGCAACGTTGATTCCGTAGCAGCGAGTCTGACACAGACCGCATCCCACACACTTATCCGGCAGCACAACTGGCGCGAGGAATCCCGAGTCCTCGATCGGCTGCCCACTGGAATCGACTTCTGTGCCAACACGAGTGAACTCGATGGCGTGGTAACCAGCGTGGTGACATTCATCGACGCAGAGCTGACACGCTTCTCGCCCGGCATACGGCAAGCACGTTTGCAGGTTGAGTTCCGCTAAGCCGATCCGACAAACCTGCTTCTCGAACAGTGGCAACGCTCGGATCGCTCCGGTCGGACAGACCTGACCGCAAGCGTTGCAGCTCGCTTCACATCCCGCCCAATCGGCGACCACGTGCGGAGTCCACAAGCCATCCAAGCCTTGCTGTAAACCCAACGAATGCAGCACATCGTTGGGACACGCTTTGAAACACTCGCCACAGCGAATGCACATCTGCAAGAACTGAGCTTCGGGCACACTGCCGGGCGGTCGTATCGGACGCCAAGCCTGCGGATCAGCCAAGTTCCCGCCGGAAACTTTGGCGACTCCACTTAACCCCAGCCCGCCCATCACTCCTGAAGCGATGCCAACTCCGGCGGCCAGAAAACCTCGACGACCAAGGGACGTCTCGTGTGTGGGTGGTTCATTCGGCAGCTTGAGATCGACCAACTCCCAACGGTCCACAAACTTGATGGCCTGTGTCGGACAAACTCCACCACACGTCTGACACAGCGTGCAATCAGTGGTGCGTGTGAGGAAGTCGGGCTTGATGGCGTCGAACGGGCAGATCTCCACGCACTTGTTGCAGTGGATGCACGAGCTTTCGACTTTGCGTTCGGTGACACGAAACAAGTTGCCCAACGAGAACACCGCACCGCTCGGACAGACATAGCGGCACCAAAAGCGTGGCTTAAGAAAGCCCAGTCCCAACACCGTGGCAAACAACACCAACGACAGCGCATGACCGGCATGCAGTGGCGGAACGAGATGCCAACCTCGCAACAGTCCGGTCTGCCACGGCGAGATCGCGAACAACATACCTCTAGTCAGAACAGGAATGGCTGCCACGAAACCAGAGACGAGCACTCCGCAGCACGCAGCGACCAACGTCGTGAGTAACAAGTAGTACTTGATGTGAACCCACCAGCCATCGTCGCTGACTCGAAAGCGTTTGACGCGTGAGCCGATGGACCAATCAAAGAGATCAATCAAGGTTCCAAGCGGACACAGATACCCGCAAAAACCTCGGGGGATCACGACGCAGATCAGCAGGATCGCTCCGGCACTGACCAGTGACCACACCCAAGCCCGCGACGCGATCACTGTCGATAGACTGACGAGCGGATCGATGATCAGAAACGATTCCGCAGCAAGCTGCTCTTTGCGAGCGAGTTCATCGGCGTAGTGCGACGGCCATCCCTCGACGTGCTCGACAGGCCGAGCGGTGTATGGCCAACACACATAGAAGAACAAAACAAGGAACGTCAGAAAGCAGGCCGCTTGCACGACACGTCGCACCGGAGCTGACAGCCAGCTCGGTCCGAACCGACTCAAGATCCGCCGCACTGCTCCGAACTTGCTCTTCTTGAGGAACGGCAGAAAGTGATGAAGTCGCATGACGGGACCTTAGTCGGCAAGTGATGTTCTCCCTGTGACCCAGAGGCAATTCGTTGCCATCACTTCTTCGCGGTCAACGCTTTGGCTGTCGCGTTCACGATGGCCTCTGAAGTCAGTGTCGCATTGCTGGTGGTGTCGATGCCCTTCACCGTTTGCTTCGCGATGATCTTGGCAGTGGTGTCGTTGATCGCCGAGTAGAACTGCTTCTCGCGATGTTGAGTGACACTAACCGTCTCAATGCGTTGCTTCTTCACGGTAACAGCGACTTCAACCGGCCCTTCGTAACCTTGGCTTGCCGCCACGTACTTGCCATCCGCAACGGACTTGAGATCGAACAACTCGAACGACTTAATGGCCGCGACGTTGGCTTCGGCTCGATTGCGGTTCTTCAGCAATCGTCCCGGTGGATTAGAGGCCGGCACCTTGATCGCCAGCACTTTCTGATAGTGACCGATGGCGTCTTCATATCGACCGACCTGACGGCAGATATCGCCTGCCAACAGCGAGGCATAACCTTGCGGATCATCAGAGGTCTCTTCGAGAGCGATCTTGAGTGCCCGATCGGTCTCGCCCAAATCGGCCAACAGCTTGGCTTGCGAAAGACTCTGCGACACCTTGTTCAACAGCTTGAAGGCTTCCGTGCGATAGCCCAGTCGCGCATAGCACTCGGCCAAGATCACCGCCGAATGCGAATACTCTTCAGGGTTCTTTTCGACGCCAGCCGCTCGATACCAAAACGCTGCGCGGGCGTAGTCTGCCAGTAAGTCGTGATACATGTGGCAGAGCGACAACATGGCTCGCTCGCGTTTCTCGGGATCGTCTTTGTGCAACGTCAGCAAGTGGTGCATCAACCGAGTGCCTTCGCGCCACCGACTTGGATTGGGATTCACAACATCCCACACGAACTGCCCGACGTTCTTTTGATTGTCCCAACCTGGAGGCGGCTTCATGGGCCAATCCAAGTCGAGCGTCTTGGGATAGTTCAACGGCGTCGTCTTGAACCACTCCGGCGGCGTCTTGCCAACCTTCTCGATGAGTGCGTCTAACTCGGCCCGAGTTCCCTCGGCACGAACCGGCACAGACAGCAAACAGAGCATCGCGACCAGCAACCACCTTCTCATGTCCGCCGTCTCCTTGAACTAGATGACTCGGTCGAGCGGCTCGCGCTTCGAGCCTTTCACGAGCGGACGATATATAGCGATCAGCTTCAGCGTGCAGCACAGTTCGCAATCACGACACGAACAACTGCCACTGCACCGAAGAGTTTTCGAGCAATCAGTTCCAAGTCAGCGTCAAAAGGTGCAACCGATGCGTTGACCATTTGGAATGATCAAGAACCGTCGAGGAATAACTGCCCGATTGGGCGCCGCTTGGGTTGGACATCTAGCTTCAACAGTGAAGCAGCACGGCCCTACGCATCTGTGATCGACATCAAAGTCGCAGCCAAGCGAAAGCAAGAGTTCTCACAAGGAGGCACTGGGGTCGCAGAGATGAAGAGCGACTTTATCAGGTCTTCTCCGAGTTCCCTGCGTCTCTGCGTGAGAACTCTTCCACAGAGGCATCGTCACGGAAGACTGCCTGATGGGCATCCCGTCGAACATGACTTACAGCAGCGCGCGAAGGCCGCTGAGTTACGCGTTGACCAGTTCGTCATCGTCCACAGGCACACCACCGCCGCGAAGTTCGGCCCATTGCTCGGGGGTGTAGAGGACTTCGCGAGCTTGGGCTCCGTTGTAGTCGCCGACGATTCCATCTTCGGCCATGAAATCGACGAGTCTCGCAGCGCGGCCGTAGCCAATGCCCAACGCTCGTTGCAGCAACGAGACACTGCCACGACCTTCACGAACCACGACATTGATGGCTTGCTCATATAACTCGTCGCGCTCTTTGAAGTTCGTGCCCTTCGTGCCACCACCGGCGGTGCTGAGCTTCGCCAACTCGGTGCTGTAGTTGGGCTCGTACTCACCGTAGTAGTCGATCACAGCATTGACTTCGTCGTCGCTAACAAAGGTGCCTTGAGCACGCGTCAGATTGCTTGTGCCCGGAGCCAGGAACAGCATGTCGCCGTTCCCCAACAACTTGTCCGCGCCGTTCTCATCGAGCACGACTCGGCTATCCGTGCGGCTGGCCACTTGGAACGAAACACGAGCCGGCAAGTTCGACTTGATCAGGCCAGTAATGACATCAACGGTCGGCTTCTGAGTGGCCAATACCAAGTGAATGCCAACGGCTCGCGACTTCTGAGCCAAGCGAATGATGTGACCTTCCACGTCCTTACCCGACGTCATCATCAAGTCAGCCATTTCGTCAGCCACGATCACGATGTACGGCATGTGCTTGGGCACTTGAGTCGCTTCATCGGAAGCCAGATCGACTCCCATGCGTTCGAGTCGCACGGCATGATCGAGCTTGTTGTAGCTGTCCAAATGCCGGACCCCGACTCGCGACAAGAGGTCGTAACGCTCCTCCATTTTGTCGACAGCCCAAGCCAAGACTGCCTCGGCTTTCTTCATGTCGGTGATGACGGGATGCATCAAGTGCGGCACGCGTTTGTACGGACTGAGTTCCACCATTTTGGGGTCGATGAGCAACAGCTTCACTTGGTCGGGAGTCCGCGTCAGCAACATCGACAAGATGAGCGTGTTGAGACAGACGCTCTTACCCGTGCCCGTGCGACCCGCGATCAGCAAGTGCGGCATCTTACACATGTCGACGACCAAGGGACGGCCACTGACGTCCTTACCCAGGAAGATGGGAATGCGTTTGTCTTCCAGCTCTTTGGGGCAGGCTTCGATCAATTCACGCAGCCGCACCATTACTTGCTTGTCGTTGGGAACTTCCACACCGACGGTGTTCTTGCCGGGAATTGGAGCGACGACTCGCACAGCAGGCACTCGTAGCGCGATCGCCAAGTCATCCGCCAAGGCCGTGACCTTGTTGAGACGCAGACCTGCTTCGAGTTCCAGTTCGAACTGAGTAATGACCGGTCCCGTGTCGATCTCGACCACGCGCACGTTGAGCCCGAACTCTTGAAAGGTCTTCTCCAAGGTTACCGCTGCAACACGAGCCTTTTTGGCGAGCAACTCGAACGGGAACTCTTGCGGATGTTCGAGTAAGTCGAGCGGTGGCAGAGTGAATGGCGGCGCCTCTTCATCCGCGCTTTGGCTCGCTTGTTCCAACTTCGCGACCACCTCGTCCACATGCGACTCAGCTGTTACGGGTGGATTGACTCGTATCTCTTTGGAATCCGCAGACTCGACTTCCGGAATAGGGGCGTCGTCCGCCAGTGGGATGCTCTGCGGGATCGATTCGGACTCGGGCTTCTCGTCCATGGGTGCTGGTTGTTGCTTGGCCGGAGTCTTCTCGTTTTTTTTTGGCGATGACAGTCGACGCGCCATCGTGCCGCGCCGATCAATTGGCTCAGCCACTTGCTTCTTGCCAAACGCGATGCGGTTGATGACCAGCACCGGGAAGAAGGCCACCTTGATGGACCAAACCACGAACGGCAACTCAGTCGCCAGCAACAGCCCTGCGGCAAAAATTGATCCCAAGAGCAACAGCGTTCCGGTGCCCGCGAAGTGCTCGTCACACAAGATCGCGCCCCACGCTCCGACATAGCCACCACTGCCCACAATCTGGCCACCGGCCAAACCGGGAACGACCAGATGCAACGAGACACAGATCGCGATGATGATCAGCGAGCAGCCGACGATCTTCTGCTTCGCGCGTTCGTCCGGGCCGCGTGTCATGAGGCGAGCATCGAAGGCCGCCAGTGCAGCGAGTACCGCCCAGGCTCCCAATCCAAATGCCGAACGCAGCCCATAGGCCAGCTTGGCGCCGTTCTCTCCGCACCAGTTACTGGGCTCGGTGCGCATTGGGAACATCAGCCGAGCCGGAGGATCGGCAGGGTTGAAGCTCAACAAACTCAGCCCGATGAAAACCGTTGCCGCGAACAGCACCAGTCCAGTGACATCGGTCCTTAGTCGTCTCAGATCCCACATGGTCGACACTGGGTTTGAGGGAGGTGGCCAGGTCGTGAAAACAGAAGACCGGCGCGAGATGGAGGGACTCCGTGCCCACACTCTCAAACCTATCACGCTGAAGCGGGGCTGACAGTAAATGTCGAAGAGCCGCTCAGACCTTGTTGGCAGTTGCGTCCGCTTATGGCGATTAGCGCGACGGCGTCTCTTCGGGCCATCTTATCGCTGATAACGAAAAAGCCCCGGCGAGCATTCGCTAACCGGGGCCTCTTGTTCTCGGACTGGCTGAGCAGTTCGTTAGTAATCTTCGATACCGCTGACCGATTGGCCGAAGCGCTGGCCGTTGGAGGTCAGCAACCGACAGTAAACGTCGGCACTAAGTCCGTCGGCGATTTGCTTGGCCGAACCATCGGCGAAGCCGTAGATCGAAGTTCCCAGGTGATTGGACGACGGACGCGGTGCATTACCGATTGCCGCATTGAAGTTATTACCCGGCAACGATCGCCAAGGATTACTCGTTGTCGAGGTATTCAGGCCGGTGCCATAAGACAGTGGCGAGCCAGTGACGGTCTTGAAATCGGTGCCTTGTGCCATTCGCAACGCGAAGGCGAAGTTCCACAGATGAGGGGCATAGTTCCAAGTCGTAGACTGCACGTTCTCCGCGAACATGATCGTGTTGGATTGACCGTCGCCCGACGAAATGAAGTCGAGGCTCGTGCCAGAACGTGCGTCGTAAGTTCCGTTCGAATACGGCTGGAAAAAGACGCCGGTTGATCGAGTGATGCGAATATCGGCAGCAGCAACTCCAGTTGTCGCATCCCAGTCGTAGGAGTTATCGCTCGGCGCGGTAGCGACGGCGCCAATGACATTCGATGCCGTATCCCAGTGAGTAGTCGAGACGTAGCCGGCATTAACCGCGTAACTCAAACCACCAACAACCGCGAAGTTGTTCGAATCGACGGGACATTGGAAAGCTTTCAACGAAATGTTGGTGATTTGATCGCTGGCATTGTCGTGCTCATCAACAGTTCGCTTGATTTGCGCGTTATCCATGTCGGCCAAAAGAGCCACCGTCCAAGGTCGGTTGATCGTGCTCGGTGAAGCAATCGATGTTTGAAGCGGATATCGCTGCCAAGCGGTGGGCAGTCGACCGTTCGATCGTGAAGCCAGGTTCAACGTCGCAGTGACGAGCTGCTTCATGTTGTTTTGACACTCGACTCGACGAGCGGCAGCACGAGCTTGCTGCACTGCGGGCAGAATCAATGCTGCCAGAGTGGCGATGATCGAAATCACCACCAGCAACTCGATCAGCGTAAATCCCTGCCGTTGGGATGCCTTCCGATTGTTGATTCGCTTCATTGGATTACTCCTACCAGACAAGACGTGAAGAAGAACGCTGACCCGAACATGATTTAGTACCACACGTACCGACTTTCAGAAGGATCTGTATTTGATTGCTCACAGACAAATCCACAAGTCGCGGCGGCCATTGTGAAACGAAAACGATTGCGAGCCAACAACAGCCTGTTGAACTTTCTCTGAGAATTCTGAGTCGACAGCTGCCATGTCGTTCAACGTGACGGTTGAGGTTGAAATCTCAGTCCGATTCATGCGAACTGATTCGGACGAGTTTTGGGGATTAGTCCAGAAGAATGAAGAGCCGAAATGCTTTCCAGCAGGGGTCGCACGCATTCGCGGGAGTGCTCGTCGCGGTTGCTCAGCGAAAGCCATGACGAGCGGTCGGCAGGCTTATTGGGATTGTTCCCTCAATGCCTTTTGAATGGCCGCCGTCAGAGCACTCGATTCTGCAAAACCACAATTGCAAAGCACGACCACTCCCCAACCGGAGTCAGGGGCGATCTCTAGCCTCGTCCGAGTTTCAGTCTGCTTGCCGTTGTGAGACACGATCAGGCCGTGATCACTTTCAACCGTAAAGCCCAACCCCTTCGCCGTTGCTTCGCCGGTCGAAGTCTTCTGAATGGTCCACATCGAGTCGTAGGTTGAACGACAGAGCAAATCGCGACGGATGAGAGCCCGAGCCCATTTGGCAAAGTCACGCACGTTGGACTTAAAGCCCCCCGCTCCATGCTTCCAATAGTGAGCACTTTCAGGAGCCAAGATCACGTCGCCATTCGGGTTCTTGGTGTAACCCTTCGCCCAATGAGCCTGACCTGTCGTTTCCAGATCGAGCTGAAACGAATCCATCCCCACCGGCTGCACGATGTTTCGGCAGACGTACCGCGTGAAGTCCTCGCCAGCAGCTCGCTGCACGACAGCGCTCAGCAACACGTAAGCGTAAGACGAGTACTCACTCTTTGTGCCAGGCTTGTAGATGAGTGGCGACAAGTTGAAGGTGTCGAGCGAGAGCACCGGGTCCAAATAAGGTCGCTCGCAGCCATACGCCCGCTCGGTCGACACGATGCGACCATTCTCGTAGTGAGGGATGCCGCTTTGATGGCAGAGCAACTGCCGAGTCGTAATGACTCCGTCTTTCTCAGGAAACTCGGGGACATACCGACGAACGTCGGCGTCGAGATCCAGTTGGCAACGCTCGGCCAATTGCATCGCAGCAACGGCAGCCACCGGTTTCGAGTTCGAAGCCCAATTGATAACGGTGTCGATCGTAGTCGGAGTCTTGGCTTCACGATTGGCAAGTCCGTATCCGGCGAGGTACACGATCTCGCGGTCTTGAATGATCCCGATCGAAACTCCGACGAGCTGCTGCTTCTCCATTTCTCGTCGGACTGCAGCATCAACAGCACCCGACGCACGCGTATCCAAAGTTCCTTCACCCGCGAGGGACGAAACAGCGAACGCGCCCAACACGACGAACGTCATCCAGCAACGTAGCCAAGAGCGAGCCACCATGCGCGGTTCCTTGATCTCAGGTGAAAATGCCAAACCGCGACCATTCGAGGAACAGTGCTCGGTTACGAACGAGTTCTATCGCCGTACCGAGTTCCTCAAAGAGTCGCGGTTCTGATTCAAGAGTAGTGGTTTGGGTTATCGAGTCCCCACCGTTCGCTTGCGGCTGCATTCGCGGGCGAGATACGCCAATCGCACCAACGTGGGACGGTCGTAGAGCGGCAGACGCTGAGCCACATCAGGTCCCATATGTGGCATGTCAGCGCGACGAATGACATCAGCCAAGGCCTGATGTTCTAGGGCCTCAATGGCGTCGTTCGTCAGACCGACTGGCAGTTCGATTTTGGGAGTTGCCATCTTCATGAAGAGCCTCACTGGATTGAGCGTGACATGAACTCAAGCGATGCGTGCCGACTTGATGGTGTCGGATCACGGCGATGAGGAGTGATCGCTTATCTCAAACCTAGATGAAGATTGGCTATCAGCGGCGATGAAGTCCGAGTGTTTCCCAAACGCAACACGAGCCGCTCGTTCAAAACGCTCGTCATGACGATTGAACGGCGCGACGCCGAACGACCCGAGTTTTCGCTGCAACAGCTTCAATTAGACCACTACCAAACGTCGAAGCACACAATGAGCAAGTCGGCCATAAAAAACGAGAGCGGCGTCTCGGTGTTGTCCGAGACGCCGCTTCGTTGTTGAGATTCAAGACTTCAAACCGAGTTACCTCAGCAAGGACAGAACTTGCTGCGGACCTTGGTTCGCAATCGACAAGACCGAGATACTTGCTTGGGAGAGAATCTGGGACTTGGTGAGGTTGGCCGACTCCTGTGCGAAGTCCGTATCAGCGATATCGCTACGGGCTTCAGACAGGTTCTCAAGAGCAACGCCCAGTGCGGACACGTTGGTCTCGATGACGTTCTTCTGAAGAGCACCCAACCGACCTCGCAGTGTCGAGACTCGTTCGAGCGACTCGTCCACAATCTTGACGAGGTCTGCACCCGACACTGATTGGCCGACGTCTTTCAAGCTCTTGCCACCACCCGTTCCGAGTTCGAAGAGCTTACCCGTCACACCACCCAGACGAGCAGTGTTCACGGCTTCGATACCGACGTTGAGCTGGCCGTTCGAAGACACTTGGTCGTTGATTTGGAACAACGCACCGCCACCGGTCACGTTCACCGTGGTAGTCGTACCAACGGAGTTCGCAGATTCGGTGAAGGTCAGCGAGGCATCCAAAGCAGCGGTCTTCACCGAAGCCTTCAAGCCCTTACCAACCGCCGTGTTACCGTTGATACTGGCGATGATGTCGCTGCCTGCATCACGGCTGACTGCCGAACCAGCCGAGTTCTTTGTCGCGAAGGTGCCGCTCAAGGTCTTGAATTCCACGAAGGAATCAGAGCCGAACTCTTCGCTGGTGAAGGTTAGCTTACCTTTGTTCTTACCGGTCGTAACCGCGTTCGTACCCGCAGCAAAGGCATCGCCCGCGGTGCCAGACTTCGCAACAGTGACGAGCGAACTCGCGTCAGTGCTATTCGCGATCGCGTTGACGATGTCATCGTTCGTAGCTGTTGAGCCAGCACCGGCATCGCCGAGTTCAATCGTGATTGTCGCGGTACCAGTACCAACACCAGTCACACTGGTAACCGAAGTTCCAGAGCTTGCGGTGCTATCCGCGAACACGATGCTGATGTCGTCACCGGTCGCACGTCGTTCGGTGAAGGTCAGGGTATCGGTGCCAGCACTCGCGACCGAAGCTGTGCCCTTAACCGCTGCCGTTGTGACTTCGGCTTTCACGCCGGTGGCATCGGAGATGGAGTTCACAGCGTCAGCGATGTCGTCGATCTCAGCGTTCTTATCGAAGAACAGCACTTGGCTTCCGCGTTTACCTGCAACTTCGAAGTTCAGGTCAGAGGTTGGAGCACCTTCGGCGTAGGTCAAAGTGCCCTTCTTCGCCGCCGTCACAACGCTCGCACTGACAGCGATCGAGTTGCTCGTACCGAAGAACGCTTCGTTGACTTGGTAGTCGCTGAGTTCAGCGGCGTCGCCCGAAGTCAACTGAGTGGTGAAGGACTTCGAACCATCGATCAGCTTGTCGCCATTGAACGTGGTGTTCTGCGAGATGCGATTGATGGCTGACAGAGCGGTGTCGATCTGAGATTGATTGGCTTCAATTTCCGAATCGGACAACGCACCAGAGTTCAAGCCTTCCTGAACCAGTCCGCGAACCTGATTCAACAGTCCGCCGATTTCACCAAGAGCACCATCAGCCGTCGCAATCACGTTGCTGGCTCGGTTGCTGTTCTTGATCGACTGGTCGATCGCCGTGATCTGCATCCGCAAACCTTCGCTGGCGATGATGCCTGCGGGTGCGTCTTTACCTCGGTTGATCTTGCTACCGGTCGAGAGCCGCTCGAGCGTCGTGTTCAACGACTTCGACGCTTGGTTCAAGTAGCGAAGGCCTCGAGTGGAAGCGGTATTCGTAGCAATTCGTGTCATGGGGAAAAGCCTTTCCTAAGGTTACCTGGTCGTGCCCTGGGTCCTCAGGAACCTCCGAAAAACGACCGCTTGGCGGCGGTCCGAACAACGTTCGCGTGAGGTGCCGTATGACGTTACTCGCCGCCGGCGGTGGTTCCGTAGGGCCTCGGAAGGATGAATCTCAACAGTTCTCCGATCACTCTCCCGAGACATCCATTGCCTCGTTTGATCTTCCCGATGAACTCGCGTTCTTGGTTTCGCGTCGTCCTGTAACCGGTCACAAGACTCGCGATCTGATCGAACCACACACTCCCGGCAGCTTGCATCATGCTCGCTACTTCGAACCGTGATTCAGCCAACCAATGAATGCGATGTCGCATCTGGAATCGGCCATCGCAGGAAATATCGGTCATGTTTCGACCAACCAGGGATGCGAGGACGGGCCGGTTTGGCGTTTTAGATAGGATTACGCCTAACGCCTGAAAGCCTGGGGCAAACGCCTTAGCGAGCGGCGCGATGAGCCCGCTACAAGCGGCACGACCAGTCCACCCTCGCGGCGACAAGAGACGTGCCGGGCACCGTCAAAGGGAGAAACGCGCGGCTCCATCAACTTTGTCTGTCATTTAAACGACAGTTGAAAGTGAGCATCTCGCAAAGACCAACGCGGACCACTTCGGCTCTCGCTCAGCCTGCGAACAGGTGCTCGTGCATTCGACGGCGAGCTGATTCGGTTGCGGTCTCAACCGGCATTGGCCACGGCACGCTCTTGAAGCGCATCTCTATGGCGAATCATTAACGAAGCACGGAAAACGGGACTCACACAGAGGCGCGGAGAACACAGAGAAGAATGAGTCCTAAAACTCTCCAAACTCTGCGTCCCCTGCTACTCTGCGAGAGGCATTCCCAGCCAGATCGCGTCGTGATCGACACGCACGGGAAGAAGCTGTGACTTGGAACTGACGAAATCGGCCAGCGCAACACAATCGACCTACGCCAACTCCCAGCCTTTGCGGTACTCGCGGCGGATGAAGCGGTCGGCTTCGGGAGCGTTCGGGCATCGCAAGTTGGCGGCGTCCCATGCCAGTTTCTTGCCGACTCGATAGGCCACGTTCCCTAGGTGATTGGCTTCGGTCAGCCAGCCGGAGTACTCGAAGTCGCAGCTTGCGGGCTTACCGGCCTTGATGGCCTGTAACCATTCTTGCTGCTGACCGGGAGACGCGGGCAAGAACGGCTCGGGACGTTTGAAGTCCTTGAACTTGTCCTCGGGCAAGAGCACGTGCTTGCCATAGTCGGACAGCAACATGCCGTTATCACCGATGAAGAGCACCGCACTGTCCCACTTCGGAATGCCTCCGTTGGTCCAGATCTCGGGCTTGTTCGTGCCCTGGTACCACGTGAGTTTCACCGGCGGCATATCTCCGCGAGCACCGTACTCGTAAGTGGCCTGCATCGAGGCTGGAGCCAAGTCGGGATGAGCAGGCGGCCCCGAGGCTTCGATCGCCAGCGGAGCTTGCAGCTTCAGCGCCCAGAACGGCAGATCGTTCCAATGGCTGCCCAAGTCCGACATCGTGCCGCTGCCCCATTCCCACCACCGATACCACTTCGGACCGGGGAAGTAGACGTTGTGAAACGCTCGCTCGGGAGCAGGCCCCAGCCACAGATCCCAATGCAAACCTGGCGGCACAGGAGATGAGTCCTTTGGTCGGTCTTGCGCGAAGACAATGTCTCGATGCTGCTTGGCGATCTCTTCGGAAGGCTGCCACCCCCAAGCTCGCGAGACCCACACATGAGCTTCTCGAACCGGTCCGATCGCGCCGGTCTGAATGAGTTCCACAACCCGGCGATAATTGGCACCAGAGTGAATCTGGATGCCCATCTGAGTTGTGACGTTTGCCTTCTTCGCAGCTTCGCGGATGACCCGAGCTTCCCAGACGTTGTGAGTCAGCGGCTTCTCACAATAGACGTGCTTACCAGCTTTCAACGCAGCCAGAGTCGCAAAGGCATGCGTGTGCTCGCAGGTGCTAACTGTCACCGCGTCGAACTCTTCGGGCTTCGCAAACATCTCGCGGAAGTCGACGAACTTCTTGGCTTGAGGATGCGCCATAGCCGCGCGATCCAGATTGGGTTCATAGACATCGCACAGAGCCACGATGTTTTCTGTCGCGGCGCAAGCCCCCAGGTTTGAACCGCCGCGACCTCCCGAACCAATCACCGCGATGTTGAGCTTCGAATTGAGATCGCGACCACGCAAGATCGCTGGAGCTGCAAACGTGGCTGCGGCGGCAGCGGACGTCTGCAAGAACCAGCGACGATTCAGAGAACTCGAACGCATGCAATGTCTCCTGAGGCGAGTGATGAAATGCGGGGCTGGGTTTGTGGCGAGTCAGGAGTTCGACTCGCAAGAGTTAGCCCGACTCGTTCTCTACACTCCGCCGCACTTGCTTGGTCGACAGCCTTCTCTCGATTGAACGCCCTCATGGAATCATCCGAGTCTTCTTCAGCTTCAAGCCCTCTGAATCTCGCCCCGCCGGCACCGTCTTGTCCGCCGCCGCTGGCGTGGACTCAGGTGTTAGAACAATTCCGCGCTGCAGCCGTCCCCTTCGAAGTGGCTGGAGATGGCGAGCCCATTCGCGGATTGACTTTCGGCTCGGGGCAGCCGTTGTATGTGCTCAACGCTTGGAGCGGCACGTCGGAAGTCTTCTGCTTGATGGCGTGGCTCTTGCGCGAGCAGTTCCGTTTGGTGCTGATCGACTATCCGCAGTCAGCTCGTAATTGGGACACCTTCAAAGATTGCCCTGCTCGCGTGGCGACGTTTCTAGGAGACGAGCATTACGACCTACTGGCAACGGGCTTTGGCAGCGTGCCCGCATTGCTGCAAGCGCTGACTCCAGCCACGGGACTACGACGGCTCGTGCTGCAAAGTTCCATCGTGAGCTATCGCTTGTCATGGTTGGAACGAGCCGGCGCGGCTGTGTTCTCCGTCTTGCCGGCGAGCATTCGCAACGCCTTCTTCCGCACGCGATTGCTCTACAGCCAACACCGGTTGTGGTTCCCGCCGATTGATGAGACGCGCTGGCAGTTCCTCGCCGCCAACTGTTTGCAGACTCCGCTGAAGGTGGTGGCGCAGCGGTTCCGTCTGCTGCATGGATTAGATCTTACAAGCCGCCTGAAGGATGTGCGTCAGCCGGTGCTGCTCGTCGATTGCGAAGGCGAACCTCAGCGCAACAAGCAGGCCAACCAAGTACTCGGCAGAGAACTCCCGGATGCGACTTACGAAGCCGTCCCGAATTGCGGACAAGTCCCGCATGTAACTCACCCACATCGCTTAGCCGGGTTGTTGAAGAAGTTCTTGTTGCCTCAAGAGTCTTGAGTGACGTTTCCGACAAGAGTGGCGTTTCACCGTGGGGCAGGTTTCCAACCTGGCTGTTTCGTAGCAGTTTCGCAGGTTGAAAACCTACGCCACGAACATTCGTCGGCAACGTGTTAAGTGCGTTTCAACACGGACCTCTCTCACTGACCATCGTTCTCACGCCATGAGTTTGTCGATGACTTCGCCGCCAAACTGACTGAGCTGCTTAAAACGGCCGGCGTGGTAATAGGTCAGCTTGTCATCATCGAGCCCCATCAAGCGTAGCAGCGTCACATGTAAGTCGCGGATGTGATGCTCGTCTTCGACCGCAGTCATACCCAGCTCATCCGTCGCACCAACGGTGTGACCGGCGTTACAGCCGCCTCCGGCAAACCACATGGTCATGGCATTGGGATTGTGATCGCGACCGTACGCAATGCCGCCACGCACTCCGTTGTCGGGAGTCCGGCCAAACTCACCACACCACACGATGAGCGTGCTCTCTAAGAGTCCTCGTTGCTTCAGGTCCGCAATCAACGCGGCAATTGGTTGATCGACTCCGCGCACGAGATTGCCATGCGCTCGCTCGATGTAGTCATGACTGTCCCAAGATCCGTTGTAGAGCTGCACGAACCGCACGCCCTTCTCGATCAGCTTTCGAGCCAGCAAACACTTTCGCCCGAAGGCATCCGTCGCATCTTGGCCGATGCCGTACTGAGCTTGGGTCTGAGCGGTCTCATTCGACAGATCAAGCAACTCGGGCACCTGCATCTGCATGCGAAACGCCAACTCATAGTTGGTCATCCGAGCTTCTAGCTCTGGCTGCGATGGATGCTCGACCGCGTGAGCTTCATTGAGCTTGGCGAGCAGATCGAGGTTCTTGCGTTGTTGCTCGCGGGTGACTCCCGGCGGCGGCATGAGATCCAAAATCGGAGACCCTTTGGGTCGCAGCGGAGTCCCTTGAAAGTGAGCCGGTAGGTAACCGTTACTCCAATTGGCGGCCCCGCCTTGCGGATAACTGACCTCGGGCAAGACGACGAATCCCGGCAGGTTTTGGTTGAGCGATCCCAGGCCATAAGTCACCCAAGCACCAAGCCCTGGATCTCCTCCAAATCGATTGCCGCAGTTGAGCTGATACATCGCGGTCGGATGATTGACGCTGTCGACCTGACAGCCGCGATAGAAGCAGATCTCGTCAGCGACCTTGGCGAGGTGCGACCAATTGCTGGCCATGTCCGCGCCGCTCTCGCCCGCCTTGATGAATTGAAACGGACTTTTGACGTAGTACCGCTTGCCGCTCTCCATCGCCGACTTCTGTTTGCCCTCGCGCACGAACTCTTGGAGATGCACTTTTTCGAGCGTCGTTTTTGGATCGAACGTGTCTAAGGCCGAAGGTCCTCCTTCCATCAGCAGGAACACAATGTTGCGAGCCTTTGCCGTCAGATGAGCCTTCCTCGGCGCCAACGGCGAACTCGATTCGGCAGCACGGGCGTCATCAGCCAGCAACCGACTTAAGGCCACACTGCCGCACGAGGCACCGAGGCCGAACAGAAAGTCCCGACGATCACAGCCGCTGAAAGTGATCTCATTCGACATAGCAAAACTCATTGGAGTTAAAGAGCACGAGGCACACGTCGGCGAGGGCTCGCAGGCGAGCGTCGCAGTCACTGGGCTGGAGGTCGGGAACGAAGTCGGCGTTGGAGTGGAGCTTCTCTTGGAACGAGAATTTCTCGCCGGTGTTCTCTTCAACGGCATCTCGGCGAACGACTAACGGAGGCTTGATCGAGGTCGGCTGAGACTTCGCCTGCAACGTCTGCATGTCGCGCCAATGATTCTTACACATTGCGAGTTCCGCGTCCGTCCCCTTCCGTCCGAGGACTAACCGAAAGCTGCGATCGATCGCCCAGTCATCTCGACTCTGCGGAGAAGCATCGGCAGCAGCCATCTGATCCAGATCCTTGAGAACCCGCGCGGCCATCGCCAACGCGCGAGCATGCGTGCCTTGCCCATTAAAGAGCGCGAAGACTTGAGGCGTGACCGTCGTGGCTTCGCGTCGCTCGCACGAGAAGTCCGGTGCCGGTGCATTGAAGACTTCCAGCAACGGATCGCTGAGTCCTCTCAACTTCAGGGCGTACAACGATCGACGATGGCGTTGTGCGGGCCATGGATTAGGAACCCACGCAGCCGCAAACGTGCCCATTACCTGACGTGGCTGTAACGCGGCTTCCACATTGATTTCCGGTCGGTTCGGAATACCGCCAATCTCTCGATTGAGTTCACCCGTCGCAGCCAGCATCGCGTCTCGCAACTCTTCGGCACTGAGTCGGCGCGGCTTGAACGACGCATACGGCACGGACTGCTCGGGACTGCGGGCACTTGAGCCATCGCCGTCGTTGCTGAGCCGTGATGCTCGTCGATACGCGGCACTCAACATGATCTGCCGATGCAGGCTTTTGATGGACCAGCCGTCTTCCACGAAGGTCGCGGCCAGCCAATCGAGAAGCTCGGGATGAGTCGGCTTCTTGCCCGTGCTCCCAAAGTTGTTGGGGTTGCCAGCCAGCGGTTCGCCGAAGTGCCACATCCAAACGCGATTGACGATCGCTCGCGTTGTCAGCGGGTTCTTGGTGGATGCCACCCACTCAGCGAAGGCCAACCGACGACCATCGAGTTGCTCGACCATTCGCGGTTGAGGCACATCCTTGAGCACCGACAGCACGCCGGGCTGAACCTTCTTGCCCATCGCGAATGGATCACCGCCCGCGAGGATGTGCGTCTCTTCCAATTCACCCACCGACGCACGATTGGCCGGCAATCGGAGCGGCGCGTTGACGGACCTAAGCTCAGGCGTGCGACCGGAATAGACCGCCAACGCCACGGGCTCGTAACGATCAAGCTCCCAATTCAAACGCTCGAGGCCCTTACGAGCGACTCGCTCACGACCGAACTGCTCGGGAGTAAAACCAACCAGCTTCGGCGGAAACTCGCTTTCGGGAACTCGCTGAGCCGTCAATGAATTGCGAGCTGCCGTGAAGACATCCGGTCGACGAGTCTCTTGATTCGCACGATTGCGAACGACTCTCACAGCTTCGTACCAGCGCGCCGGATCTTTCTTCTGCTCGGCAAACCAACGCTCGGCGTTCTGCAACAAGAGCGCGTCCAACTCAGCGAGTTCGGCGAGGTACTCCGCGCGTCGTTGCTCCAGATAGCGTCGCTCTTCGAAGCCCTTCGTGTTTTCGACCGACATGAATGGAGCCGGTCGCTCGACCAACTGAGTCGTCGCGAAGACCGCTTGAATGGAGTAGTAGTCGCGCGTCGGCACGGGATCGAACTTGTGATCGTGACAGCGAGCACATTGCAGCGAGTGCGCCAGGAACGTCTCGCCGACGCTGTTGGTCACATCGTCCAAGAACCGCTGCCGCGCCACTTTGGCGACTTCCATGCCCGTCAATTCCCACGGCCCCATTCGCAAGAAGCCGGTCGCGATCAGCAAGTCCGACGATCGTTTGTCATCAGCAAGTGACTCATAGATTTCGTCGCCTGCAAGCTGCTCGCGAATGAATTGATCAAATGGCTTATCGGCATTGAAGGACCGCACGACATAGTCCCGATAGCGCCACGCGTTGCCGCGTTCATAGTCATTCGCAAACCCGCTGCTGTCGGCGTACCTCGTCACGTCGAGCCAATGTTGAGCCATCCGCTCGCCATAGTGCGGACTGCTCAGCAGATGCTCGACAAGCCCGCGCACTGCGGCATCGGCATCCTTATTGAACGATGCTTCGAACTCGGCGATCTCTGTGGGAGTCGGCGGCAAACCGAGTAAGTCAAACGTCGCTCGCCGAATGAAAGTACGAGCGGTCGCATCCGGAGCCAGCTTGCTGCCTGCTGGCATGTGCTTCATCAGCAACGAGTCGATGGCCGCGGAACCTCGCTTCTCCAGCGTGGGTTTCACGACGGGCCGATAAGCCCACATGCCATCAGATGTGTCGCGCGATGATTCCTCGGCAGAGACGGATGAACCGATCCCGAGCACCAAGAAGGTCACGACATTGAGAAGCTTCATGAAGCACTCTGCTTGTGAGCGAACGATGTTCGAAACGAGAAGCCGACTCACATGAGAAAGCATGGTTCTCGCGGGTTTCTATCTGGTCGCCGATGCAAACCAAGCGAGCGTTACGGAGCCGTCAGGCTGCTGATCAACTGCCGTCCGTGCGATTGCGAGCGCGGTCCTTGGCCTTGGCAAAGATGGATGCCGCCGTGTTGGAAGTCACTTGCGCGTCCGCCGTTTTGGCTTCAGGCGTATCCGAGACAGAGGCTGCGGCAGTTGTCGCAGCAGTCGTTGTTGAAGACTTCGACTTCGCTCGTCGAGAGAACCAGCTTCGCCAAGTTCGCGCGGGCCTGCGAGCCGCTTGCGTCGCCGCCAAGACGGCAGCGACTTCAGGTGGCTGTGTGAGTTCTTCCAGCTTCTCCCACAACGACAATCGGCGACCGGCGATCTCCAACAGCAACAACGAGACGGCGGCGATCATCAACGGACCAAGCAACGACACGGTGCGCGTTGATCGCGGCGGGTCTTGGAACAGTTCGAGCACATCGGTTCGCAGCTTGCCGCCACTGATCTCGGCGACCTGCTTCAACACGTCTGCTCCTTCTGGCATCCCGATCCTCGGCGCGAACTCGGGCGAGTACGGCAGCGCGACAGCCGGGCCTCGACTGAATTGCGTCGGTCCCGTCTTCACCAACGTGCGATATGCCCCGATCCGATCCATGCGGAAGCGAGCTTCCAAGGTATGCGGCCCGGTCCAAACAAATTCGGGCTCGATCACTTTCTCACGCTCACTGCCCGGCGGAATCACGACCAACTTCGGTGGTTGTGACTCATCTTGATGTGGTCGATCGGGATCAAGTTCGATCGACATCAAAGCGTCTTGCCCAGACTGCTCGATCTTCACAAAGACCTGCTCAGGACTGGTGTTGCCTAGCAGCCATCGCGCATGAGTCACCAAGAAGTCTTCGTAGTTTTCCCAACGACTCAGAGCGCCGCTGAATGGACCGTCAACTTCGACAGTCAGCGCGGCAACTCGACCTAATCCTCGATGCCACGCCGACACCAACGGAGCTTTGTTTTCATCGGTCGTGATCACGGCGGCTGTGGCGTCGGGCTTGAGATAGCTCAGGTTGTAGCCATCGACCTTGGGAAAGTTCCCCACGTCGAGATCACCAATGAGCCGCGCGTCAGGCACGATCTTCGAAGGAATGCCAGTCGGGTCGACATCGTCCTTCGTGATGAAGGTGTTGCGAGCGATGCTCATAGTGTCTTGAGTGAAGAGTCTCGGCAGCTCTTGAGCATCCGCCGTAAACATGATGTTGCCATGCCCCAACTTGGCGATGTCTTCCAGCAAGCTGGCATGAATGTCGGTCTTCGTCCCCAAGCCAATCACGCTGACCGTGATGTTGGAAGCCTCAAACTTCTTCAGCAGCTTCTTGTAGTCGCCAGGTTCTTCGGAATCGCACGCGTCCGAGAACAAGATGATGTGCCGCGTCGAATAGCCATCGGCTTTGGCCAACTCTTTGCCCGCAGCAACGAGAGCCTCGTAGACGAAGATGCCTCCGCCTTCGCTCTGGATCTTCAAGACCTTGCGAGTAATCGCACCCGGATCATCCACGTTCGCTAGCGGCTGAACGGTGTGCGGCGAGCTATCAACGGCAATCACAGAAACCATGTCTTGAGCCGAAAGCATCTTCACGCACTCGGCAGTGCCTAGATTGGCGAGGTCCATCTTCACCTTACCGCCGGCCACGGGGGCCATCATGCTGCCCGAGCGATCGAGCGCGACCGCAATCGCCACTCGGACTTTGCGATGCTCTTCACGCAGCTCCATCGAAACCGGCAACACATCATCCAGCGGGCTTTTGAAATAGCCGCCGGTACCAAAGCTGTTCTTGCCGCCGGTCAGCATCAAGCCGCCGCCCAAGTCTTCAACAAACTGTCCGAGCCGTTCCATCTTCAATCGACCGAGATGGTCAGCCGGAACATTTTCGACGATCACCGCGCGGTATCGATCGAGTGAGTCTTGAGTCACCGGATGTTGCTTCGCAGCAGCCACATCAACCGGAATCCGAGCCGCTTCCAATGCTCGCACCAAGTTGCCCTTCTGCCCATCGGCATTCAGCACCAGCAATCTCGGCCCCGCTTCAACACGCACCACTCCCGCGCCTGTGTTGTTCTCCTTCAGCGGATCACCCTCGGTAATCAGCTCCACCGCGTAGTTGTAGAAGCCGCTGTCTTCGAGCAGGTCTCGAAAGAGCAAGCGATTCATGCCGCGTGTGAAGTCCCGCTTCTGTTCCGCAATCGCTCGACCTTCACGCAGCACGCGGACGACACCGTGCGTGTCACGATCGGAATGCACCCAGACCGAATACTGAAATGGCTCGCGAGGTACGACCGACTCTGGCAACTGCACGGATTCAACAGCCGTGTCGCCAACTTTGAGTCGCTCAAACACACGGCAATCGACTGGCACTCCCTCTTCACGAGCACGCCGCGCGGCACTCAACGGATCGCGGCCATTCGCCTCTCCGTCTGACAGCACCAAGATCCGCGCCGGACGATTGGGATTCACTCGATCCAGCGCCGTAAGAATTGCTCCATTCAAGTCGCTGCCATCGGGATTGATCTCGCGTGAAAAGTCCGTGAGCCGGTTCTGATCAGATAGCTCGAATTCCACGGTCGCTTCAGAACCAAACGTGACCAAAGCCATGCGATCGCCCGAGCTACTGCGAACATGGTTCTGCATGTTGGAGAGCAGCTCGCGGATATTGGTCTGAGCATCGGCTGCCAGAGACCGTGAACGATCCGCAACAACGATGACATCAATGCCGCGACCGCTGAGATTGAGTCGCGGCCCGGTCAGCGTCACCAGCAAAAGAACCAGCAAACTGATCCGCAGCGCCGCCGTCATACCTCGAACTTGCCCCCACCGGCGATACAGCAACCACAGCGGTACCGAGAGTAAGAAAAGTTCTGGGTATTGAAACTGAATCATGCGGCGGTCCTTGAGTCATCGCTCCACGCAGCGAAAGGCGCGTCGAACAGTACGCTCGATTCAACGAGCTTCGATCAGCACGCCTAAGCGATGATGTCCTTGATGACATGCCCACCCACGTCCGTTAGTCGGAACTGCCGACCGTTGTATTTGTAGGTCAGCTTCTCGTGATTCAAACCGAGCAAGTGCAGGATTGTGGCATGCAGGTCGTTGATATGGACTTTGTTCTCATGAGCTTTGAAGCCCACATCGTCCGACGAGCCATAAGTCGTGCCGCCCTTCACGCCGCCACCAGCCATCCAAGCCGTGAAGCAATGTGGGTTGTGATCTCGTCCAGGCTTGCCACCTGTTTGAGCGATCGGCAATCGACCGAACTCGCCACACCACACGATCAATGTGCTGTCGAGAAGCCCGCGTTGAGCTAAGTCGGTGATCAACGCCGCGATCGGCTTTTCGGTCTCGCCCGCGAACTGACGATGATTGCCTTCGATGTCGTTGTGGCCGTCCCACGAACGCTGATTCTCCATGCCACCCGAGTAGATCTGGATGAATCGCACGCCTCGTTCAAGCAACCGCCGCGTCTGCAAACACTGGCGAGCAAAGTGATCGCACGAGTCTTCGCCGATGCCATACATGTCTTGAATGTGCTTGGGCTCGGACTCGATCGCAATCGCTTCCGGAGCCGCGACCTGCATGCGATACGCGAGTTCGAAGCTCTCAATGCGAGCCGCCAATTCGGTGTCGGCTTCATGCTCTTGGAAGTGGAACTGATTGAGTTCCTTCAGCAGGTCCAACTGGCTGCGTTGACTGGCGTCGGTCAGGCCAGACGGCCGGACCAGATTGTCAATCGGCTGCCCTTGCGGCTTGAGATGTGTGCCTTGAAATACACCGGGTAAGAAGCCCGCGCTCCAGTTAGCCGCGTGGCCCTTGGGCAGACCTCGCCCCTTGGGATCACTCATCACGACAAAACCCGGCAAGTTCGCACTCTCGCTGCCGAGTCCGTAAGTCACCCACGAACCGACGCAGGGGAAGCCCATCCGCGCGAAGCCCGTATTCATGGCGAACAGCGCCGGCGAATGGTTGTTCGACTCGGTATGACCCGAATGAATGAAGGCCATCTTGTCGGCGTGCTCGCCGAGATGGGGGAAGATTTCTGACACCATCTTCCCGCACTTGCCACGCGGCGTGAACTTGAACGGTGACTGCATCAAGTTGCCGACCGCGTCCTTAAAGAAGCCCGTGGTGTTCTTGAACTCCGAGTCGAATTCCTTGATCGACTTGCCGTTCCAACGAGTGAGCTCGGG
The DNA here is from genome assembly GCA_900299185.1 of Planctomycetaceae bacterium. Taxonomy (GTDB): domain Bacteria; phylum Planctomycetota; class Planctomycetia; order Planctomycetales; family Planctomycetaceae; genus AM-0621. The sequence goes on from OMIV01000059.1 coordinate 32,122, forward strand.
ACGGTAATCCCAGGTGTCAACGTGCGATGGTCCTCCGTTAATAAATAGCCACACGACCCGAGTTGCCTTCGCTTCGAAATGCGATTTCTGTGGAGCCAACGGGTTCAACGAGCGGTTGCCTAAACCGTCGGCCCGAGCCGTTTGTTCCAGCATTCCTTGCTGCTGCAGCATGCCAGCCAGTCCCAACATCCCGAACCCGCAACCCGTGCGAGCCAACATCTCGCGCCGTGAGACATCCGAAGACAGCAAGCGATTGAGAAGAGCAGAACTCATGATGAACCTTGCTTATGAATTAGTAATGGCGGGTTGGTGTTTCTTATCTGCAAGCGATCTCGGTCGTGGAGCTGAAGTTACTCAGGCGGTAAATTCCTGCGACCACTCAATCCACATAGACGAACTCATTCATGCCCATGATCGCTTGGCACAAATCAACGCGGGCCAGTTGCGAACCATCCTGGCGACCGTCGGCTTTGTATTTCGCTTCCTGTTGAGTCAAGAACGCGATGGAAGCCGCTTGCTCCTTCGCACTGGGCTGGCGACCGAAAGCCAATCGGAAGACGGTCCTTGCGGCGTCCTCATTCGAAGTTGTCGTCAGCCGCTTGGCGAATGCGTCGGCATAGACTCGACCTTGCGGACTATTCATGAACATCAATGCCTGCGGAGCGATGGTCGTCGTCCCGCGTTGGCCGATGCTCACGAGATGCTCGGGCCAATCAAACAACATCATCATGGGGATTAACCCACTGCGCTTGATGAAGAAGTAGACGCTGCGGCGCTTCATGTTTTGGTCGAGTGTGCCTGGACCAAACATGGTGCCATCAAGCTGGCCCGACACCGCGAGCATCGAGTCTCGAATGGCTTCTGCTTCGAGTCGTCGAGGAGCCCGGCGCCAGATCAATTGGTTCTCCCGATCGATCTTGGCGCGACCTTCATCGAAGTCGCCTGACTGCTGATAGACCATGCTCAGCATGATGAGCTTATGCAGCCGCTTGAGCTTCCAGCCGTTGGCAACAAGATCATTCGCCAGCCACTCCAGAAGCTCGGGATGAGTCGGGTTGTCGCCCTTCAAACCGAAGTCGTTCGGGCTCGCGACAATGCCGCGACCGAAGTGATGCTGCCACAGGCGATTGACCATCACGCGAGCAGCCAGAGGTCCCGCTCCGTCTTTCACGTCCGTGATCCACTTGGACAAGGTTGCTCGGCGGAACGATGTGCGAGACGAGTCATTGGGAGCCGAAATTTTCCAGTCATCAGTCTTGGCAGTCGCCGGCATCAGCACCTGTAAGAATCCTTGCTGAGCCTCATCGCCCTTTTGATTCACGTCGCCGCGTTTGAGTTGGAACGTCTTCGGATAGAAGTGCGGAAAGCCTCGACCATCCGCGTGATGCGGCAAGTGCGGCAACCCTTCGCTAGTGACCAGCACCTTGCTCATCGCAAGTTGCGGCCCTTTGGCCTTTAGCATTTGCAGCATGTCGTTGAGTGCAGACCACTCTTTGTCCAACTTAGCGAACCAGTCGATGGCGATCTTCCACTGCGGCGCGGCTTCGTCAGGTTTCGCTTTCATCGCTGCCAAAGCCGCGACAACAGCAGCTTCGGGTCCGCTGTTTCCGACCTCCGGCTGAGCATTACTGCGTCCGGTCAGCGATAGCCGGAAACGACCAAGAGCATGCTTGGGGTTTGAGTGATTGCAGACGATCGTCACTGTCAGTCTTGCTCCACCATCAAACGCGATCGGCGTTTGAGCGTCGAACACGGCAGCGTTGTCTTTCCCAATGCCGCCCATATCCACGGCCCAACCGGACTGCGCATGGTCGTCGTCTAACGACGACGCAACCGACAGCGAGTTCGTGTTCTGCTGATGTGTCGCTCGAGCATTCGTCAGCGGCACATTGACCGGTTTGGTTCCCGTCGGAGAGTTCAACGCCGTAGCTTCGACTGTAATATTGCTGACAACGAAATTGCCATTGGGTGCTCGACCAGGCCCCTTCGACGGCAACGAGTCATGAGCCAATGCTTCGAGTCGAAGCGACTTCACATCGCTGTTAATCGTTTCCAGCACGACCGTGATCGTCTCCTTATTGGGAGCACCACCGGTCGCGAGCCAAGAACCATCGGGCTGTTCGACATACTTCGTCTTGGCCGAACCCGTGACCGAGACAACCTTCGGCTGTTCCCACGCACCCAATTGAGCAGCGGTCGGGTCGTAAGTCTTCAACCACTCTCGCAACTTGCCGGGCAGTTTGTCCTCCTTGAAGTCGCTGACTTGCGTGGCGAGTTCCGCCACTTGAGCGTCGAAAGCTTCTTGGCGTTTCTTGTTGCCGACGGGATCGAGATCGAGAGTGACCTCGCTGCGAATGGCCGTCGTGAATGAAGCCATCAAGTTGTAGTAGTCCTTAGCGGGCACCGGATCGAACTTGTGGTCATGGCAACGAGCACAGCCGAGCGATAGTCCCAAGATCCCGACGCCGGTCGTTGTGACCATGTCATCGAGTTCGTCGTAGCGAGCCGATTCAAACTCTGCTTCGGTCAACTGAGTGGGGAACGCACCCGCTCCCAAAAAGCCGGTGGCCATCATGGCCAATGGATTGTCCGGCGCGAGTTCATCGCCAGCGAGTTGCCATTGGACGAACTGGTCGTAAGGCATGTCTTGATTCAGTGCTTTGATCAAGAAGTCGCGATAGTGATAGGCCGTTGGACGGTCATAGTCCTGCTCGTAGCCATGCGACTCAGCAAACCGCGCAATGTCGAGCCAGTGCCGCGCCCAGCGTTCTCCGTACTGAGGCGACTCCAACAACTTGTCGATCAACTTCGGCCAGGCATCGGGATCCGTGCTATTAACGAACGCATCGACGTCCTCGGGCGACGGCGGCAAACCAATCAGGTCAAAGTACGCTCGCCGCAGCAGCGATCGCTTGGCCGCGATCCCGTTGGGCTTGAGCCCCGCAGCCTCATGCTTCGCGGCAATGAAGCGATCAATCGGAGTGCGGCACCACGCTTCGTTCTTAACCGCAGGCACGGTCGGCTGCTGCAAGCGACGGAACGACCAGAACTCACGGTCCTTGTCCGAGACTTCCAACGGCCCCTTGGCCTTCACCGGTTTGTCGACCAGCGGCTTGTCATACGGAGCCCCCAGATCAATCCATTGCTTGATGTGATTGATCGTCGCATCAGGCAGCTTCGGTGCCTTGAGCGGCATGTGCGGTTCTTCGGAATGAGTAATTAACTTTACAAGCTGGCTCTCGGCAGCCGTCTTCCCGACGAAGCCGGACTCCATGAGCTTCTCGCGGCTCGACAAATCAAAGTCGCCCTTCAGCGACTTGCCGCCGTGACATTCGAGGCACGCCTTTTCGAGAATCTCGCGGACATGCGACTTAAAGAGCGCGGTCCCCTTCTTGACGCGCTCCACATGATCCGGCGGAACTGGTTGAGACTTGTCTTCCGCAGGTAATCCAGAAGCCACAAGCCCAGTCACAAATAGAGTGAATGCGAATGCTCGCAAAATCATCGGGAGCTCCCTGTTAGGAAATGAAAACGAGGCGGGAGTGTTAGGTGAGAGCTGCATTCCACCGTTTCGCACGTCATCTGTGTAGCGAAGCGCTGGGCGGCATCACGATCAAGGTCGAAACAACATCGGTAGCTATGCCATCGAGTTAGCGCAGTAACTCATGCACCACGCGAGCTGGCGCGTTGTTGGTCAGTTTGAAGTCGCGTCCGTTCGACCGATACGACAGCTTGGCGTGATCAAGCCCCAGCAGATGCAACACTGTCGCTTGGTAGTCGTTCGGAGTCATGATGTCTTTGGCTGCACGATGTCCGACTTCATCGGTCTCACCGAAGGCCATGCCGCCCTTGAAGCCGCCCCCAGCGACCCATATCGAAAAGCCCTGACCGTTATGGTCGCGACCGCAGCTCGCATCGAGCGTACCTTCACTGACGGGCAATCGCCCGATCTCGCCGCCCCAATGCACGATCGTCGTATTGAGCAGCCCACGCTGCTTGAGATCCGTCACAAGAGCTGCCGCCGGCTTGTCGGTGCGTCGGCAAATATCAGGAAGGGCTCCTCGCAAATTCTGATGATTGTCCCACGGTTGCCCACCGAGGAAGAGTTGCACGAAGCGCACGCCGCGCTCGACCAACCGCCGCGCGATCAAGCATCTGGTTCCATACTCGCGCGTGGGATCTTGGTCTAAGCCATAGAGCTTCTGAATGTGCTCTGGTTCTTGGCTGATATCGAGAGCCTCTTTGGCCGCTGTCTGCATCGCGGCCGCGAGTTCATAACTTTGAATGCGCGTCTCTAAGTCGGCCTCACCGGGCCGCGCTGCGAGATGTCGCGCGTTGAGCTGTCTCAGGAAGTCGAGGTTTTGTTGCTGCACAACACCTCTGAGTTGAGCCGGTGCGTCGAGATTCAAAATGCGAGGCTCTTGAGCTCGCAAGACCGTCCCTTGATAGAGCGGCGGCATGAAACCGCTCGACCAATTGTGAGTGCCATCAACGGGATGCCCTGCGGGATCAGACAACACCATGTAAGCGGGCAGGTTGTCCGCTGACGTACCAAGCGCATAACTGACCCAACTGCCGAGCGTAGGTCGACCGGTCACTCCCGCAATGCCGCCGTGAAAGTAGCGAATCGAAACTTCGTGCCCGTTGTGGCCGGTGTGCATCGATCTCAGCACAGAAATGTCGTCGACGATCGACCCGATATGCGGCAGCAACTCAGAGACGTTGGTCCCGCAATCGCCTTGCTGACGAAACTTCCAAGGGCTGCCCAGCAATCGCTTATTCGCGCGGTTCACGAAGCTGTAAACGACCTCGCCCGAGTACTCGGATCCGTGGTGCTTCGTCAGTTCCTTCTTTTCATCCGGCAAGTCCACATGCGACGGACCTCCGTGCATAAACAACGAGATCAGAGCATTGGCCCGAGGCTGATAATGCGGTGCTCGCTCTTGGAGGTTGAGAGGCAAGTTCTCCGGCGGCTTGTTGGATGTCTCCGCCAGCAAGCCATCGCGTTGCATCAAGTGAGCCAACGCAAACGCCCCGATGCCGTAAGCCGAAGTCGAAAGAAAGTCGCGGCGAGAGATGGTCATGTTTGGTCTTTCAGATGCGAACTGCGGAGATTCAATAAGTTGGCTGTGTGTGAGTGCTGCAAACATCACGAATGGCGGTTGAGGACTTCAATCCACATACAAGAACTCGTTCGAGATCAGTAACTGCTGACACAGATTGGTCAGTGCCAACAACTCATGCTCGCCACTGGCCCCGGTCGCTCTGAGGTGCGCGAACTGTCGACTTAGGAACTCGCAGGCCAGAGTCAGTTCTTCATCAGTGGCCTGACGTTGGTAAGCCATGCGCCAGGCTTGAGCGACCAATCGTGGCAACGCTGCGTTGAGCGGCCCGTGGAAGTCCTTCTCTGAATCCCAGACCCCGACCGACTTGCCGGTCGAGTCGGTCATGGACAGCTTCACGGTCCAACCGAATGAATCGCTCGTCACGGTCTCGAAGCAGTCGGTCGCGAAGTCGAGCGTCTCTCCAGCAACCACTTCGATGCGTGCCACGTTGGTCGCGGCATCCGACTTCTTGGCTCGCCATTCACCCCGCAAACCAGAGCGATTGGAGATGACTCGACTGCGAACGCCGTCACCGTTTTCGGAGGGATGATGCAACTTACCGGCGACAGTCACGATGCCGTCTCGAGGTGCGGTCCAACGTCGAATCGTGGCGTGCTGCAAGTCGTTGCCCGTGTGTCCTCCGCCCGCATGCACGATGACAAATCCAACTTGCGGATCGGGCACACCTGCACCGCCCTGCCATGACGAGCCGGTCCAATGCCCGAGCGGCGTGAAGCCCGTGGTGTGCTTCGTCGCGGCATCGAAGCCGCCGTAACCAAACTGCCATTCGCCACCAGCACGAGGATATTGAATGGCCAATCGATCGATGAGTGGTCGTTGTTCGGGAGTTGCTTCTGGCAAAGGTTCGGTGCGAACCCGCGCTGCAAACGCTCCCGCTTGAGCCACGATGAAATCGCTGTTCATGAGCATCAACGACTGCGGCGCCGAGGTGCTTGCGATCCGTCGCTCGCAATTCACGGCCATGACCGGTGCATCAAATGTCGTGAGCAACGAAACCGGCTTTGACCGACGCACCTGCACGTAGACGCTGCGCCGAGTTGAGTCTTTCTCTGGCAAGACCTGCCCCACAAAGTCTTCTACAACCGGAACCGCCGGACCGAACTGAGTGCGATCGAGCTTGCCGCTAATGCTCAGCACGCTGTCTCGCAGAGCTTCTGCATCCAATCGACGCAGCGGAAACTTGGCGTAGCGCGTAGGGTCGGATGAATCCGTGTCATCTAGCCGTCGGCTGCTTTGTCGATACACCGTCGAAGTCATGATGAGCCGATGCATGCTCTTCAGACTCCAGTTCTGCCGTGCGAATTCGAGTGCCAACCAATCCAACAACTCGGGATGGGTGGGCTTCGTTCCCAGCATGCCAAAGTCACCGGCGGTCTCGACAATGCCACGACCAAAGTGCTGCATCCACACTCGATTCATCAGCACGCGACCCACCAACGGATGCCGACCATTCATCAGATGCTTCGCTAGCGCCAATCGTCGACCCGACGTTGACAGTTGGGCGTCTTTGTCTGCGATCTCGATGCGAGCACCTTCAGCCGCCGCAATGGTGAGATCTCCGGGCTTCACTTCGTTCTTCGGCTGTCGATAGTCGCCACGATGAAAGATGCGTGTTGGAGTAATGACTCCAGGAATCTCAGCCAGCACGCTGACGAAATCTTCAACCGGCTTTTCAGCACGCTTCGCCGCGATCTTCTCTCCATCCTTCTTCAGCTCATCCGCCGCTGCGGCGTCGTACTGATAGAGCACGCCGGGGTTGATGTTGAGATTCGGATGAGACGCCAGCAGCTTCTTCTGTTCGTCGCTGCGTTTGTCTCCCGGAGTGTCGAGTGCAGCTTTAAGTACAGCCCGTTCGGCTTCCGGGAACTTCATGAGTTCCTTCTGCAGCGCGGCCGCCACGTACATGCTCGACTTCATATTCAAGTCGGCCTGCATCTTCTGAGCTTCGGCTTCAATCGCCGCCGACTTAGCTCGGTCAGCATCGGTGAAGAGTGACACCAAGCGTTGGCCCGGACGTCTCCAATGAGCTGTTTCAAATGCCGGTTCGAAGACGGCTCGCAAACGGAAGTAGTCAGCTTGAGGAATCGGGTCATAGCGATGGTCGTGACACTGAGCACAACCGATCGTCAGCCCATAGAGCGACGTACCCAACACTTTGAGAGAGTCTGCCACAACCTGATTCGCTGCTGCGGGCTCGTCAGCTCCGCCGGTTGCAGTGCCATCCACCACGCTTCGCAAGAAGCCGGTCGCGACAAGCTTCTCGATCTTGTCCGGTGCGTTCGAAATGTCCTTCCAAGGTTGCGGCACAAGCTCATCACCAGCGAGCTGCTCGATGATGAATTGATCGAAGGGCTTGTCCGCATTCAACGACCGAATGACGTAGTCCCGATACTTGTAGGCATAAGGCCGTAACGAATCCTCGGTGCCATTGCCTTCCGAGTCCGCATAGCCAGCCACATCCAGCCAATGCCGCGCCCAACGCTCTCCGTAATGAGGCGACTCGAGCAGCTTGTTGAGTATCGTTTCGTAAGCGTGCTCGCTGCTATCAGCGAGATATGCATCGATGTCGGCCTGAGTTGGCGGCAGCCCAATAAGATCAAACGCAGCTCGTCGAATGAGCGTGAGTTTGTCGGAGTCGGGTGCAAATCCCATCGCCAAATTGTCTGCCCGCCGATCTCCGTTTTTGGACTCTCGTTGCTTCGCGAGAATCAGCGCATCAACGGCAGTCCGAGATCGATCACTCGACTGAGTGCCGGGAACAGAGACGTCTTTCAGCGGCTGAAAGAACCAGAAGGCTCGCTCTTCGGGAGTGATATCAAACCCGCGCGGAAGCGCTTCGGGCTCGTCCCGTTTGGTGACAGCCCCGCTCGCAATCCAACGTTCAATGATCGCGATCTGCTCGGGCGAAACCTTCTTCTCGGATGGTGGCATCTCACCCGACTTCATCCGCTTGATCAGCAAACTCTCGGCAGGCTTACCAAGCACGATGCCTGCGCCGCTCTCGCCCCCTTTAAGTGCGAACCGCCGTAGCCTCAGATCGAGCTTGCCCTGCAACTCATCCCCGCCGCCATGACAGTCGAGGCAGAAGGCTTTCAGAATCGGTCGCACATCCTTCTCAAACGTCGGTGGCTCTTCAGCCCGCACGATGGAAGAACTACCACACAACACAGCCAGAGCAAGAGGCAGAAGTCGACTCATCAGGAATCTCGATAAGAGTGAGCAAGTAGCGCGGATTGAATTCGTATTGAGACTGACGATCGCTGGAGAGGCAATTCAATCGGTCAGCCAGGCCATGTCATTTGGTCTGGCGGGATCAGATCTTGTCGCGGACCTCGAATGTGCAAGATCCAGCACTGGCTGCCGCGAAGGACGAACACGGCTCGATAAGACAGCCCTTTTAGCGTTTGAAAGATCACCTGCCGAAATCAGGCTCCACTTTTGATACCAAGCTTCCGCGCCTCGTTCGGAAGACTTCGCAATCCGCCGAATGATTGCTCGCGAATTGCGTTCGGCGTCTCAGTCACGAAGACGGCATACTTCATTTGGAAGAGAACCCGAATCGCGTCCGAGTCGCTCAGCAACTTCAGTAGCCGGCGCGTATCGGCCTTCAGCGACATCTGCGAGACCGCATTTGATCTCCTCATTCACGTTGGACCGATCACTTAACGCGCTCCATTGAAGGTAGAGATCTTCAAAGGAAGAGACCGCACCACTTCCCACTCGATCCGTGGCGAACCGATGAAACTGATCGATCTCATCGAGTGAAATGGGCATCAATGCTCTCCGAGTACGAACGTGATTTGAGGTCACAAGACCGTTGACTGCTACAACAGCTCGGTGATGGCATCTTGATCTTCGAGGATCTTATTGGGCCGTCCATTGTGATCGATGATTTGCAGCGTCGGGTCGATACCCAGGCAGTGATAGATCGTCGAATGGATGTGAGTCGGGCGAACCGGACGGTTGTGAGGTCGCTCACCCTTCGCGTCGGTCGAGCCCACGATTTGGCCGCCCTTCACACCACCGCCGCCCAGCAAGCAGAACATGGCGTTGCCCCAGTGATCGCGACCGGGTTGCCCCATGCTCAGAGGTGGCCCACCGTTGCCGCCGTCGTTCATGCGCGGCGTTCGACTGAACTCTCCGCAAAGAATGACCAGCGTCGAATCCAGCAGACCGCGTTGGTCGAGGTCGCTGAAGAGTGCTGACACTGCGCTGTCGACCATCGGCAAGTAACGCTCCATGCCGGGCTTCAAATCCCAGTGATGATCCCAACCACCGAAGTGAACCGTCACGAAGGTCGAGCCCGCTTCCACCAACCGCCGCGCCAACAACGTGCTCTGCCCCCAGCTATTGCGACCATACGAATCGCGCGTGCGAGGATCTTCCAGATTGATGTCGAAGGCTCGACGCGCTTGAGAACCGGTCACGAAGTTGAAGGCTTCTTGGTCAAAGCGATCCATCGCTTGGAACACTCCGTCTTTGTCGGCATCGCGACGAATGCGATCAAAGTGCTGCAACAGCGAGCGACGATCTTCGAGCCGATTGACCGTCAGACCTTGAGCCAGATTCAAGTTCTGAACTTGGAAGTTGGAAGCGTTCGGATCGCCGTGAGTTTCGAAGGGGTCGTATTCGACACCCATGAAGTTCGCCCCAAAGTAGCCAGGACGCAGGCCGATGCTCATCGCGTAAGGAATGCCGACATAAGCCGGCATACCGGGAACTCGGGCTCCGCGTTCGCGAGCAATCACAGACCCGAGCGAGGGAAAGCGACCGGCCGTCAACGCGCCGCTCACATTCATGTCTTTGGTCGTCAGCATCCGATGTCCGCCCGCGAAATGGTCGCCGGTGTCATGATGCAACGAACGCACGATCGAGAACTTGTCCGCAAGCATGGCCTGCTTCGGCAGTAGCTCGCCGATATCAAAGCCCGGCACGTTGGTCGCGATCGGATTCCAGAATCCTCGGTACTCCTGAGGCGCCTTTGGCTTCAAATCGTAGAGGTCCATATGCGATGGTCCTCCATCTAACCACAGGAGGATCGCGGACGTGTTCTTCACCCCTCGTCCAGCTTCTGCGGCTTGAGCCTTCTGCCGGAACATCCCCGACAAACCCATGCTGGCCAGCCCCGCAGCACCCAGTTGGACGAAGCTACGGCGATTCAAACCATCGCAATAACGCGGAGAAAGTCCGGCATCGACTCGGAACATGGCGACCTCGCAGTGGCAGGCAAGAAGGATGGAATCAGGCAGGTGGCAACATCAATTGGCGGGAGATTGATTCTGCCTCGCTGATATGTCGGCAGCAAGACCGGGAGCAAGTTGAGGCAAAGGTCCGCGAGCGAGTTGCCGGGAGATTCCGGTTTGATCGATTGAATGCACTGTCCACAGGAGGTCACGAGCCACTCATCGCCAGATGGCTTAAGCGGCTCCCACGTAGTTTGGTCCCCAATCAGATGGAGGAACGACTTCACCCATCGCAGCGAAGATGTCTCCGACCTCGGGCCGATAGACGTCACCAACCAAGATGTCGGTCACGTTGGAGCGGAATTGCGGATGCTCCTTCAAGAACATGCCAAAGCTGAAGTCCGGGGCATAGAAGGCATACACGAGCTTTCGGAACATCTCGATGCCCGCTCGATGAGTGGCCTCCCAAGTCCCCAATGTCGCGGCAGAAAAGTCGTTTTGCTTAAACGCCGCGATGATGGCGTCAGCAGCGAACTCACCGGACTTCAGAGCCAAAAAGACACCCGACGAATAGATCGGGTCGATGAATCCGAACGCGTCGCCGACCAAGACCCAACCATCACCAGCCGCTCGCTTCGTCGAGTAACTGAAGTCTTTCGTCGTGTAGTAATCACGCACCCGAGTCGACTCTGTCAGACGCTCGCGCATCGCCGGACAACGATCCAACTCGCGTTCAAAGACCGCTTCGGGAGTAGCCCCAGGTTGGAACATGTAAGGCATCGCACCCGTGCAACCGATGCTCGTCACGTTGTCCAACAACGGAATGAACCAGAACCACGACTTCTTATCGGCGGTTTGCATGATGAGCGTAGCGCCGTTGTCCCGAGGATCAGGGTCGCGTCGCGCGTTGTGGAAATAACTCCACACCGTGCCTTTGCGGAGCGCCGGATCAGGAGACTTCAAGTTCAACCGATTGGCGATAAACGATGACTGACCGGTCGCGTCGACAATCACCTTGGCCGAGATCGTTCGAGACGTGTTCGCGCCGTCGTCACTCGGCAAACGAACGCGTACTCCAGTCGCTCGCTCGCCTTCGAAGATGACCTCCGTCACATGCGCGTGCATGACGACTGTCGCACCTTTGTCGCGACAGTTCTCGACAAGCTTCACATCAAACGCATCGCGCCATACCTGCCACGTCTGCGAACTGTCACACATCTTGTAAGCATCGAAATAGAATGGAGCCGTAGGCCGGATGCCTTCGCTGAAGAACTGCACGCTGAACTTCTTCGGGTAGGCACTCTCCTTCAGCCACGGAATCAAACCCAAGCGTTCCAGCGGCCAATAGGTCTCGGGAATCAGGGACTCGCCGATGTGGAATCGCGGAAAGCTTTCTCGCTCCAGCACAAGGACGCTGCGGCCCTGCTCGGCCACCAGCGCGGCGACGGTCGTCCCGGCTGGACCACCACCAATCACAATCACGTCGTATGCGTCGCGAACTAAAGCCGGAGAAGTTGTCATGGTGTCATCCTTCAAGAGCAGTGCGTATCGACGTTGGTGAAACGGCCAAGAATGTCAGCCGTCGCGCGTCGTCAAATGGCAAATAGCGGTGGATAGAGGGGCCAAGGTCAAACGCCAATGTGAGACCGATTCACTGGTCTTCCAGAGGCGTTTACTCAGGAGCAGGTGGTTCGAATGGGGCAGTGATTTCGAGCAGATCAATCGCCGGACGAAGGTTGCAGAAAATTGTCGCGAGCCGACCGTAAGTGGTCTCGCCAGTTTTCATCGGCAAGAGCTGAGCCAATCCCGGACCTGCCACAATCCGCAACATCGCCCCCAGATTAACTTCGCGAAGAACGTTGTGTTCGATGAGCACTCGGCCCAGCGGGGTCTTCTCGGCCAAGATCTCGTCCCGCACAGCCAGTGTCACATAAGCGAGATTCAACCGCACAATGCCGAACATCACGACCTGCTCTGTTCCGTGCTTCAGCAGGATGATTTTGCGCGAGTAGATGTCGCCTTCGAGCCGTCGATCGACAACTCGCACATCGACCGGAGCTCCCAGGTACGACTCCAGCGACAACGTCATGTGATGATCGTGAGCCAGTAAGGTCTTATGCGGTTCTGGGGTCTGCGACGCTGGAATGTGGTCCGCTCTCGCGATCAACGCTTCCGGTTCGGAGAACAAACTGGTGAGAGCGTGGAGTTCATCTTGAGGATTCATGGCTGGTCACGCAGAAGTTGAAAGGAAGCTCGCCGAGCATGGTCTCGATGTCATTCGTCTCATCGGCCTTGAGAAACGGTTCAAGGCCAACGATGGGTTTTGAAGAGCATCTTTATCGGTGCTTCTCAGTCGCGGAGCGACTGAGCTACGTAGCCGAGTCGCTCCGCGACTCGGTCTTTTTTAGGTCGGCCCTAAGCGTCTCTTAGAAAACGTCGCGGTCGTAAGGCTGACGTTTTTCATACATCCCCGGCCTCAGGTGTAACGCACCTGCCGATGCTCTGGTTCGAAGTACTCAGTCAGCAAGCTGTCGACTTGCAACAGACCTTTGCGAGTCAATCGGACTTCGTCGCCGTCCACTTCGAGATACCCGGCAGCCTCTTGATTGCGAAACGCTTGGCCGAACTCGTCCACGATGTTGACTCCGAACTTCTCTTCGAAGGCCATCACCGAGATATGACCTTCCTTCAGTTGCAGCACGACCTCGCGAATCAACCGCTGATGAGCAGTCGGCCGCAGAGCGCGATTGAGCGGCAACGAACCGCTTTGCAGCGCCGCTTGATAGTCCTCGATCTTGTCGAAGTTCTGGTAATGCACGCCTTGCAAATGACCGAACGACGAAACGCCGGCAGCCAACAGATCAGCCCCGCGCCAGACGTTGTCGCGATAGACGAAGTGGTCGGTATCGAGGTCGCGTACCAGTTCATTGCCGCTTGAAATCTGATAGCCAACAGAGGTCAAACGATTGAACGATTCGTTGACCCAACGTCGCTTGGTCGCCCAATCCGCCACTGGTGACTCGATGCCTTGCTCACGCATCTCTTTCGAGATCAGCGTGTTGAAGGGCAATTCCATCTGGTAGATCGTGATGTTGTCCGGTTCGAGCGCGATCGTCTTTTCGATGTTGCGCTGCCAGTTCTCATCGGTCTCGCCAATCATGCCCGCGATGAGATCGATGTTGACCTGCGGAAAACCGACCTGCCGAAGCCAGCCGTAGGCTCGTTCAATTTCCGGCGACAAGTGAGCTCGGCCGTTCTCTTCCAAAATCTTGTCGCTGAAGTTTTCAACGCCCAGCGAGACACGGGTAATGCCGATTTCACGCAGCGTCTCAACCTTCTCCAAGCTGAGCGTTCCGGGTTCACACTCAAACGTGACTTCGTCAGCGGTGTCCCACGAAACATGCTCTTGAAGCTTGTCGCGCAAGAAGCGGAGTTGCTTAGAACTCAGATAACTCGGAGTCCCTCCACCAAAGTAAACGAACTTCAGATTCCGCCCTTGGACCGCCGGCTTCTGGCTCAGCAATTCAATCTCGCGAGCCAGGCACTCCACATAGTCTTCGATCGCGCGTGCGTTCTGATTCGTGTAGACCCGGAAGTAACAAAACTTGCACCGCTTGCGACAGAACGGAATGTGAATGTAGAGACCCAGCGGCGCTTCGGTTGCTGGCGGCGAATCAAAGGCTCGCTGGATCTCGGGAAGATTCTCGCGAGTCCACAAAGAAAACGGCGGGTAGTTCGAGATGAAGTAACTACCCACTTCCGTGGTGCTGCTAGTGTCTATGGCCATGAGCGGGCGCCGTTACATGAGGAAGGATGCCTGAGCGGATGCAGTGGCGGGAGACGGAGAGGACTCTGTCGAAAACTTGATGAGCCACGCCGTTGCGAGTCGCAGAGTTCGACCGACAACGCTGCGCTGCAAAGTAGCCGCCCGGCTGAGCATTGTCAGCCAGTCGCAAGCCTGCGAGAGACAGAAGTGTCACCACACTTTGAACTGTTTACCGTCGCTGCTGCCGCACTCGATCACTCGTTTACCGACCAGCGGCAGTCGCTCATCGAGATTTGTTTGAGCAGCTCGTCGTGCCGCTGTGAACCTACGACCGTTCGTCCTTCGCGAAGTAATCCCGCTGCGATTGATCGTTATGAGCCGCAGAGTCGAAGCGTGAAACTCCTATCAATCGTGCCCATCCAATACTACCACCTGAGTAAGTTAGGCGAGTTTGTCAGGTCGAGCCCGGCGGTTTGTGGTCAGGATTCAGTTTGGCTCAATGCGACGATTGCAGCCGCGAAGATCGCTGCCGTAGCTTGAGTTACTTGATCTTGTTTTGTTGGCGTTCATGGACGTGCTTCCGTTGGAATTCGTGTCAGAGGAATCGTCATGTCTCCCCGCGTGCTGACCGCTTTGCCTGTCTATAACGAAGAGTCGCACCTCGTCCCGGTCTTGGCCGAAGTTCGAAAGTACGCCTCGGATGTGCTCGTCGTGAATGACGGATCGAAGGACGGAACCGCGCGAGTCCTCTCCGGCATTGATGGCATCACAGTCGTAACTCACGAAGTCAATCAGGGCTATGGAGCGGCGTTACGCACGGCATTTCGATACGCGATCGAACATCAATACGACGTGCTGGTAACGATCGACTGCGACGGGCAGCACGAACCCAGTTTGATTCCCGCAATGGCCGCAGCGGTTTATCCCGATGATGACGAGCCTTACGACATCGTCTCGGGCAGCCGGTATCTTAAGCGGTTCGAAGGAGACAGCGTCCCGCCGGAAGAGCGACGCCGCATCAACATGCAGATCACGAACATGCTCAACGAGTCGTTAGGTCTCAACCTGACCGACGGCTTCTGCGGCTTTAAGGCGTATCGCACGTTGCCTCTGGAGAACCTCGACATCAAGGAACTCGGCTACGCGATGCCGCTGCAACTCTGGGTGCAAGCCGTGCATCACGGCTTCCGCATCAAGGAGTTCGCCGTCCCACTGGTTTATCTCGACGAGAAGCGATCGTTCGGAGGATCGCTCGATGACTCGGCGCGACGTTTGGCCTACTACCGAGAAGTCATGGATCGCGAATTAGCGATCTGCGCCGCTCACTAAGACGAAGTCCGTCTGATTGATCTTCGAGCAACTACGACTCCAACGAACTTCGCAGCCTCGTCTCCGCGATCGCCCCGAGTTCTCCGCATTCGATCGCGAGCTTACGACCATCTCTCGAGCCCGAGTCGCCATTCGCCAATTCGCGGCGGTCGATATAGTCGCCGCTCTGTGTTGGATAACCCCGCTGACTTATCTCGCTCGAAGACCACTCTGTGATTCGCATCCTCTTCTTGATTCCGACTCTCGATCGTTCGGGAGCGGAGAAGCAACTCATGCTGTTAGCGTCGCGATTGCCGCGCGATGAATTCTCGGTGGAAGTCGTCGCGCTGACTCGCAGTGGACCGTATGCCGACGAACTGCAACGACACGGCATCCCAGTGACAGTGATTGGCAAGCGTTGGAAGTTCGATCCGTTTGCACTGCGACGACTGAAGCAATTGCTGGCTGATCGCTCGCCCGACATCCTGCATACGTGGCTGTTCGCGGCGAACGCTTACGGTCGCATGGCTATCGAGCCTTCGTCGCGCACAGCGGTCATCGTGTCGGAGCGTTGCGTCGATTCTTGGAAGAGTGGCTGGCAACTGTGGCTCGACCGCAAGTTCATCCCCCAGACCACCAAGATGGTCGGGAACTCGCAAGCCGTCGCAGACTTCTATGCCGAGCTGGGCATGCCTCGCGAACGGCTGACCGTGATCCCCAACGGCATTGATGCTCCGTCGCCGCCAACGCGATCGCGCGAGCAAGTGCTCGATGAGTTCCGCATTCCGCGCGACGCTCAGGTCATCACATTCATTGGCCGTTTGGCACCTCAGAAGCGAGTCGATGATTTGTTGTGGGCGTTTGCGCTGCTGAGAAACATCAACGAACGCAACGTACATTTCATCATTGCGGGCGACGGACCTTCGCGAGCGACCTTGGAAATCTTCAGTCAGAAGATTGGCTATCACGAGTGGGTGCGGTTTGTCGGACATCGCACGGACACGCGCGACATCTTGGCCGCATCAGATGCCTTTTGGTTGGCCAGCAGTTTCGAAGGTCAGTCCAACAGTTTGATGGAAGCCATGAGTGCCGGAGTGCCCGTGGCCGTCAGCGACATTGCACCGAATCGAGAACTCGTCACGCACTTAGAAACAGGCTTCGTCGTGCCGCTAGGTGACCGACCGCGGTTTACTCATGCTGCTCAGCGACTGTTGTCTGAACCCGACTTCGCGAGGCCACTGGCAGAGAATGCTCGCGCTCGAATGACCTCTGACTTCAGTGTCGAACACATGGTGTCCGAATACGCGAAGCTCTACCGAGAAGTCGCGTCTCAAGCACCGTCCGCCGTGCGAGGCAACGAGTAACCAACACGCGGCATGCTTTGAGGAAGAACGATTACAGACACGAGTTCGGTCGATCCAGTCGAGGGATAAAGATCTCTCGCAGAGGCGCGGGGATCGCGGAGAAGAGATCAAAGTCTTGCCGCGCCTCTGCGTGAGGCTTCGTCTGATCGAACTCGATCACACACGCTTGCCTCTCAGCCTCGACCAAAGTTTGACGATTAAGCCTCGTCACCTTCGTTGAGTTTGTTGGGTTCGTCCTTCTTGTCGGTCGAGAAGTTGCTGCGGTACTTCAGATACAGAGCCGAGCCGCAGAGCACTAACACGCCCAGCAAGATGAAGGCCACAATGCGATAGATCTGGTCGAGTCGTTCCAAGTCCACAATGAAGATCTTGCCGGCCACGATCAGGAACAATCCCAAGCCCACCAGTCGCATGGACCTGAGGTTCTTGCGGATGCCGGTCAGGATCAGAGACAGCGCGAAGAGCGTCCACAGAATTGAGATACCGCCGGCCCTCAGCCCCGGCACGAAGTGATACAGGAACGTGTTGAGTTCCAGCGTCGTGAAGATGAACAACATCGACACGCTCGCCCATCCGAAGATCTTGCGAAGCTCGACCCCAGTCGCACTGCCCTTCAACCACACGAAGGCCACCGCGAAGAACGCCACGATTGCTCCGAAGTCCAACAAGCGGAACGCGGCATCTCCAAAGACGTACTCGGGACCTTCATAGATCCAGCGACCGGTCAGGCCCCACGACATCACGTCGAACACAAACAACTTCAGCAACGTGCCGATCGTGAACATCACCAGCAACGCTTGCAGCAAGACATGGGAGCTGCGTCGAACTTGAGTCAGCAACGCGACGCACATGCCCAACCATAGCATGGTCATCATCGGCAAACGCAGTGGGTCGTAGAGGAAGCCGAACGTGCGGCTGAATTCCAGATTGAGATAGATGAAGCCCATGCCAAACGCGGCAGCAACCAACGCCTTGATCGCCAGGTTGTCACCGATGAATCCGCCGATGTCGTTGCCTGCTCCAAAGGTGACTGAGCCACTCGGGCTGTGTTGCTTGAGCAAGCGGAACGCGCCGGCCAATGACCCGACCGGCACGCCGAACATGATCACTCGCTCGATCAGCAGCGGCAGATAATCCGCCAACGCCATGTCCGCCGTCGTGCCATGACCGTACTGCGAACCAAGGTCCAAGATGCCAAACCGGAACAGCACCAATGCGTAGACCACATACGCCGCATGTCGCAGGAACTTGCTGTCGAGCTTCAGCGCGATCCACAGCAGGATCAACGCCTGCACTGACCAGCTCACCGTGATCCATTCGCGAGACAACAGCAACGGAATGGTGACAGTCAGGAAGAACGCCGCGAGCCCCGTGAAGGTCAGCATCAGCTCGCGATCAAGGACCTTCTTCGCCAAGCAGTAGTAGAGGTGAGCCGTGTAGAAGGCTGTCAAAGACAACGTCACCGCAGCCACCCACTTGGATGAGTAAGTCTGTTCGATGACGCCATAGCTGATGCCGAAGAAGATCGCGGCATTCAGGAACAACACGATTACATCGAGCAGGTTGGACTTCGTTTGGTTTCTCAAGTTGAAGATGAAGACCATCGTCGAGAACAGCACGAAGAACACCGCCAAGAACGGCATGACCTCGTTGAAGTACTCGGGCTTGAAGTCATTCAACGAAGCCAGAGTCAGCAACCAGTTGCAAATGAAGGCCAAGTAATTGAGCAGCGGCCATTGCTTGCGACTGCAGACCCACAGCACGCCCACACCAAGGACCGTCATGTAGCCATAGAGTCCAAAGAAGTTGACGGCCCCCGTCGACAGCATGATCGGCGTGCCGTACCCACCCAGCACTCCCAATACGGCCACCAACTTGGTGCGGAAGCGGATCGCTAAGCCACCGGCCAGAGCGGTCACGGCCGACATCAAGCCAAAGGCGGCTTCCGCCGGGATGAGTTTGTAGAAGGCTGCCGCTGCAAAGACGCTGAAGTAGAGCGCCGACAAACCGGCACCCATCAAACCATGTCCGAGCAATTGGAACTTGCCGCCGAGCATCCTCACGCCGCCGATCAACAGCCCCAGACCAGTCGCTGCGGCTAGTCCCACGCGAGCCGTTTCGCTGAGGTATTGATGCTCGATCGAGTACTTCAAGAAGAAGCCGATACCCACCACCAACAACAGCACGCCGATGCGCAGCAACCACTGACTGGCCACCGCGTACTCAACCGAGACGCCCGTCGGAATGTGCTCTTCGCCAACGATGATCCAGTTCCAAATCTTGCGGAGCACTTCAGCCGCAGCCGCTTCAAAGCGACTGGGTTCTTTGACTTTCTTGACCGGCATTGGTTCGACGGACTTCTTCGCGTAAGCACCTTCAGTCTTGGAAGAAGCGGAACCCGATGCCTGACGCACGAACTCGCTGGCATGACTTTGGAGCTTGTAAGACTCGGGCTCGGCTTCGAAGACTTCGACCAATTCCACCGAGTCGTCATCAGAGGCCAGCGGTTTCGTCGTCGCTGCGATCGGAACGACGGTCGGTTTCGAAATCGGCTCGACCTTCACTGGCGAGACAGTTGGTTCGACCGGCGCTACCGAGCGGCTGACTTCCGGCGGCACGGCGACTGGCGCCGGCACGGGTGCTTGAGGTTTGATCTCTTGCGGCAGGTTCGCATCGCTCAGCTTGCGTTCTAAGCCATCGATACTTGCCTGTAGCGCGGTGAGTTGTTTGGCGAGCTTCGCCGAGTCTCGCTGCTGATCGGTTCTCAAAGTACTGAAGTGCTGAAGTACGTCGTTCCGCAATGAACTCAATTGGAACAACGCTGCAATTGGTCCGAACACGACCACCAGCAGAGCGATCAGGCCCATGCAGAAAAAGATTCCCTCGTCCATTGCAGTCTCACTGTTTGATGGGGACTCGCGATGCCGCTTCTCGACTGAATCGCCAGGTCTTGATTCAGATCATGTCACTCACCGAGCCAAAGCGAACTTTGCCGGAACTTATAACGCGACATTCTCGCAACATGCTCTTAACGCAGTTCGACAAACCTGTCGCACACGAAATCAAGTATCGAGCGTGCGTAACAGCGACTCCGTTCGCAGGTCGTGGAACCTTCTGCTCCAAATACCTCACCAAACAAAAAGGCCGAGCTGCTGAGCAACTCGGCCTTTTCGCGATGAAGCACGTTCTGAAGACGGTCCGACACTTAGCCCTTCAGCAATCGCATGGTCGCCTTCTTGTAGGCTTCCACACCGGGCTGACCGTAGGGATTGATGCCCAGCAAGCGGCCTTCGACCACCGTGGCCAACATCAGCATTTGGAACACCTGGCCGAGGCTGTATTCACTCAACTTCGGCAACACCAAGTCCGTCGTGGGTCGACGGTCTGCCGCGTAGGCTTCGTTGGTGCCTTGGATCGCCGCCGACAGCACGTTGGAGACGGTCTTCTTTTGGTACTGATTCAGATCGTCATGATCGGTCGCGAAGGCCGGAATGCCGACAGCGGGAAGAGCATGCTGCTCGACGATCACATTCGTAATGAGCTTGTCTCGGCAACCCTCTTGATGCTGCTGGCCTCGACTGTGGAGGTCGCGTGTGTTGACGACGGTAATGGGCGTCGCACCGCGGCCGTCTTTGCCGATGCTCTCTGACAGCAGTTGGTCATACCAGAAGCCGACGGACTCCAACTTCTTGCCCCACGTCGACAACAACCGAATGTGCTGCCCAGTCATCTCATAAAGATGCCCGATGCCGGTGTAGTCCAGAACTGGATTCTGACCGGTTGGTGCCGTGAAGAACGACTGCGTCATGTCGGCAGCACCTTGCAGCAATTGGACGATGTCCAGCCCCATGATGGCTGCCGGAAGCAAGCCCACTGCCGTCAGGATCGAGAAGCGACCTCCAATGCCATCGGGGATCGGAAACACCGACTGATAGCCTTGCTCGTTGGTGACGTTGCGAAGCTTGCCCGTCTCGCCGGTGATCGACGCGATGGCTTGCTTCAGATCTGCCGAGCCCGCTCCGAAATAGTCTTCAGCCGCCTTGCGAAACACTCGGAATGCGATGGCCGTTTCGAGCGTGCCACCAGACTTACTGATGACGACAGTCGCCCAGCGATCGTTCACGGTCTTCGGAGCCGATGCCGATTGCGGCAGCATTTCGACAAGCGCTCGCAACGCATCGCTGTCGAGGTTGTTGCCTTCGAAGTAGATGCGTGGCACGCCACGCCGAGCATCGCGTGAGAGTTCGTTATGGAACGGATGGCAGAGCGCATCAAACAGCGCCTTGGCTCCCATGTACGAACCGCCGATACCCAGCAGGACAACTCGGTCGAAGTTCTCGCGCAGGCGTTTGGCGGCGATCTGAATCTGGCCGAGCTGGCTAGCATCGCCCTTGGCTTTCAATTCATCCAGCAGCCGTTGCGGCCATTCAATGAAGCCGGAATCGAGCGGCTGCATGTGAGCCGGAATTGAGGCCTTGGAATTGTAGAGCTGCACCTCGTCGCGCACGGCTTGGCGAGCGTTCTCCAGCAGTGGGCAAACCGAGTCCCACGCCACTGGCGACAAATACTTATGAGCGGCGGATGGGTCGTAGCGAAGCGTATCGGGCATGTCTGCGTTCTCCTTGCTGTATTGCCAGAGACTTCATCTCTCGGCATGTGCGTCATGGCGGTCACTGAGCGTCATGGGCTTGAGATCCATTCTGACCGAAAAGCCTCCATACTTCCCTCCTGCCGTGCGAGTCTACATCGAGTGAGTCAGAACTCCGTCAATCTGTCGACTGAGTGGTTCACCGGTCGAGTTCATAGAGATGATCCGTCGAGTCCCTTTGCTGTATTAACGCGCTCATGCGTCATCCAGAGGACGAACCAAATGCTTCCGACTAATTCGACAGCAACGACTCTAACGATCCCATCAAATGCTCCGTCACGTCCTCCGTTTGACGAGTCGCTATTCGCCAATCTGGCGGAACTCGATCGCCTACTTGAATCGGCTGGCGACTTAGATCGTGAAACCGACGAGTACTTCCTAGGGACGACCGAAAACAACCGTCGCCAAGATTGCCGCCAGCCCTTCTTGGCCGAGCTGGTTGTCGTGCTTGTTACACCACCCAACGAATTGCACCAATCATTTCAGTTCGTCCGAGGCTGGACCCGAAACCTCTCGCCAGGAGGAGTGGGCTTTGTGGTCTCTCAGAAGCTGCCGCCGGGGCGTCACATGATGCTGATTCGCCATCCTGACTTTCAGGGGCTTAAGCACTTCTTCATCGGGACCATTCTGTGGGAACAGCAATCTGGATCCGATTGGGAATACGGCGCCGCGATCCGACCGTCATTCAGCATTCATGATGAACTCGACTTCCTCAGCGGCACTTAGCAGCGAAGCGATGTCGGCAGCCATAAAGAGTCTGACTCGGTTGAGCGAACGAGCGCATCTCAAGCTCGTTCTCGACAGTGACTCTGCATTGCGGGTCCCTCGAATTCATGGCGAACTCGCTCCTGCCTTGGAGTGGTTGTGGTTCATCGGCCAGACTCTGCTTGAGTGCCTGGCTGACGAATCACACTTCTTGCAGGAGTCCGCTGATGAATGCTTTCTCGCGTCGTGAGTTCTTGGCTGCGTCAGTTGCTGCCGGAGCAATCTCTTTCCTGAAAGACTTGCCGGCCGCTGAACCTGCCGCCGAACCGATCATCGACATCCATCAGCACACGAACTATCGCGACCGCACTGTCGCGCAATTGGTGGCTCATCAGAAGACGATGGGAGTCACTCAAACAATCCTGCTGCCCGCAGGCACTCCGGTTGATCGACCATCGACGGGCGGGGGCAAGCACAACTATCTCGGCGGCGTGGGAGCGGGCGGCAACGAGTCTGTCTTGGCCATGTCGCGGCAATACCCGAAGGAGTTCTTCTTCGGAGCCAACGACGTCACCGACTTGCCTGAAGCTCGCGGCGAAGTCGCCAAGTATCTGGACCTCGGCGGCATCATCATTGGCGAGCAAAAGTTCGGAGTGGAGTTGGACTCAGCCGAAAGTCAGACGCTCTACAAACTCGCTGCCGAGCATCGCGTGCCCATCCTATTGCACTTGCAGCACGGGACTTACAACCTCGGCTTCGAGCGGTTGCACAAGATGTTGGAGAAGTACCCACAGACCACCTTCATCGGCCACGCTCAAACATGGTGGGCCAACATCGACAAGAACCACACCGATCAGCGAGTGCTCTATCCCAAGGGCAAGGTCACGCCCGGCGGACTGACTGACCGCTACTTGGCCGACTATCCCAACATGTTCGCGGATATGTCTGCGGGATCGGGATTAAACGCTCTCACGCGCGACGAAGACCACACGAGAGGATTCTTAGATCGTCATCAAGACAAGATCCTCTACGGCAGCGACTGCGATGACCGAGTCGGCTCCGGCCCGGCGTGCTCGGGCTCACAGACGATTGCCGCCATTCGCAAGCTCGCCCCCCACAAAGCCGCCGAGCGAAAGATCCTTTACGAGAACGCCAAGAAGTTGTTCCGCCTCTAGAGCTTGATCAGTTCTCGGCGTGCTCTGCTTCACTGCGGTGAAAGAATTCTTACCGCGGAGAAGCAGAGAGCTGTTGCCGAGTCGTGCCATAGAGACAGCCTTGCCGCACAAGATCGAATCGTCTGGCTTCGCTTATCGAGCTTCGCGCTTCATGACGCGCCACCAACTGAAGTCCGCACCGGGGTGATCGGCAGGACCATCGAAGACTCGGGAATAGACCACTCCCATGAGCACTCCGGCGACGCACGGAACAGCGATGGCCCATTGCGGTGAGAGGTCGAAGTTCGCTGCCTGGAACGCATAGAGCTGTCGGTAGTAGCTCCAGTTGATCGACAGGAACAACGCCGCCGACGCCGATACCAACGCCGTCGTTCCACGTGCTCGCGGCACAAACATGCCGATCAAGAACAGAGACGCCAACGGACCGAGGAACATGTTGAACGCTCGCGGCATCAGATCGACGATGTTCTGTCCCGAGTTCCTCGACAACACCGCAATCAACACCGCGAACAACGTCGCCAGAGTTCCCAGCACCAGCGTCAAGATGCGTGCGAGCTTGAGCTGCTCACGCTCCGTGCGCGGCTTGCCGTCGATTCTCTGGACCAAGTCATTCGAAGCCACCGCGGTAATGCTGTTAACTCCCGAAACCAACGTTTGCATGGCATCGCACAAGAAGTTGGCGAGCACCAAACCTCCGCATCCAATCGGCAATTGATGGGCGTAGAAGTACGGCATGATCTTGTCGCCGTTGTCCGTTGGCTTCAGGTCATTCGCGAGATACGTCGGGTGTTGCAGATAGAAGAACAACAGAGCAAAGCCCGCGAAGCCCAGCAGGATTCCGACCGACAGCGCCGACAGCATGTTGACGATGTAGCTGTTGCGAGCGGACGCCAACGACGTGGTGGAGAAGTACCGCTGCAACACGACTTGATCAGAAGCGTGCGTGCAAATCTGCCAGAAGAACCCATTGATCACGACCCAGCCGATCGACATCCGCACGGACGGATTAAGGCTGAAGAGCGGCGGACTCGTATGAGCTTTGAAGCCCTCTGAGTTCGACACCACCTGCCACCAATCAGACGGCCCAGCGCCGGTCGTCGCCCACACATAGACCACGATGACCGCTGCTCCGCCGAGCAACATCACGGCTTGCAACACGTCGGTCCAAACGACAGCCGTCAGGCCACCCAAGCACGTATAGATCGTCGCCGCGATGCCCATCACCGTGATGACCGTGAAGAGATCGATCTCGGCCATACTCGCGATTGCCGTCGACCCGGCGAACATCACCATCGCGATCCAACCCAGCCTCAAGCAGAAGAACATGACGCTCGCCATCAATCGCACGCGGTAGTCGAAACGATGTTCGAGGTACTCGTAGGCACTCGTCATCTTCAGCCGCATGAAGAACGGGATGAAGAAGGGAATGACGATGAACATCGCGAGCGGGAATGCCAGATACATCCACAAGATCGCGACGCCATGCTTGATCATCTCTCCGGGTATGCCGAGGTAGCTGATGGTCGACAAGAGCGTCGCCATGATGCTCAGCCCGACCGCGAACCACGGCAGCCGACGCCCGCCCAAGAAGAAATCGTCCGCGTCCTTCTGATGCCTCGACGTGTACCAGACGATGCCCGCAGTGATGAGCAAGTAGCCGAAGACCATCAGGTAATCGAGCCAGGCCATAGAGGCATGCGGAGGCGGTGCGGTCTGAAACACAGTGGCTCCTGTCGGTGAGTCGAATCAGCGGCCAGCATCATTCTAGCAGCCGCGGCACGCGACCTGTTGTCGTTCACAGTTCGCCGCAACCAGAACTCGATACCAGCCAGCCAGACGAGAATCATTCGCATTCAACAAATCGGCTGGCAGCGTACCGTGCCAGGGCGTCGTCACAACTCGACGTGTGGAGAACTCTCGAAACGCCAGCCCCTTTGAAACGAAGCCGCAATTGCTTTCCAAAGCGGGTGCCACGTCCTGAGTACTCGAAGGGCGTGTGCTCACATCGCTCGACCACGCCCTTCCCGTTGGTCAGAGCGTGCCACCCAAGTCGGGGTGCAATTACGGCTACATTCCCGTTTGCTTGGCACCATCACTCAGAATGAGTCGCCTGAGATAGACCCCCGTGTTGCCAGCGGCGACTGGCACGCAGGTCACAACGATCTCGGTCGTTTTGCCAGCCAGTGGAGCCAGACTGACTCGCGCGTCTTGCCAACCCGAGGATGCGGTTTCGTCGTTGATGATCGACCGATGCAAGCGCTGCGAGCCGGCGTCGATGATGAGTTCCCAACTGCGACCGGCATCATGACCGACTCGCAATTCAATGGCGGCATCGGCATTTGAGCCGACTGAAACCTGCCTCATGAAACGCACGGCGTCGAGCGGCACGTCAGGGAACTTCAGGTTCTGTTCGATCTGTTGCGCGCTGACCGTGATGGGAACCGCCAGCACTTGCTGCTCACCTCGAAACTCGGCGCGAATTCCCGCATCACGCGACTGAATCGGTGGCGCTAGCGCCACCCAACCGGCAGCCTGCTTGGCATACGCGTCGCGCCACATCGGAGTCAGCGTGCGTCGCGCGAAGCTCGGCCTCGCGAATGCGTTGGCGGGGAAACTGCTGCGCTGGAACTCCGAGAACCATCCGGCCCAGAGTGGCTGATCGACAGTAATAACAGCTCCACTCGCGACCGAAGCGCCATCATTGTTCGGCACGAGTTCGTAGATCTGCCGATCGAAGTCTGCTCGGCCCTTGCCGAAGAACCCGAAGACCTTGTTGTCGCTGATCAGCAACGGCCCGAATCGCGGCTCTCGGTCCACCAAGGCATCGAGTAACTGATAGCCCACTTCTTGCCCCGAGTTCGTATCGATCCACACCAGCGTCGGCATCTTGCGACCATCGGATCCATCCGTGGTGCGCATTGTCACCAGCCTCGCAGGAGAAGCCGAACCACTCGCCGGAATGACGACGGCATCTAGCAAGTCGGCAGCTCGATAGCGCCACTCCAAGACTCCCGTCGCGACATCACGTGCTTCGATGCCGAACTGTGTTTCCAGCAGCAACCGACCGTCGCTCACACCCAACATGCGCCGCAGTTCGCTCGCCGATCGACTCCAACGCACGCGACCACTCGCAACATCCAACGCTTCAATGACCGGCACTCCCGGCTGCGTCACCAACAAGAGTTCGCCTTGCAGCAACAACGGATCGAACGCTCGTTGATAGCGGCCCGAGTCCATGACGGGCGGTTGCCATAACTGACGTCGCAACCAAACGGCTTGCCCCTGAGTGTCACAACAACCGACGACGCCCGAGTACGCGAAAAAGACCAGCCCATTGCGGACCTCAACCTGACATGTCTGCCCGGCTAACAACGTATCGTCGAACAATCGCACGACCGGCGTTTCGCTGATGAGCCGCCCGGTTTCAGCCTGCAACGTCAACAGCCGCAACTCACCTGGCCCCGTCGGGCTGAGATCCACAGCGAAGACTTGCAGACGTCCGCGCGAGATCCACGGATCGGAAACAATGTTCGTCTTCACCGTCGTGCGCCATCGCAACTTGCCCGAAGACTTCTCGAAGCCATGCAACTCCGAGCCCTTCTTTGTGAGCCGCCGACAAAACACAGACTCGCCCACCACCAACGGTTGCATGGGCACCATGAGCAGTTGCTTGGCCAAACCGCGTTCGTCGCTCAGCGCGTTGTTCCATTCGATTTGACCGGATTCGAGATTCAGACAGGACACTTGAAAGCGATTGCTCAAGAACGCGTGCGAGTCGCTGACGGTGATCGCGAACTGCCGCGAGAACCAGTCGATGTCTGGCGCTGCCGAGTCCCCAACTCGATCGGCTTGTTCGCCCGCATATCGCCCGCGAGCTTCCAGTCGATAGCTCCCGAACGACAGCACTTGCGCGGATGACACCGTTCTTACAGTCGTTTGAGATCGCTGCGTCGCCACATCTCCCGACCGGACTTCGCCGATGTCCGTTAAGAACTCGCGCGATAACTCATCCAACTGCTGCTTCGTCAGCGATTGCTCGCCGAAGGCCACAGTCGAAGTCAGCGTGGCCGACTCTTCCTGCCCCAACATCGCGGCGACGAGCTGCATGCGAGCGGCCAATTCGAGCGTCGCGGTTGTTTGCACTTGCGAGTTCCTCGCAAAGCCATCTTTCGCTCGTTGGTAGTGTCCCTGAGCTTGAGCAAAGTCGCCCGCAGCAAAGGCTCGATCACCCAACCAACGCTCGCTCTCAGCGGCGGCCAACGTGCCATAGAACTGAATGGTCGCCGCTTCGAGCACCGGCACGTCTCCGGCTTCCATCGCTTGCCGCACTCGCAATCGTCCGGTCGCTCCATACTTGTCGTTCATCGCCAACCGCAACTCGGGATGCTCTTCCATCGCCGACGCAACCGCTCGCGGAAACGACACCAGCAACTGCTGATCGCGCGAGTCCGGCAAGATGCCCAGCATCTGCCCATTCGCGGCGGCTCCAATGATTTGGCATGCATCACCAAACGCCTGCCCGCCGATCGCCGCATTGAACTCGGCCATCACGTTGTAAGCTTCCTTACTCAACGGCTGAGCCAACGCATGTCGGATCAAAGGCGGCGTCGACTTCCAACGACGTGGCAATGTCAGCCGCCGCAATTGAGCTTCGCCATCTAGCCCGCTGTGTGAATTCAATTCGGACCACAAGACGGTGTTGAAAATGGGATCTGCTGAGGTCCACCAAAACTGCAATGGGTGCGAGTCCGTCACGAAGAACGTCAGCCGATCAATCCAAGCCAGCGTGTCGGCAGATCGCCCGGCATGCACCAGCGATACCAGCTCGCGACGAGTGGGCTCGAACGGAATCAACTTCATGTGAGTCGCCGAACGCAGCGGCTGTACGAGCAAGGCTTCGAGGAAGCGTTCGCCGATCACTCGTCGCTGCACTTCACCTTGAGCCAGCGGCAAGCCATCGCTCAGCCCAATCCATTTATCAGCCACCGCCGACCACAACTGAGCAAAGCTCGCCCCGTTGTTGTAGTCCGCCAAGTGGTGCAACAACGCGACCTCGCCCAAGAGATGCACGTCATGCAGCAGGCCACGTTCGAGCGCGGCTTCGTCGGAGATTTGCGATCGCTCATCACCCGACCGACCGCTGCCGAATAAACCTTCATAAGCCAGCCCACTCAACAGAGCCGTCCCCAACGCAGACTGCGTCCCGACTCGCAGAGACTCCACCGCGCATGCGCGCCGCCAGGCATCGAGCGGGACATCATCAGGCCGAGTCCGAATGACTTGATGCATCCACGAACCCAAGTCGCGAGTCAGCAATGGTTCGAAGGCCGCGATGTCGATTCGCTGGCACAACGCCGGATCAGCCAATGCCGTGATCGTCGGAAACTCTCGAACTTGGAGATGACTGATTTGAATGCGCCGCGCGGCACCGGGCACTGCAAACACTCGAATGGCATCAACTCGTCGCCACTCATTGGGGAAATGATGCTGCCCCAGCCAACTCCAATCTCGACCATCAGGACTGACCCAAGCCTGCACCGAACCCGCCGAGCCAACCAATCGAAACCACTGAGTCGGCCCCAAAAATGCGAGCGCTGGCGTCGAAGATTCTTTCGTCAGTTCGACGGGATGCAGCCACGGCAACGGGACGCCCGCGACGACGCGCTGCGACTTCGGCTCCAACAAGAATCCCAGCTTGCTGTAGGGATTCCCGGTCGTCGCACCAATGCAAACGCCCGTGCCCGCATCCGCATGATCGACTCGAAAGATGACTTCCGATAACCCGGCCTTCGCCACATCGAGCGACACCCAAGCGGTCTCTTTCAACGCGGCGGTCGTCTTGAATTCAATCGCGTTGGGGCGAGTGGCTCCGTCCGTTGCGACCTTCTCAAGCGAGGCTGCGGCATCAGGCTTGAGTTGCCAATTCAGCTCTGCCGGATTCGACGACGCCAACTGATTGATGCCGTTGGGAACTCGATAAGCATCCAAGTCCTGCAACGGCAACGGGTCGCCTCGATACATCCGCAAGTCACGCATGCGAAACTTGCCGTCGATCAACACTTCGGTTGGCAAGCCCTCAAACGGAACTCGCAGCAACGGCACATGTCCGCGAGCAATCAGCAAGTGACCATGCTCAACTCGCAATTCAAAGATGCCGAACTTCGTCATCTCCCAGCGCGAGTTATCAGTACCGAGCAACTCGCCCAGCACCGCTTCGGACTTGGTGTCCGCTTTCGACTTGGGGTCGACCTTCGAGTCACCGGGGAGATCCGTGCGACTCACTCGTTGAGCAATCCACAACGGCGGTTGCTGGGCTTTGACGAACGACAACTTGATGCCGTCATTGCCTTTCCAAATCGAGAACTCGCAGCGCTCGACATTGAACAGCGCGAGCCGCAACACAGCGTCCTGGACCCACGGCGCCCGCAGCCGAGCCTGACCTTCGAAGATTGTGAAAACGCGTTTGTCGACTTTGTCTTCCGAGACGTTGAACGGTCGACCTGGCAAACCACTGAACCACTTGTGGAACACATCGGGAACCAACCCATCGGGCGACAACGCCGCCGTGGGTTGCCACACCGTCTCTTCAACAGCCAGCGGTGGCTTCTGCAGATCGAGCGGTCCGCTCCAAACTTCATCCGCAGCCACAGGCGTTGGCTGCGAAGCAACTGGCGTCTCGTTCGACTTTGGGCCATCGACCATCGGATCGTTACCGGCCACAGCGCCCGCTTGATCCGCTGACACCTGCGTCGAGTCTTCGCCAGTCTTAGCTGCTCTGGGTGTAGCCGTTGCGACAGCAGCCTCGCGGGACTCACGAGCTCCGTCGTCCTGAGTCTCAGCAACAGGCTCTTGCGGCCAGCGACCACGAGTTGCGAACCAACCCACAACTCCGAGCAGAGCCACCACAACAACCCAGATGAGAACCGGACGGAACGGCTTCGGATCGCGAACATCACGGCTCGAACTCGTCGTACTCATCGCTGCATCGTTCAGTGCGACATCATCACACGCGGACTTCTCAAATTGAGCTTCCCACCAACTTCGCAACGGCGAGTTCTCAATAGCTAGCAGCAAGACTTCCGAGTGTTCGCGACGTTGCCGCAGCAGTTGAATGGCTTGCGGTTCAATGCCCTCTGCCGACTCTCTGCGACAAAGCTCAAGCAGTTCAGCATCGGTCCAAGGAGCAGCCATGAAGGGTCTCGAAAGCTAGACGCACAACGTCGCCGACATGCTGATTGCACGCCGCGCGGCAGGAGTGTGACTCGCCGCATCAAGATGCGAAACAAACCGGCGTCATGAGTTTCTGACAGTTGCCTCTCAAGGCGAGGCAATCGTCATTCGATTTGACTTCGTTGTCGCCAGAGCCGTAATGATCCCGCCACGGCAGTCACGTCTGGCTGCCGACCGTTCCTCGTTCCCTCACCCGGAGGCCGCTGATGAATCGCCCTGCTCTCTCGTGCTCAGATTGCGAATCGCTGGATCGTCGCGCGTTCTTGAAGTCCGTTGGTGCGGCCACTGTGGCCGGAATCGCCATGCCGATGTTGGTCGGCCAACCCGGACTGTTTGCGGCTCCCTCTGCCCAAAGCACTGCGGAATCGGCTGTCGGTCGCTTCTTCGCGACTCTGTCGGAAGATCAAAAGAAGACCATCTGCTTCCCGATCGAGCATGAACTTCGCAAACGCATCAACGCCAACTGGCACATCACCAAGCCCACGATCGACAGCAGCTTCTTCTCCAAAGACCAGCAGGCTCTGATTGATGAAGTCATTCGCAATGTCACTTCGAAGGATGGCTACGATCGCTTCAAGAAGCAGACCGACGATGATTCGGGAGGCTTCGGCAAATACAGCATCGCCGTCTTTGGAGAACCGGGGAACGGTGCCTTCGAGTGGGAGCTGACCGGACGGCATCTCACGCTGCGAGCCGATGGCAATAGCGTCGATAAGGCGGCCTTCGGTGGCCCCATCGTCTACGGCCACGGCGATGAAGATCCCAAAGAAAACCTCTTCAACTATCAAACCAAGCAAGTGAACGAGGTCTTCAAAGCACTCGACAGCAAGCAAGCCGCACAAGCGTTGGTAGCCAAAGCTCCGGGAGAAGCGGCCGTTGCGTTGCAGGGCGAGACCGGCAAGTTTCCTGGTCTCTCGGTCGGTGCATTAAGTGCCGATCAACAACAACTCGTCACCAAGACGCTGCAAGTGCTGCTGGCTCCTTATCGCTCTGAAGACGTTGATGAAGTCATGGAGATCATCAAGTCGAGCGGTGGTGTCGAGAAGCTCAACATGGCCTTCTATCAGCAAGGCGATTTGGACAACGACAAGGTCTGGGACATCTGGCGCATCGAAGGCCCGTCGCTGGTCTGGCACTTCCGAGGCGCTCCGCACGTGCATGCCTACATCAACATCGGCTCGATCAAAGCCAGTTGAGAATTAGTCTAAGCAGTCAGCATCAGAAGTGCTTTTTCGACGCGTCCCCAAGCTCTGCCTGGGGACGCTCATCTTTAGGCTCTGCCTCATCTTCGTCGGCTCTGGATGAATGACCGAAACCGAGACCGAACGCAGAGCAGACGTTACTGGCATGAGTCCGTGGCGTAGGTTTCTAACCTGCGAAACTGCTGAGGAATTGGCAGCTTGAAAACCTGCTCCACATCCCAAAAGGACTTTGGGTGGAACTCACAAAGTCAGCCGCTCGCGAGGAGTGCCGGCCGCGTAGCCGATTAGAGATGACTCTCCGCCAGGACTATTGGAACTAGTGAGCTAAAAACAGTCAGCTCCTCGCTCTCTCAGCGGGTCGCGAACTCCATCAAGCACTCGCTTCGCTTCGATCGCAGACATTGCGAGGCTGTGAGAAAAGTGCCACTTATCACAGGACTCACCCATTGCCGACTTCGAGTTTTCGGACTGAGTTGCCGAATACAAATCGGACCACTCGAGGCTACTCGGTGAAGTTTGCGGGACCGGTAGAAGTTTGCTAGCCGGTAAGGTGTCGCTAACCCGATCGTTGCCTAAAACTAGATGTGCTCCGTTGCGATAGTCGGATCCTCAGATCGCTGCGAGGCGGGTGTTCGATCGAGTTGACGATTTTCATGGGCGATCATTGCCCTCGTTATTTGAGCACTCATTGTGTGCACTTCAGAAAGGAAATTCTGTGACGCTGAAATCTTGGTTGATCGGCTTTGAGAAAGCATTGCGGACTCGCATGACTCAACGCCGACGCTCACTCGTCCGAGACCCTCAGTCGTTGCTGTCTGCGGAATCGCTGGAAGCTCGCAGTCTGCTGTCCGTCACCGCAAGCTTGGCCAATGGCATTGTCGTCAGTTCGATTGGCATCGTCAGCACTGCAACCGTCACGGCGATCAATGTGACCGGCGGCAAAGGGAACAATGTCCTTGATTTGAGTGGGGTGAACTCCACGACCTTCAGCAAAGTTCTGACCGTTCAGGCGCTCGGTGGTGAGGGCAATGATCAAATCCTGGGACCGGCTGATTTAAAAGCGTCGTTGAATGGCAATGCCGGCCATGATTCGATCGTCGGTGGCAGCGCGAGCGACACGATCAATGGTGATGCCGGTCGCGACACGATTCGCGCAGGCGGCGGCAATGATGTTGTGTACGGCGGAATCGAGTCGGACGTGATCTTCGGTGACGCGGGGGCAGACACCATTGTGGGCGGGGCTCAGAACGACAGCCTCTCTGGCGGAGCCGATGACGACGTCATCAATGGCGGAATCGGTAACGACACGCTTGTCGGAGAAGATGGCGATGACTCGCTACTCGGCAATGCAGGCAACGATGCGTTGTTTGGGGACTCGCAAGACAGCACGGCCATCAGTAACGGCAATGATCGGCTCGAAGGACAAGACGGCAACGACTCGCTGAATGGCGGAGGCGGCAGCGATCAGATGTTTGGCGGAGCGGGCGCGGACGTCGTGATTTCCGGTGATGTCGACTCAGCATTCCCGAACATTCGCATTCACAGCGCGAGTGTGATTGAGCCTGCCAGCGGCACTGCAACGCTGACGTTCGATGTTGATCTCGATCGTGACTTCGAGTCATCGGTCACCGTGAATTACGAGACGATCGACGGAACGACGGCGAGCGGTGCGGACTATGTCGCGGCGAGCGGCACGTTGGTCTTCGATGTCGGCACGACTCATCAGACGATCGAAGTCACGGTGTTGTCAGATCAATTACATGAAGTCGCCGAGAACTTGTTCGTGCGGTTGACGGGTGCGGACAAAGGTTTGATCGCGGACAGGCAAGCGAATGGGCTGATCGTTGATGCGACAACGACGACGTTCGCGCCGGTCGGGCCGGCTCCGATCACGGGCGGGCAAGAAGAGAATGTGTCGCCCGACAACGAAGTCTCAGGCGCCGTGCAAGCTCTGCTACCTCATCCGACGAACCCCGACATCGCTTATGTGGGCTCGGTGAATGGCGGCATTTGGAAGACAACGAACGCTCGAGCGGCGAAGCCGAATTGGGTGCCGCTCACAGACTCACAAGAGTCGCTCGCGATCGGCGCGTTGGCCTTTGATCGCACCAATCCGAACCGCTTGATTGCGGGCACTGGAAGCGCGAGCAGCTTCGGCTTTGATGGCGGTCGCGCGATCGGGTTGCTGTTGTCGGAAGATGCCGGAGCAACATGGAGCACGATCTCGTTGCCGACGGGAGACGAGCCGGCACGAGTCACTCAAGTGCTGCTCGATGGCGATCGCATTATCGCGACAACCTCGAATGGCGAGGACGACGAAGGCGATGTCTTCGTCAGCAACGATGGCGGCGTGACCTTCTTGAAGTCGGAAGATCTGCAACTGCCGCGCGCGAATTACTCGGACATGGTCGTCGATCCGACGAACACCGATCGAATCTATGTCGGTGCGGCTCAGGCGGGTGTGTTCCGTTCGGATGATGGCGGCGCCACTTGGCAGAACGTGTCGGTCAATGATGACTCGGCGAATGGCTTGAACGATGTCCTCACTCAAGACTCTGCGAACCGTGTAAGACTTGCTGCAGGCAGCGATGGCCGAGTCTATGCCGCCGCCGCAGCTTCCGGTCAGTTGGCTTACATCGGCTACACGTCCGACCTCGGTGCGCACTGGACCGCCATGGATCTGCCTCAAACACCGGACGGCGACGACGGAGAGCCAATCGGTTTGAATCCGCAGGAAGAAGGCGAGCAAGAAGGTGGAGCACGCGGCTCGGAGCGTCCTCACTATCAATACCCGGTGGAGTTAGGCGGCTCGGGTTCGCACGAGCATTCTCAATTGCCGAATGCTGAGTCTGAGGAAGCCGGAGGTCAGGGCGACATTCACCTCTCGATGGTCGTCGATCCGACGAACTCGAACATCGTGTATGTCGGCGGCGACTTGCAGTTAGGCGACATCTCCTCGGAGCACGGGAATTCGATCGGGGCTCATGACTACAGCGGTCGGTTATTCCGAGGCGATGCAAGCATTGTCGCCGATCATGGCGTGCCGTCGTCGCAGTGGGCACATCTGACTCATAGCAATGCGATCGCGGCCACTCCCAGCGGCGGCACAGCGAGCAATAGCGCCCCGCATGCTGACTCGCGCAATCTCGCGTTCGATGCGAGCGGTCGGTTGCTCAATGGCTGCGATGGCGGCCTCTTTGTGCGGACAAGCCCACGCGACAACACCGGCGATTGGTTCTCGATCAACGGCAACTTGCAAATCACCGAAGTGCATGACATCGCTTACGACTCAAACGCGAATGTGATCGTGATCGGTGCTCAGGACGTTGGTAGCTCAGAGACAACGATCGCCGGACATACGACTTTCCGCAGCATTAGCACCGGCGATGGTGGCGATGTGGCGGTCTATGACTCGGGCAGCACTTCTCTTCGATATTCGAGTTATCAGAACTTGGGCAACCTTCAGAAACGACTCGTCGGTGCCAACAACGTCGAGCAATCGGCAACGGAGCTGACGCCAGCAGGGGGCGAAAACGTTGAGGTGAAGTTCGTTACTCCCATCGCCGCGAATCCGTTCGATCAGAATCGGCTCTTGATTGGTGGCAACAACGGTGTGTTTGAAACGATCGACGGAGGACTCACGGTGAGCGGGCCGCTGGCGGAGGGCTCGGTGAATGACATGGTGGCGGGCGGGCGTCGCTTGGGAGTGCGCTACGCGAACGTGGCTTATGCCGCGACCACCGATGGCGTCTTCTTCCGTGGAACGACGGGGCAAAACTTCGAAGGCACGAACTATCCCGGTCTGGGTGCCACTGCGGTGACAGTCGACTCAGAAGACTGGGAGCATGCCTTTGCTCTGGACTCGAACGGTCACGTGTTTGCGACGCGCAATCATGGCGAATCATGGAGCGACATCACCGGCAATCTCTCGCGCGACATCGGCAGTCATTCGTGGCGAACGCTCGAATTCATTCCCGGCAACGAAGGCCGAGTCGTGATCGGTGGAGCCGACGGAGTGGCCTTCACCTACGCCGCGGCGCCGGGTGCGTGGGTCGATATCGGGCAGTCGCTGCCGAACGCCGTCGTGACCGACATGGAGTACGGCGCGAAAGACAATGTCCTCGTGGTGGGCACGTTGGGACGCGGTGCGTGGCTGCTGCATGACGTAGCTGCCAGCGCCTCGGACATCGCAACGGATACAAGTCGCGCCGAGTTCTTTGGTCCTGATGCGCTCATCGGAGACATCGGCAACGACACACTGATCGGTTCCAGTAAGAACGACTACATAGCCGGCGGCGGCGGCGCCGACTCCCTGGTCGGTCAGGGTGGCGATGATCGCATGGAAGGCGGCGGCGGCAGCGATTGGATCAATGGCGGTGAAGGCAACGATGTCATTGATGGCCAAGCCGGTCTCGACACGCTGCTGGGAGATGCCGGAGACGACGAGATCTATGGCGGAGCGGGAAACGATCAACTCTTTGGACAAGACGGCGACGACAACCTGAATGGTGATGAAGGGACCGACATTTTGGATGCAGGCGCCGGCGATAACTTCGCGGCGGCCGGTTCTGATCCCTCTGAAGTCGTGCGTTTCACCGGCACGGATGACTCCGACTCGGTGCAGATTGAAGACGGCCTGCATCTTCTGAAAACTTCGGGCGTCCGAGTTTCAGACGGCACCAATTCGCTCACCATTTACTTCAACTCGGTTCCGAAGACGAATCCGCGAACGGTCGACACGCTCGAATTGAATCTGAGCAGCGGCGACGACGAGGTCTCTGTCGGCAACCTGTCGGGCTTCTCGGGGCTATTCCAGATCAGTGTGAATCTGGGCAACGGCGACGACTTACTCGATGGAACCGAGCAACTGAATCCAAAGGTTGTAATTCTTAGTACCGGCGGCGAGGGCAATGACGTGCTCGTCGGCGGAGGCGCCAACGATCGCCTCGATGGCGGTGCGGGCGACGACTCTTTGGATGGCGGCGACGGCATCGATGTGCTGCTGGGACAAGCTGGTAACGACAGTCTCGCTGGTGGAACGGGGAACGATTCGCTGTTTGGCGGAGTCGGCAACGATCAGCTCGACGGGCAAGATGGCAATGATTCGCTCGATGGTGCACAGGGCGATGACAGCCTGAATGGCGGGCTCGGCAGAGACACTCTGGTCGGCGCGGTGGGAGCCGACACGCTCTCGGGCGGCGAGGACTCTGACCTGCTCTTGGGCTTGGGCGGCAACGACAGTCTCGATGGAGGCAACGGTAACGACACGCTCAATGGCGGCGATGGCAACGACTTCATCGCAGGCAAGGCGGGTGCGGACAACATCCTTGGCGGAGCCGGCAACGACACTCTCAACGGCGGCACCGGCAACGACACCCTCAATGGCGGCGAAGGCAACGACGTGCTCGCCGGTCGCGACGGCAACGACTCGCTCATCGGCGGTAATGGAAATGACACGCTGGTGGGTGATGCCGGCAACGACACTCTGCTGGGTGGCGTCGGTGACGATGTCCTGATTGGCGGCGACGGAAACGACTTCCTGCGCGGCCAACTGGGCGACGATCTCATCGCTGGAAACGCGGGCATCAACGACACTCGCCAAAACCAACGCACCGAGATCAACGAAACCCTCGATATCTC
The DNA here is from genome assembly GCA_900299185.1 of Planctomycetaceae bacterium. Taxonomy (GTDB): domain Bacteria; phylum Planctomycetota; class Planctomycetia; order Planctomycetales; family Planctomycetaceae; genus AM-0621. The sequence continues at coordinate 69,469 of OMIV01000059.1, forward strand.
GATCGACCTACTCCAAGTGCTGACGTCACTCGATTAATGGACGTCGCGACGAGGACTCGAAGTGCGTGTCAGACTTCGAGTCCCTCGCCAACATTGGCCGAGATGATTCGCGTAGCGCCTCATTTCGGATGCATTTTGAATCGCTCGTATGCAGTGCCGGATAATGAGGGAATCAAAACGAAGCAGCGGTCTGGGGAATGACTCCCGAGACCGCTGCTTTCATTTGAGAACGGTGTCGAAGCGAGTCCGAGTTATCGCTTCTGAGCCAGCTCGTTCATGAAGTTCAACATGCGATCGGCCGTCTCATGAGGATCAGGCACGACACCATCGAGCAGCATCAAGTTGGCGTAAATCTGCTGACCACAGTTCTTGACGAAGTGGACGTTCTCGGCATCGTTCGCCAACGAAATCAGTCGATCGATCAGCGGGTGCTTGGGGTTCAATTCCAGCACTCGCTTTGCTGGCTTGAACTCGGTGCTGCCCGCGTTGAGCACTCGTTCGAGCGCCGCGCTGAAAGCTCCCGTTGGGCTCACGAGACATGCCACGCTGGTCGTCAAACGCCCCGAAGCGCGGATGTCTTCCACTCGCTCACCCAACGCATCCTTGAAGAGCGACACAACTCGATCGAAGCCATCCGGCACTTTGTCATCGGGCTTCTGCTCTTCGGGCTTCTCGGCTGTATCGCCCGTCTTCAGTTCGCTGACCTTGGCATTGCCGTCTTCAATCGAGATGAACTTCTTGGCTTCGAACTCATACAAGTTGTTGAGCACGAATTCGTCGACCGGGTCGGTCAGATAGAGAACTTCCACTCCCTTAGCACGGAACGCTTCGAGGTTGGGATTGCGTTCGATCGATCGCACTTCTGGACCGCTCGCAAAGTAAATCTCCGTCTGACCTTCCTTCATGCGACCGACGTATTCGGCCAGTCCCACCAGCGCCGTCTTGTCTTCGTGATGAGATGACTTGAACCGCAGCAACTTGGCAAGGGCCTCTCGATTCTCGAAGTCCGCCGCAATGCCTTCTCGCACGATGGGGCCATACTGCAACCAGAACTCGCGGTACTTGTTGCCTTCGTTGGTCGCCACTTCTTCGAGATGACCGAGCACTCGCTTAGTCAGCGTCTTACGAATCTTGCGGAACACCGAGTTGTCCTGCAGTGCTTCGCGAGACACGTTGAGCGGCAAGTCCGCCGAGTCCACCAAGCCGTACATGAACCGCAGATAGACGGGCAAAAGATCCTGGCAGTTGTCTTGGACTAGCACTCGCTTCGCACACAGATGCAACCCGTGCTCAATGCGGCCCATGCCCAGCAGCTCTTGATTATCCGTTGGGCAGAAGAGGATCGCGTGGAACTGGAAGGGCGAGTCCAAAGTCAGGTGCATGTACCAGCTCATCTCGGCTTCAGAGCGTTTGGCAATGAAGCTGAAGAAGGCTTTGTATTGCTCTTCGGTCACTTGAGACTTGGGTTCGACCCAGATGGGTCGTTGCTCGTTGACGCGTTCCTCGCCAACTCGAATGGGGTACGCCACGAAGGTCGAATAGGTTCGCAAGATCCATTGGAGTCGCACCGCTCGGGAGAACTCGTCCATGTCTGCTTTCAGATGCAGACGGATTTCGGTGCCCCGTTTCGCGACCTCTTCCGGCTCAATGACGAAGGTGCCCGAGCCATCGGACTCCCAACGCCAACCGGATTCTTCCCGGTAGCTCCGCGAAACGACTTCAACTTTGTCGGCCAGCATGAACGAAGAGTAGAAGCCGACGCCGAACTGTCCAATCAACGACAGGTTCTGGTTGTCGGAAATGTTCTTGGTCAAGAACTCGAGCGAGCCGCTGTGCGCGATCGTGCCCAAGTTCTTGATGAGTTCCTCGCGACTCATGCCGATGCCGTTATCGCGGATCACGAGGATGCGTTTCTCGGGATCGGGCAGGACATCAATTCGTAGCTCTTCGCCATCGTCGTATTGCTTATCCATCAGGACGACATGACGGAATTTGTCGAGGGCGTCCGAGGCGTTGGAGATCAGCTCGCGAACGGCGATTTCACGGTTCTGATACAGCGAGTGAGACAGCAAGTGCAGCAGTCGAGTGATCTCGGCCTGAAACTGGTACTGCTGAGGTTCTGCGGTCGTAGTCATAAATTCTGCTCCGATTCGTAAAGACAAGAACTGGCCGATCAAGCATTCCGACTCGCCGCGCACATCGAGAAAGACTCGCGACGGAACGGGGTTCAAGAGTCAGCCAAACGATTGGCTCCAGCGTGTGTCGCCCGCCTAAATCAACGGCTCCAAATGCACGAGCCATCCAAGGGCGACATAGGGGGGCGGGATTATGGGGAACTGAGCCTCCCCTTCAAGAGACTCACGGTGGAGGCCACCAACAGTTGGAAACCATGTTTTTTCGGCAGGTCTCTCAATGGGATCGAACCATTTGGGAAGAGTGTTACGTTCGCCGCTGTGACGCGTTGGACCCGAGAAATTCGAGTACGGGCAATCATGGCTCGGTCTTAGCCAAAGTCGGATCACACGGGCTCAAGGACGTGTCGCTCGCGCCTGTTGAAAGAGGTCTGCCAACTGCCCACACTCCGACCCTCCTATCGATTGCTGCGCAGGGCTCGAGGCGGGCTCGAAGCGCCGTTCATCCCTGCTCATGAGATATCCCTACTTCGCCCGCGGAGTTCGTCATGTTGTTTCAATTGCGTCGTTGGAATGTGATCGGCCTGGTCGCAGTGCTATCCGTGAGCTGCCTCGTGGGAGTGCCAGGATGTGGCGGTAAGAAAGCAGAGCCCGTTGCCGACTCCGAGAGCGAAGGCGGCGAGGAAGGTGGCGACGCTGCTACCGAATCTAAGCCCGAGCCAGCGAGCAACAAGAAGAAGCCAGGGACCAAGTCAGGTGGAGAAAAGAAGACGGCAGCGAAGGGGCCAACCGTAGACGGCATCCCGCTCGATGTTTTCTTTGATCGTCCGCTGGAAGTTGCGGCTGATAAACGCACGGTCGGTGCTCCACCGGCAGGCAACGTGGCCGCAAACGATGCCAAGCCAATGCCCGCTGGTGAAGCTGCGACTCCCAAGCCTGCCGCTGAAACACCCAAACCTGCGGCCGGTGGTGGTGGTGCTATGTCTTGGGACAAGCTCATCACCACGGAAGCGTTGCTCGACAGCATGAAAGCTTGCCGTAATCAGTGGGCTCAAAGATTGGCCAACGTCCAGACTTACAACAGCGCTCAATTGGAGATGCCGGTCTTCGGCACCGAGATGATCTTCTTGGCCGAGTTGGCTCGCGTGCATCCCGGTGAAATCCGCTGGAAAGACAAAGCCAAATTCATCCGCGTCCTAGCGATGGAAGTTGTGAAGATCGCATCGGGAGCTGACGGCAAAGGCAAGAAGGCCTTCGACACGATTAACGGTAACTTCCAAAAGATTGGCGACATTCTCGACGGCAATGCCTCGGTCGATATCGCCGACGCGAAGGACGACGTCCCGTTGGAAGAATCCGCAAGTATCAAGTACCTGATGAAGCGACTCGAACGCGCCGAGACCAACCTCAAGAACAACGCTGGCAGCGAAGAGAATCTCAAGAAGAACGCGTCGTCGATCTCGAAGGACGTCGTCATTTACTACACCATCGCGCAAGCCATTAAGGACAAGTCCTACGGATACGAAACCGAAGACGACTACAACAAGCACGCTGATGCCATGCGAGAAGCCGGTAAAGGCATGGAGAAGGCGCTGACCGACAACAATTTCGCCGAGTTCGACAACTTGCGTAACACGGTCACTCAGAAGTGCAGCGAGTGCCACATGACGTATCGCACGGGGCAATAAGCCCGTCACGGATGGAGTACGATTCCAGGCCTGTCGAGAATTCGAGCCCGACCGATTCTTGGAAACTGACCTATCACCAAAAAAAGTACGTCAGTAGTCTGCCCGCCCCTTCAAACGTCCAACCAACAAGCCAGCCAGCAACCATTCTTTGCGGGCTGCGTTTCCTCGTTTTTCTCGTTTCACGTCCCTCAGAGATGCGGCTGTCAAAGTTTGACGATTAGGAAAACTTTGCCAGATTCGCTGACCTTAAGCCCCCTCTCCTGCCGATAACTCACTGGGCTGAAACCAGGCTGCGAAGTCCCTGATTCAGCATGGTCAAAGTCAGTTCGCTCAACGGCAATTCGTCGCTGATAGCTCTGATGAGACCGAGGCCCAATCTGAGTCTCGGTGGATCTTGAGGTGGTCGAGTGGCACTACACGTTGCAAGTCGTTTGGCATTGATCGCGTTTGCGACAGTCGCGATGCGTGGCGTGTTGGATCGAGCTGGCTTGGAAGCGACGCTTCATGCGGCGCTTGTGGCGAGTGCGATTGTATTCCCTATCGGCTTGGTCCTCGGGGACCTCGCTCGACGACTGATTGAGGACATCGTTCACATGGAAGTTGAACGAGTCCTGCAAGACACCCCGAATCTGGATGGTGCCACGCACTAATCCATTCGACTCAGATTGCCTAAGACGGTCCTTATCCCCTTTGGCGAACAACCGAGCTACTGAAAAACCACGGAGGGTTTCATGGCAACAAGGCTCAGCGATGAAGCTCTGGCTGAAGTCTGGAAAGACTTCAAAGAGAACCTTCAAGACCAGAATCTGAGAAACATCCTCATTGAACGTTATCTGCCGTTGGTCAAGTACAACGCTGAGCGTGTCTGGCAGAAGCTTCCTGATGGAGTTGATCTCAACGACCTAATCTCCGCCGGCGTCTTCGGACTGATGGATGCCATTGAAGCGTTCGACATGGAACGCGGCGTGAAGTTTGAAACATACTGCGTGCCTCGAATCCGAGGTGCGATGCTCGACGAGTTGCGAACGATGGACTGGGTGCCGCGTCTCGTCCGCAGCAAAGCCAGTAAGCACGAACAAGCTCGCAAGCGCGTCGAAGCTCGAGTTGGCCGACCACCAACCGACGATGAAATGGCCAACGAACTCAGCGTGAGTATTGAGGATTACACCAAGCTCAAAGCTGAATCGAGCGCGGTCAATCTCGTCAGCCTCAACAAGAAGTGGTACGAGACTGACAGCTACAAAGACGTTCGCGAAGTCGACGTCATTGAAGACGAACGCGGCGAAGACCCAACGAACGGCATCCAAAAACGCGACATCATGCGACTGGTGACGCGCGGCCTGAATCGCAACGAACGGCTCATCATCATCCTCTACTACTACGAGGAACTGACGATGAAGGAGATCGGCCAAACACTGGGCTTGTCAGAGTCCCGCGTCAGCCAAATGCACTCCAGCATCGTGGGTCGCTTGAAGGATCAACTCAATCGCCGTCGCCCCGAGTTCGCGTAACTCGGGACCGCGATGCAGCAGATCGAAGACACCGAAAGCCCGCTGAGTCCGCACTCAGTGGGCTTTCGTCATTTCTTGTAGCCCAGCATTCAAACACTCGCGGAAAAGCTAATCGCCTAAATGCCAGGCTTAGTCGGCAGCTCGTCTCTCAACGGATGCCTTCAGACGCCAGCATTGTGTCACTTGCCCCACTCAGCCTCTGATAAGGATTCACCTGATGAACCTCGCCGAGATGACCTGGCCCGAAATCAAAGCCCGAGCACCGCATACTCCAGTCGTCGTCCCTGTCGCTGCGGTCGAACAGCACGGGCATCACTTGCCCGTGGCCACCGACAGCATGCTGCTGGGCGAAGTGGTCCGACGAGTTGAACCGCGAGTGAACGATCGTGTGCTTTTTACTCCACTGATGTGGCTCGGAAATTCGCACCATCACATGGAGTATGCCGGCACGCTCTCAGCCAGCCCGCGCGTTTATCTCGAACTGATTAACGACCTGATTGAGAACCTGCTGACTCACGGCTTTCGGCGCATCGTATTTCTCAATGGTCATGGCGGAAACATTACACCGTACAAGCAAGCGATCTTCGAAGCTCGACAACGACATCGCACTCGCAGAGACATCTTGCTGCTCGGCGCGTCTTATTGGGACTTCGCGAAACCGGCGACGATGCGCAGTGACTTCGTCGAAGACATGGTTGGCCACGCTTGCGAATGGGAGACATCGATGATGCTCGCCATCCGCCCCGAGTTGGTGAAGGAACACCGCTCGCTGCCAGATATGGATCGAGGCTTCTGGTTTGAACCCGCCTATCGAGGCTGGATCACACAAGAACGAGCTCCGAATGGAGCCGATGCTCCGGGTCATTTGGGAGCCCCTCGACATGCAACCGCCGAGAAAGGCGAGTTTCTCTATCAAGCGTATGCCGACGGCGTCGTGAAGTACTTGGACCGAGTAGTCGCCTGGGATGGTTCGTCTTGGGAAGTACCGCACTAGTTCTGAGACAAAACGATCAAGCAGAGTCTCGATCAAATTGGCGGCAACTCAGCGACACTCACTCTTCTCCGTTCCAAACAGAATTCCTCTTCAGAAGTAGATCACCATGACATTCAATCTCGTACGTTGGACACGCGCTGCGATTCTGCTGGCAGTTGTCGCTTTGGTTGGAGTGCTACCAATCTCCGCTCAAGACGCTGCCGGAGTGCGTTTCGATCTCAAGGCTTTGTCCAAAGTACCCGAAGTCTTCCTGGCTGATGACCTGCAAGTCGAAGGCGTGAAGTCATTCTTCTTCGAAGGGCCAGCCTATAAGGGCAAAGCCACACGAGTCTTCGCTTATTACGGCGTCCCCAAAGTCGGCCCGTCGCAAACCGACGAAAAGCTTCCTGCCATGGTGTTGATTCATGGTGGTGGCGGGACGGCGTTTGATCGGTGGGTCAAGGTTTGGAACTCGCGCGGATATGCAGCGATCGCAATGGACCTGTGTGGCTGCGTCCCCGTTGGCACTTACGGCAAGTGGAAGCGACATGACCATGGCGGACCAGCAGGTTGGGATGCCAGTTTCACGCAGCTCGATGATCCCATTGAAGATCAATGGACCTATCACGCGGTTAGTGCCGTTGCGTTGGCCCACTCATTGATTCGTTCCTATCCCGAAATTGATTCGAATCGAATTGGCGCAACCGGAATCTCCTGGGGAGGCTATTTGACATGCGTCGTGGCTGGAGTCGATTCGCGATTCAAATTCGCAGCTCCGGTCTATGGCTGCGGATATCTCGGAGACAACTCGGTCTGGCTGCCACGATTTGAGGGCCTCGGCAAAGAGAAAGCTGCATTGTGGCTCAAGCAGTGGGACCCATCGTTGTACTTGAGCAAGGCAGAAATGCCGCTGCTGTGGGTGAATGGCACGAACGACTTCGCATACCCAATGGACTCGTGGCAAAAATCTTACATGTTGCCGAAGTCACCGCGAACATTGTGTTTGCGAGTTCGCATGCCCCACGGTCACGGTCCCGCCGGCGAGAACCCCGAAGAGATTCACATCTTCGCGAACTCGATCCTACGCGGCGGCAAGCCCTTGGCGACAATTACAGGTCAAGGAGTGATGACCGACGAAGCCTGGGTCACATTCAAGTCGGAAGTCCCGATCGTCAAAGCCGAATTGTGCTTCACGCGTAGCACGGGAAAGTGGCAAGACCGGCCATGGGAGACGATTCCTGCCTCGATCGCAGCTAACGATTCCCGCGTAACCGCCAAACTTCCGACTGACGCGAAAGTCTTCTACGTGAATCTGTTCGACGATCGACAGTGTGCTGTCAGTAGTCAGCACGTCGAGCGGTAAGGCTCCAAGTCGCGGAACTCATTCAAGTCATCTTGATGATGAGCGGGGCAGCTTTGTCTCGGCGCGTCCGCAACACAGACCGCGTTGAAGTTGATGAACTCCGACTTCTCACATCGAGCGTTGTCCTGTTGCCGCCATTCTCACTCGCAGCAGACCGCCAGAGGCAAAATCCGGATAGCCGATTTCATCCATTCTCACAGAACAATCAGTCGAGTGCTTGCCGAGTTTGCGCGACCGGGATAGATTCCGACCCGCAGTGGGAAATTATCCCAAAGCTCTTTTACAAGATGGTTGTCAGTGGGTTTTGAGCCCAATAGCATGGCTGCCGCGACGTAAACAATTCTCGAACGATGCCTGAGCCATGTCCTCTGAGCCATTTCTGCAAGGCGAGTACAAGCGAACGATCGACGATCGTTTTCGACTGACTCTGCCCACGGAATTGGCCACGGCGGTTACCGACAACGACGGCAACACGATCCTCGTCAAAGAGCGATACGGTTGCTTGAGTCTCTGGAAGCCAGCGGATTGGACAGCGCGCGTCGAATCGGGAGTGGACGTCATCAAGTCGAAGATCAAAGCCGGTCTTCTGGCTGGTCGGATGAACGAAGTGCAGCGACTCGGTCGGCTGCTCTCGACGCGGTCCAAGGTGATTCAACTCGCGAATCGTTCGCGTGTCTTGATCCCCGAAGGATTCCGAGAATTTCTCGATGTGCCCGCGACCAACGATGTGATGTTGGTCGGAGCTGTGATCTGCGTGGAGATTTGGAAGCCCGATGCTTGGCTCGAAACTTTGAAGGTCGATATGCCCGAATTCGGAGACATGTTTAAGGAGTTGGTCGGCTAGCCCGACACGGACTCCACTGAAGAATGGACCCGTCGCCAGGGATGGCACTTTTGGCTTACGAGGTCATGTCTCGGTTCGCGGTTTTGATGGATCCACCTTGCAGCCCGGTTTAACGCATAGGAAGGCGGTCGCTCACTCAAGCTTCCGGGGCCGCCTTGCACCAGCACCACCACCACAATGCTCCTATCGTTGGCCGGGCTGCTTTGTTTCACTCGATTTGGGTCCGTTTCCCACACAACCATCACTCGCTTTTCGGAACGCGAACGCTTCGCCAAAGTCTGCGGTCTAACCCCGATGCGAAGTGTCTCATCGAGGGCTTGAAGCCAGCAAACGCGACTCATCAACAAGTCCGTTGTTATTGGCTCAATTCAAACGAGACGAGTTTCATTCGCATTGGTCCCACTTAGCGATTGCACATCCCAAACGAGCATCCATGGCTGGCAAGAAAAAGCAGCAACCGACTGAAGATCCAAATAATCGAGTCGTCAGTCGCAACCGCAAAGCGAAGTTCCATTACGAGCTATTCGACGAGCTCGAATGTGGCATCGTGCTCGTCGGCAGCGAAGTCAAAAGCGTGCGCAACGGAAGGATTTCGATCGAAGAGGCTTACGCGACCATGCGTGGTCGCGAGCTTTGGCTCGTCAAAGCCAACATTGGTGAATACGACAAAGCCAACTCGATGAACCACGATCCGATCCAAGCCCGCAAACTCTTGATTCATCGCCGGGAACTTGTGAAGTTCGCCGAGAAAGCTGAACAACGCGGCTTCACCTTGGTACCGACCGAAGTCTTGCTCAACCGTGGCTTCGTCAAAGTGAAGATCGCGTTGGCAAAGGGGCGCAAGGTGCATGACAACCGTGAAACGATAAAGCGCGAACAAGATCGCAAGATGATGCGCAACGCGATGCTCAAACATCGATAGCACGCTGCGCCATCCGTCATTGCGAGCGGCATGACGCAGCGACGGCCACTAACTGCTTATTGATCGCCCCGGTTTGAATTCCTGGTTCAACCTATCGCAGCTCATCCAAGAATCGAGCAAGCTCTTCTCGATACGACGGCGAATCGGCGTTGACGTGATCGGCTCCTGGAATGCGTACGAACTGCTTCGGTCCTTCATGAGCGGCGTACAACTTCTCTCCCAATGCGATGGGGATGATGTCGTCTTTGTCGCCATGACTCTGCAACAGCGGGCCTTGGTAACGCGCGATCTTTCGAACCGAATCAAACCTTTGCGTCATCAACAGGTTGGTGGGCAGCCACGGGTAATGCGTGGCTCCGGTTTCCGGCAACGTCGAAAACGTGCTCCATAAGACCAGTCCGCGTGCACCGTCTTGAGCGAGATCAACCGCAACAGCTCCTCCCAATGAGTAACCCATCAAGATGAGATCTTCAGAAGCAACTCCTGTTCGTCCCGAAAGCCAATCGCGGGCGGCACGTGCATCTTGAAGTATGCCATCTTCGCTCGGCGTGCCCTCAGACTTACCGTAGCCGCGGTAGTCGAACGACATCACCACAAGATCGTTTTCATCACGCAGACGTAGCAGCGAATCACGATAGACCGTGATGTTTCCACCATTCCCATGACAGACCAATGCGACTCCGCGAGGGCTAGGATGTGGAATAAACCAGCCATGCAACTTCGTGCCATCTGCGGCGACGAAATTGACGTCTTCAGTGTCTTCGGTGGGCTTGGCCCAATCACCTTTCGGGTAAGCCGTGGGATAATAGACGAGCCGACGTTCCAACGGTCGAAGAGGCGAGTAAGCCCCCATCCATGCGCAGCCTGTAATCGCTGCTACAGCCGAGATGGTAAGCACTCGCAACAGTCTCAAACTCCGCATTCAGTATTCCATCCAAGAGTGGGCAATCAGCCCAATTCCAGTCACTCAGTCGTCAACTAACAGCGATCGGAAAAACTCCGACAGACCCGGTTTCGATCCATGACGAGCAAGACCACAACGATCCTGTCGACAACAACTCCACGGCCCGACAAGCGCAGGTCACTGCCGAGTCTGGCTTGTAAGTCGCAGTCGCATTTCGCAGCAACATGACTTGCGGCTGCACCGATGAAGGTGATTTGAGAGCCAGCCAAAAAACCTAATCAGTCCAGGGCTTCTCAGCACAAACCGACCAATCCATGCTGCACTGGATCAATGACGTGACGGCATTCAGGCACGCATGTTTGATGCTGTCGAAAGAAACCAGCGAGGACCGTATGACCGCGGCGTTTGAACCCGTGAAAGTTGGAGTAATTGGGCTTGGACGATTTGGGCGTCTGCATGCACTGACGCTGTCAAAGCTTGCCGAAGCTCAGTTAGTGGCCGTTGTTGGCCGACGAGAAGAAAGCGTTGCCAAACTTCAGACGGAACTCGTCGGCGTTCCCGGTTGGACGAACCTCGATCAAGCAATTCTGGAGTCTCAAGCGGAAGCCTGGGTCGTAGCGTGTTCGACCTCAGAACATGTCGCGGTGACTCGTCGGCTGCTGAATGCTGGCAAGAGTGTGTTGTTGGAGAAGCCAATCTCGGAGTCACTTTCCGATGCAGAAAGCCTGCGAAAACTCGTTCGGCCAGATTCTGCCAACTTGATGCTCGGTCACATCCTGCTTTTTAACAGTGAGTTCCGCGGCCTTCGCGCCGAAGCCCAGCACCGAGGTAGCATCAGCTACATCGACTGCGTGCGACATCGGCCAGCGACGATCGTTCGCGACTTCCCCGGTGAAAACCCACTGCATGCGGCGATGGTTCATGATCTCTACTCAGTACAAGTGCTGAAGAAGTGCGTTGATCCGGTGCGATACTCGGCTCAATACCATCGCACCGCAGAAGGCGCGATTGATGCAGCATTGGCTCAACTCCAATGGAGCGACGGAACTTTGGCTTCGTTTGCTGCGAGCTATCTCACTCCGGCAGGAATGCCGCCGCGCGGCTTCGATCGTATGGAAGTCTTCGGAGCTGGATGGTGCGCGCGGCTCTTACCTAATCCTCGTCCGATTGAGGTTTGGGACGAGCAAGCTCGCTGGCCAATGGCCCTAGAGATTCGTGCTGACGACATCGGTCCGACGGGAATGATGGCAGAAGAATTACGGTGCTTCTGCAAAGTGGTTCGAGGTCAAGCCACAGTCCCAACGGGTGCCAGGTACTTTGACGCACTCCAAGTGCAACGCTGGATGTTCAAGTTAGAAGAAGCCGCCATCGGAACATAAACGCAACAAGCCGAAGACGAGAAGCTTCGTCTTCGGCTTGTTTGTCGAATGCAGCCATGCCGATTGAGTGAGACTCAGATCAACTCGCGGATCGGCTTGGCGTGGTCTTCGACCAAATATTGCGGACGTCCGTTGTTGTCCTGAATCGTGACCCCTGACGTATCGATGCCGAGATTGTGATAGAGCGTTGCAAAGATCTCTCCCCAGGTGACGGGACGAGAAGCAGCTTCGCCAGCGATGCGATCCGTTGAACCAATCACTTGCCCGGTTCGCATGCCACCACCGGCCATGATCGCACAATTCACTTGCGGCCAATGGTCTCGACCAACTTGAGCACTGATCTTCGGAGTTCGCCCGAACTCGCCCGCGATCAACACGGTGCAGTCCTTGTCGAGCCCGCGATCATGTAAGTCTTCCACCAGGGCACTGACGCACTGATCAAAGACTGGGAAATCTTCTTCTTCTCGTAAAAAGATCGAGTTGTTGGCCCGCCCCTCAGCATTCAAGCCGCCGTGCCAATCCCACTTGCTGTAGTTGAGTGTCACAACTCTTGCACCAGCTTCGACCAAACGACGAGCGACAAGCAAGCTCTGAGGCACGCGTGGAGCACCGTTGCCATCCATCATGATCTTGGGATTGCCGGTGCCATAACGAGCCACGACCTTGGGATCTTCCTTCGAAAGGTCGAGCGCTTCGGCCAACTTGGATGAGGTCAGCAAGCCCATCGCTTGCTCGGTGAAGTGATCCATGCCATGCATCATGCGAGTCGCATCTGCATCGCGACGGAACTGATCGAAGCTCTTCATCAGTGACCGACGATCGCCAAGTCGCTCCAAGGTCACACCGTTGAGAACCATGTCGGCACGAGTCTCGCCCATCGGGCGGAACGGGCTTTGAGACGCACCCAAGAACCCAGGCCCAGGCTCGTTGTAGGGCCCGTGAGTGCAGGTGTAACACAGGCTGACGTAAGGCGGAGTGGCAGGGTTAGCGGCACCGGCAACCTTCGCGACTGCCGAACCAAATTGAGGCCAGCCACCGGACGGCTTCGGCTTGCGAGGATGAAAGCCCGTGAAGACTTGAATGGCATCGTGATCGGCTTGATTGCCGACGAGCGAGCGAACAATCGCCAGCTTGTCGGACATCTGAGCCAAGCGAGGCAACGCTTCGCAGATCTCGATTCCAGGCACATTCGTATGAGTCGGACGCCACGGACCGGCGATCTCTTTGGGAGCCATCGGCTTCAAATCCACTAGGTCCTGATGGGGCGGTCCTCCGACTAGGTAGATCATCACGACCGACTTGTTGGAGTTCCGAATGCCTGCTTTCGACTCGGCCTGCAGCAAGCTCGGCAGCGACAAACCTCCGAGTCCCAAAGCTCCAATCTTGAGAAAGTTGCGACGCGAAAGGCCGTCGCAAAACGAGCTTCCAGGATAAGGCTGGCCTTGCAGAGTTAGCATGAGAAGGACTCCTCGGGGCGGCGGGGTGAGTGACCGGTTTTCAAAATCAACCGGCGGTTGGATGGCAACAAACCTTTGCATCGGCATTTGCCAGTGCGAAGTAGAGCCCGGTCATAGGTGAGCGAGCAAGGGCAGCGACGTTCGCATGCAGTTGTGGTTCCTGTGGATTAAGGTCTGACTCCATTCGAAAGTCTCGTTCAAACCACGTTTCATCCACGTTCCATGACGACCAGCCCCACCAAGTTTCGCAACCGAGTGATCGAAGCCTGCGAAGCTCTCTTGAAACGCAGCAGTTCCTTCGGACTCGTTGAACTCAGCGAGCAATTGGGCTTCATTCATTACACCCACATCACCAGTTGGAAACGCGGCGATCCGTCGGTCACGCCGCTATTCAAGAGGCTGCAGCTCGGGTTCGACAAGCTCATCGTCTTAATGCAGACGCTGGAAGACTGGGCGAAGGCTAAAGGAATGTCGCCTGTCTCTGTGCCGTATGTCAGGCAAGGCCGAAACGACATCGAACCGCTCCCAATCCTGCTGACTCCTGACCCCGACATCGATGCGATTTGGAGACGGCATTGGGTTCCGGCAGGGCTCTCTGCAAAGAAGGCTGAACGGCTGGAAGAGAAACTCCAAAAGCCGGACGATCTGGCCGTCTTTGTGCAGGCTCACGATCGGCAGAACTGTGCCGAGTGCCAAGCCGAGGTGTTGAAAGGAGATCACTTTTTCCTCGAACAACAGCAGCCCGTTTGTTTGAGCTGCGCGGACCTCGATCATCTCGAAGTCTTGCCGGCAGGAGATGCGACACTCACTCGTCGAGCCCGCAAGTTCAGTCCGCTGACCGTGATGGTCTTGCAGTTCAATCGTCGTCGCAAAAAGTATGACCGCATGGGGCTGCTAGTAACACCAGAAGCCATCGACCAAGCCGAGGAGTCGATGGACGAAGACGCTTCCGAACGAGCCGTCGCACGTAAGAAAGCGGCACTCGCACGAGCCAAGTTGGATGAGAAACTCGTCGCCGAAATGACCGCGTTAATCCTGCGAGACTTTCCCAACTGCCCGCCGGAAGAAGCTCATCAAATCGCGGCTCATACGGCCGTACGAGGCAGTGGCCGTGTTGGTCGATCCGAAGCCGGACGCAACTTGGATACGCATGCGATCGAACTCGCGGTCATCGCTTGGATTCGCCACCAGCACACCAACTACGACGAGCTCTTAATGAAAGGCATCGCTCGCCAAACCGCTCGGCAGAGAATCCGTGAATCCGTGCAAGCTCAGACGAAGACGTGGCGATAAAGCATTAGTAGGTTTGGACATTCAAAGAGCTTGATTGACGTGTTCGGCGAACCAGATGAAGTCGGCGAAGGTGCGGCTTTTTCTCGAAGCGGGTCGTCGCTCCCCTGTAGTGTTTGATGCGTCCGAAGATCCTCTCGATGAAGTTGTGGTTCTTGTCACGTCTTATGTGGTGTTTCTTCTTAGTCGTGCGTGTCGGATCGGATTCCGGCATGCGACTCTAAGCGTCGCACTCGTTGGCGGATGGCATCGCTGTCGTAATCTGTGTCTGCGAGCACTTGCTTCACCGTGCCAGGCTTCCTTTCTCCAACAAGCCTGATACCTGCAAAGCGTCGCCAAACTGTCCCGCAGTTACCAACAGTTTCAGCAGACGGCCTCGTCGATACACGGTTTTATGTAATACTTGCGACAGAACTTATCCACTGAGTTCTCAGGGAAAGCCTGAGGTCGGCGTCGCAAGGAAACTCATCCTTGAGTCTCCTCGAGACTCCTCAAGCACACGACCTTTTGCCAGTTTGGATGCCCGCGTGATTTAGAGTGTCCAGACCAACGGGATAATGATGATCGTCATGAGCCAGCAAATGATGTCGAGCGGCACTCCGACGCGCAGATAGTCCCCGAACTTGTAGCCGCCGGGACCGAGGACCATGAGGTTTGTCTGGTAGCCGATCGGTGTCGCGAAGCCGTATGACGAAGTGACCGCCACGGCGATCAGCAGCGGGCGAGGGTCCATGCCGAGTTGCTTCGCGGTGGCGAGTGCTAGTGTCGCCATAAGCGCGGCGCAGGCGTTGTTACTGAGCAGTTCCGTAAGTAATCCTGTCAGCAGCACGATCACGGCCAGCACCGCAATTTTGCCAAACGGCTGTGCCCACGACAGCAAGTGCCCGGCGATCCATTCTGCGGCTCCGCTCGTGTCGAGTGCCTTGCTGACGCCGAGCGCCGCTGCAATCAGAAGTAGCACCGGAATGTCGATGCTGCGCTGCGCCTCACGAGCCGGCAAGCAACCGGTGAGTACGGTAAGCGCCGCGCCGATCAGCGCGACCAGCGTGGCTTGCTCGGTGAAGGCCGTCATGCCGATGACGACCCCGGCGAAGATCGTCAGAGCCAACCACGCTCGGCGATGTTCCACCGGAGCGCTGTCTTCAAGCCCCGAAACCAGAATGAAGTCGCGCGAATTCCGCCAGCGTTTGGCGAAATCGTCAGGAGCATCCACCAGCAATGTATCGCCCGATTGCAAGGTGATCTGACCGATCTTCTGTTCCAGCTTCTCGCCGCTGCGATGCACGGCCACGATCGACGCCTGGTATCGCGAGCGGAAGTCAGTCTCTTTCACCGTCATCCCGATCAACGGTGACGACGGTGACATCACCACTTCGCACAGCAGATTGCCAGCTCGCGGTGCCGCTCGCGGCGCGTCTGGCTCACCCTGCGAGCTGGTTGCGGAGTGATGTTCGATCGGCTCCAACCCGCGAATCTTCTGCGCGTCAACGATCGTCGAGACGATTCCGGAGAAGCACAGAATGTCGTTGATCTGTATCTGCTCCTCTGGTGAGACCGGCGAAAGGACCTGCCCGGAGCGCTCTAGCGAATAGACATACAAGCCGGGCAGATCGCGCAGCCCCGACTTGCGAATCGACTTGCCGACCAGCAGGCAGTCCAGTCGCACGATCAACTCAACGGTGTATTCACGCGGGTGCGATTCTGCGTAATCAAGCAAGTCCGTTCTGTTCGGCAGCAGCCTCTGTCCGAATGTCGCGAGAAACAGCAAGCCAACGACAGTGACCGGAATACCGACCCAAGCCAGCTCCCACATGCCCAGTCCGCCAAGCTTGGCTTGCCGCAGCGCGCCGTCGATCACGAAGTTGGTGCTCGTGCCGATGAGCGTGCAAGTGCCACCGAGCACCGCCGCATAAGACAGCGGAATCAGCAGCTTCGACGGCGACACCCGCAGCTTCTTCGCGACATGCACGAAGATCGGCAGAAAGAACGCCACCAGCGGCGTGTTGTTCATGAACGCCGACAACCCAGCGACCGGACCAATCAATCGCAGCAGCGGAGTTCCTTGCTTCGGCCTTCCCAGCAACACGCGGCTAAGAAACTCAATCGCCCCCGTCGCCTGCAAGCCCGCTCCGACGACAAACAAAGCGGCGATTGTCAGCATCGCCGCGTTCGAGAAACCTTTCAGCGCGTCGTCCAGCTTAATCACGCCGCAGCACACAAGGATCAGCAGGGCACAGAGCATCACAATCTCGGCCCCGATTTTCTCCTGCATCAGCGCCAGGATCAGGCCCGCAAGAACAAGCAACGTCACGATCAATTCAAAGGACATGAAGTCCACCTCCTGAGAAGTGACTCAGTCCGGCAGTGCGACGCGGCCTGAAACGAAACAGGCCCGGAAGTCACACTCCCGGGCCTGGTCGAGTTCATTTTGAGCGATTTAACTTATGCATCTCACCGCGTGAGCCAACAAGCGATCGCTGCCCGGAAGATTTCTCCCTGACAGCAGCAACAAGCAGTGGTGAGTTGGATCGCGTTCATGGTGGGGAGGGTATCGGCCAATCACGAGCCGTCAATTCAGGTCGGTCAGAGTCGTCAGAATAAACTGCCAGGATGACGAACCTGGCCATCACGCCGCACGATCCGTTGAACGACGACATGAAGTAATCGCGATATCGCCCGGCGCGATACCGCAGCACATCGCGATCTCGCTCATTCCTGAACGCTTACGGCGATGCTGCGATCCAATGACGCCCTTGTCGCTCAACAAACTGAGGCGACGCGAGCCGTTCATCCACAATCTTAATAAACGATTCATTCGAAGTGTCGCTTCATCGCTGACAGACAATTTGAAGTCTTGTTTGATTCGCTCAATCTGCAGATTGATCTTCCGTCGGCAGAGTCTCTAAGCGTCTACCAGGTTGTCGCACCGCCCTCAGTGTCAATGGTCGCGCTTGGTGACTGACGGCGCGACATCGGCCATTTCGCAGTGAGGCGGGTGAGAGGATTCTGCTCGAAACCATTGATCTCTTCGTAGATTGGAACGACAGAAACAAAGAGTTTTTGAATAGTCATTGATTACCGACTCGGAAGTATCAGATTTGGCGGGCTGGTTGATGGTGAGTACTTCCGTCAGGAACAGAATCGGGGAACGGAGCTGTTGGTCGCAGGTCACTAGTACCGAACTCAGTACGGCTTGAGCGTGAGCTCCGATTCACGTGCTTGCCCCCAGACTTTGCGATTCACCACGGCGAGACGGTTAGCTTGCTCAGCTCGGGAGTTGGTGGCGTCGACGTTGACGTGTCTCAGGAATGTGAACCATTCGCTCGGATGATTTCGTAAGTGCTTTGCGAATCTGGTGTGCTCGGGGTTGGAGTGGGGAGTTTCGACCAGTGCCTGTAACGAATCGTCCAATAGCTCCGCGCATTCACGCAACTCGGGGCAAGTCGCATGCCTGGCGACATAGTCGTCGCACGAGGCCAGCGTGACCTGGAACAGCAGGATGATTGCATGTGGAAAAAGAACTCCAGCTCTGCTTGCCATGTCCCTCAGGTCGCGGGTACGCCGCAAGATGTGAGCCACGCACTGTTGATGAGTGGCCTGCTTGAACTTGTTATAACTCTTCCACTCATTGTAGATCAGGCAGCCTGCGAAGTTCGCTCCCAGCATCGCTGCGGAGACCTCGAATCCTCGCCCTTCGTCAATCTCGTATAGCGTCGCTCCCGTGCCGACCATCGCTTGAAACCAAGCGTTCTCACAGCCCACTCTCTAGCCGATTACATCGGCAGTGACTCGCGGTGAGCCTCGCACGCTTTGCTGAATCTCGCGGTACTGAGGTTCGTCACGAGCAGCCGTTCGGAGAGTTTAACGCACCGACGTACTGCGGCTGATTGTGATCCCGAAGAGTTCCTTCAAGTGCTTCGCGACCTAACCATGAGACAGTCACAGCGAATTATAGAGCTAAGCCATCGTCGTCTGGGCAACCGGACCAAGTTGGACCAAGGCGACTCCCAATGCTCGAGGACTGCAGCTCATGCCGGCCTTGGATTCGCTGGCCACATTCACCAAAGCAACCCACATGCACTTCGAAGCGACGCTGAATCGGCATCTGCGGCGATTCGATTTGATACTGCGGAGCGACGTGGGACTCGCGAACATTCACGTGAATGACACCTCGGAAAACACTGGGGCAACGGCACATCGAAGGATCGGTCGAGTTCCGCATCGATCGGAACTGCCCGTCGGGCATTCTTGCCGTAGTCGTCCCCCGGCTTGCGACCAGGCCGCTTGGGCTTAGCCACCGGCGGCTGCCCGCGAAACGGAGCCGCTTGCCGTTTCCCCTCCCGCTGCGACTCTTCGAACGCCGCCGTCAGTTTGGTCACCTGCGGTTCCAATGCGGCGATAAGCTGCTCGCTATGTCGGCAATTCTCGCATGGAATGGCTGCAATTAATCTTCCATGATCAACGCACACTAACCCCGCAGTCCAAACGGCGCCAGAGCAAAAAGAGCGGTAATCAATTACGTCGTTCTGTAAGTTGGTTTGAGTCCGTGCTAAGTCTGCCGAATAGCAATTCAATTTGCCGGTATCGGCAGACTGCACGTTGCTGGAATTAGATCAAGGTCAGAATGTCGCTCACATCTTTCAGAAGTGTGTCGAGCAGGTCGTAGCGGACTTGATCTTGAATGCCATCGTTGGAGTCCATGTTGTCGCCGCCAGCTCCACCTTCGAGAGAGTCGTGGCCGAGTCCACCGGTGAGTTTGTCGTCACCTGCGTCTCCGGTGATCGAGTCGTTGCCTTCGTTGCCAACGAGTTCGTCGTTGCCGTCGCCTCCGATGAGCACGTCGGCAAACGCGCCACCGATGAGCGTGTCGTTACCGGAGCCGCCGTCGAGAGTCGCTCGGCCTAAGAACGCTGTGACATCGATTCGATTGGCAGAGACTCCGCCCGTGAGCTTGAGTCCCTCAATGCCTTGCAGGTCATCGGTACCAACACCTTTGAGCGTAGTGACCGGCGACAACGTCGGATCCAACGGAATGTTGACTGTGACCGAGAAGTTCACATCGCCGCTCTCAATGACGACATCGTTGCCGCTGTTACCAATGAGCTGATCGTTGCCCAATCCGCCGGTGAGCACATCGTCGCCATTGCCGCCGCGCAACACATCGGCTGCGGAACCGGCGATGAGCGAGTCGTTACCGTCACCGCCTCGAAGCACCGAGCTACCCGTGAAGGCCGACGCGTCGATCACATTGCCTCTCACGCCACCATCCAGCGTCGCGAGTTCGATGCCAGCAAGAGTGTCGTTCCCGAGACCGATGAGGCTGGTATTGGTGAGCGTGAAGTTGACGTCTCCGGCTTCTTGCACTCGGTCCGAGCCGGCAGCGCCGTCAAGACTGTCATCACCGAGGCCGCCGGTCAGGACATCGCTGCCGCCTTGTCCGTTGAGAGAATCGTTGCCCGCGCCGCCATCCAGTAGGTCGTTGCCGGCACCACCGAGCAGCACATCGTTGCCCGCGCCGCCTGTGACGGTGTCATTGCCTCCTGCCCCCGAAAATGTGATCGCGATGTTGCTGCCGTCGGAGATTGCGGCGGCCGTCAAGAGGTCGTCTTCCGTGCCGCCATCGACGAACACTTTGCCGCTGATACGCGATTGCAGAGTCGTCGAGAGCGTGACTGTATCTCGACCAGCACCGGCGGTGATCGAGAAGTCTTTGGCGACCGGATTGCCGGCATTCGCTGCCGCTAACGTGACTGAGTCATCACCGTCGTTGGCGTTGATCGTCACTAATGTGCCCGTCACCCGCGCGTAGGGAATCGAGACTGTGTGGTCATCGACGCTAACGCCACCGGGAACGGTCGTCGTCACCAGAGCAACGGATTCATTGATCAGGAACGCACTCGCCGTGTTGTCGGCAGTCACGGTGATTGAGTCATTAAGGTCTGTGACCTTCGTATCGTTGATCAGCAGATTCCCGGATCGATCTCGCGTCACCAAGATGCCGAGTTGCACTTGCACGGTCGCACTGGGACCGGCGACTGTCGAGAGGTTGCCGGCTTTGTCACGCGCTGTGCCTGAAGCCAACGAAATACCGAGCGTTCCGACTCCGGTGATGTTGCTAATCGTCACCGTGCGCGTCGTTCCCGTTCCGGTGCTGACCGAGATCGTGCCGGTCGCCGTACCCGTGGAATTCAAATTGACGTCGGTCGCGGCCAACGTGCTCTTGTCGAAATACAGGTCGCTGTAAGTGATCGGAAAGCTGATCGGGCCGGCCTGCGTCCTTGATCGTGACGGAGCGCCGATCGTGATTGCGGGAGCGGTTCGATCGCTGCGGATCGTTGTTTGAGCGTTCGTGTTCGTATTGCCGGCGACATCTCTTGCCGCAGCGTTGCCGACCGCGACTGTGACCGCGCCGTCAGCCGTCGGTGTTACGTTGAGCGTGTAGGTATCGCCATCGATCGCCGTAAATTGGCGTGCGGTCCCGTTCGTCACGGAGATGTCGCTCTTCGTGAAGCCGGTGACGACTTCGCTGAATTGGAACGTGAATGTCAGCGTGCTCTCAGTCGCATAGCTGAATCCCGGCAAGACCTGCAGCGTCGGTCGAGTGCGATCGCTCAAGACAGAACCACTGCCAGCAAGATTGGGCTTATTCGACGCGCTTCGAGCGGCATCGGCTCCGACACTGGCTGTAACAGTTCCATCAGCAGTGGGAGTCACCTCGATCGTGTAAGTGTCACCATCGACGGCCGAGAACGCGCCGGCGGTTCCATTTGAAATCACAACGTCCGAGCTATCAAAGTCCGTCACGTTATCGCTGAACTGGAACGTGAAGACGATCGGACCGGCGTTCGTCGCGCCGCTGTTCGGAGTCACGATGAGCGAGAGCGCGACCGTATCAATCGCGAAGTTGTTGGAGTCCGTCGTGCCGACACCTGCATTGTTCGCGGCATCCGTAACACCGGTCTTATCGAGGGTGATGACATTCGATGCGGCCGTCGTGCTGGTGTTTGGAGTGAACGTCGCCGTCCATGTAACTCCGCCATCGGACGATGAGACGTCTGTCAGCGAGCCATTGGGAACAGTGAGATCGGCATTCGTGAAACCTGTAACGGCTTCGCTAAACGTGATCGTGACAAGCGTTGTTTCTCCAGCGATCAGCGCTGTGTCATCGACAACGATGGTCGCTGTTGGCGGAGTCGTGTCGGTATTGACTGTGAAAGTATGCGAGTGTGCCGGAAGTTGAGATGTCGTGAGTGTTACAGTTCCTGAGCCGACGGGTTGTCCGAGGGTGTAATTGCCCCCGAATGCCGCGCCTTGTCCGACAATGGTACGGCCTCTCAAATCAGGCAACTGAAATGTCGTCTGTCCGTCGCCGCCATAGATCGTGCCCACGAGGGAAAACACGGTCTCAAATTGAGCGATGGGAAGTGTTGTACCTGCCGCCAATGCCGTCCCCAGGGGAGGGAAGTTGAACGCCACCATGTCGACCGAGGCGACGTAGCCAGAAGTCGCATCGAGATACGGCGAAGTCTCGACCGTTTGCCCTGTCTGCACGAGATCGGAACTCGTCGGCAAGATTCGCACGCCCGTGCCCAGTCCGCCATACATCAACTTGCCGGGCAGCTCGACATGATCCAATCCCATCAAGTGGCCTTGCTCATGCAACAGTGCGGTGAGCAAATCGAAATGACTCATCGAACCGTTATCGGTCGCCCATAGCGCGCCCGTTCGAGGATCTGTCGATCCGAATTCGCTGTTGTCATCCGGAGTCGTGTCGACGAACCAACCGCGTCGCGCAGCATCTCGATCGATCGTCACGGTGTTGTTCTCGCCGACGCTCGCCAATTGACCGGCAGGCAAGTCACCGATCGTGTAGGTCGCATTACTCAATAGAGCCGCTTGCCCATCGCTGATACCGGCGGACTTCCATTGATTGACGGCGGTCGTCACCACTTGATGAATCAAGGCATTCGCAGCGGTTTCATCAATGACTTCATCGCCGTTCGTAAAGCCGACTCCCGGAGTCGGATCAGTGGTTGAATCCGAGCCAGCAGAGTTCAGCGACTGGCTCGGGTAAACGCCTTCCAATGAAACGACATAGTTCAGCGCGACGAAGGGCTGATAATTGTCGAACGACTGACCGCTGCCAGTAGCGTTGGTTGCTGATTGAGAATTGGGGATCGAATGCGAGTGTGAAGGCAGTGTGCTGGAAGTCATCGTTTGCTGAGCCGAACCGCCCGTCTCGCCAATATCAAACGTCCGGGAATCAGGCCCGGTGCCGTAGCCAACAACCATCCGGCCTTGCAGATCGGGAAGTCCAAACGTCGAACGCCCATCGCCGCCGTAGAAGGTGCCCAACAGCGAGAACAGCGCCGTGTTTTGCGAAATCGACAGTAACTGCCCGTTCGCCAATGCAACCCCCCTGGGGGCAAAGTTACCGGCAAACCATTCGACCGAGCCGATATATCCATCGCTGCTGAGGCTTCTTTGTGGAAAGACGCCTTGCAGTTGAACCAAAGGCGTGAGTGCCAAGCTGGGCTGCATGTTTTGAAAAGGAATGCTGCTGCCCGCGATGCCCGTCTGAGTTGTGCCATCCACCAGATGTGTGTGCGCAGCCAAATTGGCGGATGTCAGAGTGGTGTTGACCTCGCCGACTTTGGTCCCCAATGGGTAATCGTTCGATGCTCCGATTGGCACTCGACCGCGCAGATCGGGCAACGCGAAAGTCGTCACTCCGTCGCCGCCATAGGTTGTTCCGAGAATGGAAAACAAAGCTTGGTTTTGGCTGATCGGGAGCAATTGGCCTGCGCACACCGCCCAACCGCGAGGAGCAAAGTTCCCCGCAAACAATTCCACGGCGCCGAGATACGGTTCCGCGCTGACGTTTCTCGACGGATAGATTCCTTGAAGAGCGATGCAGTACGTCAGTGGCAGTGCCGGGGCTTGATTATCAAACGGCAGTCCGCCGCCCGTGTCCCCCGTTTGGCTCGATAACAACACTCGCGACTCCAGCGATTCAAGCCAGCGTGCCGCATTGCTGAATCGTCCTCTCCGCGCTGATCGAGGCATGGCGAGCGCCGTTCGATGGAAAGCAAACATCCTCGAGACCCAATTCGAAACATCAACGCTCTTCATGATCAACCTCCTGCTGAAGACACACGGCAAGTGCGAGTAAGTTGGCACCGCCAAAGTCTGATAAGCGTTGGCACTCACAACCACAAGTGCCTGCAGCCACTTGACCCCGGAATGATTCGACTCAGCGAATGTGAAGGCACACTCCGCCGTTTGAGTTACGAGTGATTTTGATCCTGAGGCGCACTGCTAAAGCCTCTTTGTTCCTGAATAAAAAAGCTGTGGACATACCTGCAAAGTTGCCAACGCTTAGCATGAGCTTCGCGGTGGATTGCGGTAGTATTTCTTCCACAGCTTTGATGTAACTGCCCGCTGTTTCGATCGACACTGGGATGATCAAAAAATCCGCCAACATTTCTGTGTTTAAACCTACCTTGGACCCAAAGAGATCCTGAAATGCGAACTAACTGAAGTCGTATGTCGGTGGGCTCGCGAATTCTTTAGAGCGACGTGCAGCATAGTCAGGGGAAGAAGATTGCCCCTCTGGGGTACTGTCGGTGTAAGGCATCGTGCCGGATGAGCAATCTTGTGGCCTTTGCATGCCCGGCATGAGTAGAGATGCGAGAACGTCACCGACCGTTACTTCTCTTGTCTCATTCTCCTGAATGGCGTGCATATCGTTGTCAGCATGATTGCGTGCAATGAACGACATGATGGCATCTTGAAGTACTGCCATCGCCGGAAGCCGCCCGACACTGTTTCTGCCGAACTTCTGAGCTGAAGGGCCTCGCTCATTCTTAAACGAGGCAGATTTCAAGCGAGGTTGGACTCAGCTTCAGGTTGAATCTCGACGGATATCGCAACTGATCCGTGCCGCTAACGCTCAATCGCTGAGAGGCGTTGAGGTCGGTCGACTTTTTTGACCATACGAGAACGTCAAATTGACGGAGGCGCTTGATTCCGTTGACTCGTCGAGAGAACGCCTAAGTTCGGAACCCCAACCTCAACCTCCGCACAACCCTTGATAAGCGGATGCGATTCAACTAATCGGCACAATCTTGGCACACCATGAAGTGCCAATCAGATTCGCCAATGCAAACGGCTCTTCCGTAAGGACTTACGAAAGAGCCGTTGGGTGAAGCGGAGAGAGAGGGATTCGAACCCTCGGTAACGGTTGCCCGCTACGCCGATTTAGCAAACCGGTGCAATCGGCCACTCTGCCATCTCTCCGGGCTTTAAGCCGGGCGGGAATATAGTCGCGACTCGATTGAAAGCAAGTTGCCACGAATCCCGTACCGACAGGGGTTTGATGACTCTGCGACAGAGCGATCGGTTCGCAGTGATTGTCCTTTAAGACGCTCCCAATGGATTCCGTAATTGAAGGCTACTTACGACGAGTTTGGACGGGGCAACGCTCGATTCAGAGCGACTTAGGAAGCGACCTAGACCGAATCGAGAAGGGCACTTCTGACCTCAGTCGGCGGTTTGTAGTCCTGTTGATCGACCTTGACGGTCGCGTTCGACTCCAAAATTGATGCGTCGCCGAACAGTCTAAGATTGGTGCGTCTCAACTGTGGTACCAATGAGTTCTGGTACTCAGACAGGTGAGACAGCTCGCGACATGGAACTCATGCGGCATTCGTTGCGAAGCGGTCGCAATTGCCAGACGGGTCTCTTGAGGAGACTGACACGAAGTTCCGTCTCGTTGCAATTGGGCAACATGTTTTCTTTCGGCAACAGGTCTTTGCTTCAGACAGGATCGAGGACGCGCGCTTTCGGCAGCGACGGCTGCTTTGCGCGCATGCCAGATCGATTTCCCCTGTCGGACCTCCCTCATGTTGCTGCGTAATTGGCTAAACCGAGTTACTCATAAGTTCTCTTCACTCCGCTTATCGACGAGACGTCGCCCGGTCGTTCGGGGCCTGAGGCGTCGCTCGATTGCTGTGCCTCAGTTGGCAGAAGCCTTGGAAGAGCGAACTCTCCTCGCAGCGACACTCACAGCCGTCTTGGATGGCTTGGGGAATCTGGTCATCTCGGACACATCTGGATCGGCAGCCAATCAATTGGCTGTCAGTCGGAGCGCTAATGACATTGTCATTACGGACGTCACTCAAGAGTTCGATGTCAGTGGAGTTAGTGGATCGGCGCTTTCCGATGGCAATCGCACAATCACCATCCCGAGCGCCTCGATCACCGGCACCAAGATCCTGGTGAACTCAGACGGTGGTAGCGACAACCTGACGGTCGACCTCAATACGGACCTCGGTTTCGATGTGGATTATGCCGGCGGCACGGGCAGTACAGACTAGTTGACGGTCCTTGGTGGTACTGTCGCAACTGTTACTCACACGCTGATCAACGCCAATGACGGATCGATCTCGGTGGCTAACGGTAGCACGCGCGTCATCAGCTACACCGGGCTGGAACCCATCACGGACAACCTCAACGCGACCGACCGCGTATTCACGTTCACGGGCGGGGCCGAGACGATCACTCTGACCGACGCCGCTGGCGCGAACATGACAATCGACTCGACGCTCGGCGAGTCGATCACGTTCGCCAATCCAACGAACTCGCTGACGATCAACGCGGGCTCGGGCGATGACACGATCACGCTCAGTTCATTCGATGCCGCTTTCAACGCGAGCCTCTCCGTCAACGGCGATGCAGCGACCGACACGATCAACGTGAATGCCGGGCTTGCTCTGACCGGGACGAAGGCGATCGCGTTGAATGCCGAGACGATCAACGTTGCCGCCGTCACGGTCAGTACCGTCAACGGCAATCAAGATTACAACGGAGCACTCAGCTTGAGCGGCTCAACGCTCACTACGTCGGGCACAGGCGTCGTCGGACTGGCGGGCGACATCACAGTCACGGGCGGGGCGGCGAGCACCATCAGCGGGCTCGCAGCACTGACGGCGGGAACTCGCACCTTCACCGTCAATGATGTTGCTGCGGGAGACGATCTTATCGTTAGCGCAGCTCTGAGCGGCGTCGCAGCGGGCATCATCAAAGCCGGAGTCGGTGACATGCTCTTGAGCGGCAACAACTCTTACAGCGCGTCGACGTTGATCAATGACGGCGTGCTCGCTCTCGCGAATAACAATGCGCTCGGCTCAACCACGGGTGTGACCGCCACGGCCACTGCGACCGGCGGCGTCGGCATCAAAGGCTCGCGCGTCGAACTGCGGAACGTCACGATCACTGGCATTCCACTGACGCTGAATTCGACCGCTGCGGGCGACCTGCGATCGGGACTCGTCACGACTACTGCCGGAACTAATACATGGACCGGAGCCGTCACGCTGCAAGGCAACGGCACGACCTACTTCGCTGCCGGTGACGCTGCCGGAGAGAACCTCGTTGTTGACGGCAATGTGACGGGAGTCGGCTTCACGGGGACTCACAAGATTCGGTCGATGTCTCTGACCGGGCTCGGATCGGGAACACTCAACGGCGTGATCAATCTCGGTGCGAGCGGCATCTTCTTTAAGGACGACGCCAATAATTGGACGCTCAATTCGACTGGCAATAATTGGAACACAACGCAAGTTGCACGCGGCACACTGACGATCGGCACAACCGACGCGCTTGCGACGAACGCTCGCGTGCAAATGGGCGACGCGACGGCCTTCGATGCGAAGCTGATTCTCAATGGCTTTAGCCAGCGCACAGGTTCCGTCGTCAAAGTCGCGGCCAGCACGGGCACCGTTCGCATCGTCAACGGCAGTGCGACGCCGGTGACATTCACGATCGATACGACTGCGACCGCTGACTACTCAGGCATCTTCGGTGGCCCCGGAGCGAACGAGAACAATCTCAGCGTCGTGAAGCAGGGCACCGGCTTCCAAACTCTGTCCGGTGTGAACACGTACTCGGGAACGACATCGATCAATGCCGGAGTGCTGGGCACAAACAGCAATAGCGCGAGCATCGGCAACGGCAGTTCCTCGAACACGCTGATCTTCAATGGCGGCACGCTGTTCATGGGCGGTTTCGTTTCCCCCAGCACTCGACCGGTCATCTTCAACGCGAATGCCACCATTCGTGACATCGGTTTCAATAACGAGATCGCTGGTCAGATCACGGGAACCGGAGGACTCATCAAGCAGCACTCGGGCATCCTCACGTTGTCCAACACGACGAACACTTTCGGTGGAGCGGGCCAAGTCATCTCGCTGGAAGATGGCACGATCTCGATTCCGGCGGACTCCGCACTCGGCGATCTCGCGAACAACGTCGTCTTCACGTCGAACACGCCCACGGTACGAGCGACCGCGACGACTTCGACCAATCGCAACTTCACGCTGACCTCGAATGGTCGCTTCGATGCTTCGGGCGGATCGACATTCACCGTCAATGGGTTGTTGACCGGGACGGGCCAGCTCTTGATGGGGAGTGTCGGAGCGGTCGGAACCATCATTCTGACTAACGGTAGCAACAGTTACTCGGGTGCCACTCACGTCGACTTCGGCGTCCTGCAAGTGACCGCCGATCATGCTCTTGGAACGGCTGCCGGTTCCACAGACGTTTCGACCGGGGCAGTGCTCGATTTCCCCAACGTTACCTATGCCACTGCCGAGCAGATCATCCTCAACAACAGCACGTTGCGAGTCTCGTCCGGGACTACCAGCTTGGCTGGCGGAGTCGACTTCAACTCGGGCACTCCGACGATTGATGTGCTGGGCACGCAGCTCACGATTGGAGGAGCACTCACCAACGTTCGCAACGTGACCAAGACGGGGCCTGGCAAGCTGGTGCTGACTGGCACCAGCACTCACACCGGAGTGTTGACGGTTTCTGCGGGCACGCTGCAAGTTGATGGCTCGCTCGCCAATGGAACTGCAGCGAACGACGTCGTCATGCAAAGCGGCACGACGTTGGCCGGTTCCGGCACGATCAACGGCGTTGTCGATGCGCAGAGCGGCAGCACCATCAATCCTGGGCCAACGACGGGCAACCTGACTCTGGGTGGAGTCACGATGTCGTCGGGGACAACGTTCAACGTCGATCTCAACGGCAACACGCCGGGCACGCAGTACGACCAGCTCACCGTCGCGGGCAATGTGGTGCTTGGTAATGCGACGCTGACTTTGAATGTTGGTTTCTCTCCCGCCAACAACACCAACTTCACGATCATCAACAATACCGGCGCGAATCCCATTTCTGGCACGTTCAATGGTTTGCCTGAGGGGTCTGTCATCGTCATTGGTCCCACGGCCTTTGTGCTGACTTATCAAGGCGGCACGGGCAACGATGTTGTGTTGCGATCCGACACCATTCCGCCGTTTGCAACTTCGTTCGCGCGGCTGACTCCTGCCACGAGTCCGACCAACGCGGACACGCTGGTCTTCCGAGCGACTTTCAGTGAAGACGTAAAGAACGTGTCAGCTGCCGACTTCACGGTCACTGGCGGAACCACAGCGACGGTCACGTCGGTCTCGACAGTCAGTAACAGCGTTTACGACATCACCATCAGTGGCGGAGACCTCGCCACATTCAACGGCACGGTCGGGCTCGATGTCAGTGGCGGGCAAGACATTCTCGACACCGCGAACTTGCCACTGACTGGCACGGAACCGGCCATCGACGAGACCTACACCGTCGACAACGCCGCTCCGATCACATCGTCCTTCACCCGCTTTAATCCCGCGACGAGTCCGACTAACGCCGACACGCTCGTCTTCCGCGCGACTTTCAATGAGGCCGTTGCCAACGTCAGCACGGGCGACTTCAAAGTCAACGGCACGACGACGGCTACTGTCACACTTGTTACACCAATCAGCGGCAGCCTCTACGAGATCACCGTTAGCGGCGGCGACCTCGCGAGCTTCAACGGCACGGTCGGGCTCGATCTCGATGCCGCTCAAG
>OMIV01000060.1 GCA_900299185.1 Planctomycetaceae bacterium
AAAACGCTTGAGCGGACATTCTGGGACTCCGTTGAAGTTGCGACTTGAGAACTCACAACCCCAGCTGAACCAGTCTGTCCGCTCTTTACCAGTTAC
The DNA here is from genome assembly GCA_900299185.1 of Planctomycetaceae bacterium. Classification (GTDB taxonomy): domain Bacteria; phylum Planctomycetota; class Planctomycetia; order Planctomycetales; family Planctomycetaceae; genus AM-0621. Next base: position 97 of record OMIV01000060.1, read on the forward strand.
CCCCCACGGTTTTGCGATGAGCCGTTGAAACTCCAAATGCCAGCCCAAATAAGACTCCGGTGCGGCGGCATTTCTTTGCGATCAACTTTGAGTAAATAGCGACGAACGTCGCGGCAGTGATTGCGACGCCAGTATAGATGACTCCGATCTTCATCTCATGCTGAGGACGCCAAACCGCCTGTGTCTTTTGATACAACGATGCAAGCAGGAGCCCGTGTCCGAGTCCGTCGAGCAAAAACCAAGATACAAAGATGGCGACGAATGCTTTTAGGTTTCTGGCCATCGCAACATCACCCCTCAACTTGACTGAGATACCAATTTGCTTCACTCAGTTGGCATCATTGCTGGTTTGTGAAACAAAGTGAGCGTGAATGAAGACATTCCTCATTCACGCTCAGGCTGTTTAGAAGCACGACGAATACCAGAGAAAGATTGAGCCTTGCTTTAGGCTGCTCTTGGTTGGCGGAAGGCATCAACTTCTTGCTGGAGAGGATTGAGTGCTGCCCTGGCTTGATCAGCAGCAGCCTTGGCTGCATTGGCTTTGTCGGCGATTGGTTTCATGGCAGCTTGCTTAGCTGCAACCATCTCATTGGCTTTAGCAACAAGAGTCTTGGCCTCAACGAGCTTGGCCTCGACTGCACCAACTGCGGCGGTCGCCGCTTCCAGATCCTTTACATAATTCGCCAATTGAGCTTTGCCGTCTGCCACGGCTTTTGTATTTCGCTCAAGGGCAGCCTTAAGTTGCTCGGCCGCCGCTGCAAGCTCCTTATCAGTGGGCATCAGCTTGGACGCGGCCAAGGACTTCTCGCCGGCATCTTTAAGCATCGGCAACGCTGATTCAGTATCGGTCACTGTCTTCATCAAGGCATCGCGCTGTGCCGTTACTGTTGCTAGTTTTTGCTTAGCTTCATTCACTGCTGCCGTGGCTGTTGCTTCGACTTGCTGCGCCTTAGTGACTTCACCTGCGGCCGCTGTTACATCCTGTTGCATCTTCGCGAGATCACTGGTGACTTGCTCTGCAGTTGCGACAAGCTGATTTACCTCAGCTTCTTTTGTTCGAAATGCATGGAGCTTGGCTGCGAAAGCGATTTCGTTGGTCCATCGAGCGACTTCACCTTGAGCGGCAGCGAGTCCAGCGCTGGCTTGATCTAGCGCGGTCTTGGCTGCTGCAACCTTTTGTTGCTCAGCGGGCATGGCCGTCGTCAACGCCTCAACTTGTTTCTTGGTTGCATCAATTCCCACCTTGTAATCGGCGATTAGCTTTTCGTTGGCCACGACAGCTTCTTGGGCCGCCTTGAGCCTCGCTGCCTCGTCGGTCACAGCCTTCATGTTGGTTGCCAGGGAAGTCTCTCTGGCAGACGCAATTGTTTTGAGCTGGTTAAGGACGGCAGCGATTTCGGCATCGCCAGGTGCTTTGCTACTGGAGTCCTGGGCTTTGGCAACTGCATCCTTTAGCCCAGGAACGACTGGGGTTAGGGCCGCGACAACCTTGTTGGCAGCGTCTGCTTTCGCTGTCGCATCGACGACGACGGTTTTGGCCTCATTCAATTTTGTCGCTGCTGTTGCTTCTTGCTGTGTAAGTTCTGCGACTTTCTTTTGCGTGGCTTCCAAGTTCGCCATCAACTGCTTGAGGGCGGCGTCGGCAGCGGCATATCCATCGTTTGCCTGCTTTTGAACGGTCTGTAATCGGGCAAACTCTGCGTTTGCTGCCGCCAGACGTGACTCCAAAGTTGGGGGATTCGTCGAGAGGTCTCCAACGCGAGCGCCGTCTGCGGCGTTCCAGACTCGGACGATACCGGTGAAGTCACCCGCGACGACTCGTTTTGTTTCATCGCAGAATGCCACTTGCAGAGCGAGATCGTTGAATGCTTCGAAAGTTCTTACGGCTGCTCCATCTTGATTCCACAGTTTGGCCGTTCGATCACGTCCGGTGGTCACGATTTGGTCGTCTCGAGTAAATGCGATCGACGAAACACCGCCTGCATGGGCACCCCAAGACTTCAGCTGGTTTCCGTTTTCAAGCTCCCAAGTTCGCACCGTTGTATCTTCACTACAGGATGCCAGCGCGTTGGAGTCTTTGCGCCACGCGAAGCCTGTAATCGCTGCAGTGTGACCACGCATGGCGAGATACTCTCGACCGGTCTCTGCTTCCCAAACAAAGACTCCACCGTTGCGGTCTCCGGTAGCGAAAAGCACTCCGTCGGGGCTGAAACTTACCGCCGTGACCCAGTCCGTATGCTTTTTCATCTCGTACATCTTTTGGCCGGTTGCCGTCGAGTAAACTCGAACGAGTTTCGAAGGCCCACCAAGTGCGATGTATTTCTGGTCTGCGCTCATATCCGAGCCAAGTACTTCGTCGAGTTCGTCGCCGACCTCAATGACTCGGTCGCCAGTTTTGATATTCCAAACAACGACTTTGCCGATGTCTGCTCCTCGGCCGCCACCAGCGATCAGGAGTTGTCCGCTGCGGCTGAACTTCATCGAGCGAGCTACACCCTCCGCAAAGGGCAACACGCCGGCTAATTGCAATGTTTGTGTGTTATAAAGCAGGATTTGACGCTGCCCGGAAACTGCAACGAGAGGTGACCAGGGATTGGCCGCAAGTGCCGTTACTGCTGTCGTCGCTTCTGTAACTTTGGTGGGCTGCAAGGCCATGCGTTGTGGCATGGGGGCCGGGCCTTCCGGACGACCATTTGGGGCGAAGCTGAGTGACAACTCCATCTTCGCCTTCTTCTTGATTACCGGAGTGCTAGCCTTGGTCTCCAGCGCTCCCCCATCGATCCACGTCTTCAAAACAGCCAACATCTCGGCTGGAAGCTTGTCTGAATTCGGGGGCATGTATGGCTGAGCTTGATGACTCACGACAGCGAATAGACGGCTGCCATCTGAGTCTCCACCGTCAATGACTTGTCCCGAACTTCCACCCTGCATCAGCGACGTGAAGTTCGTGAGGTCCAAGCCCCCACTCTTTTTATCCGAGTTGTGACACGCAAAGCACTTTGCTCGGAAGATCGGTTGCACGTGATCGGCATACGTCACTTTGGCGTCGTCTTGGGCTTGAGAGACGACTGAGGCACCCAAAATGAGTGTGGCAGCTAATACGGGCTTAAGCATGGCTGAACCCTCAATAATAACACGGGAAGACTCCAGTTTGTCGGAGTATCCAATCTCAGTGGGATGTAGGTGGGATCGACGGAAAGGCGATCAAGTAACTCGATATCAGTAGCAAAGTGGTCGCCGTACCGATTGTGCTTGCTCAAACGCAGTCTCGATGGAATCCGTTGGTCGCGATTAACTAAGTCACTGCCTCAGCGATATCGCGATTCCTGATGCTTCCATGGCCTGGCTTAGTGGTTGAACACAAACTCTCGCGAGTTGAGCATGGCCCAGAACAAGTCATCCAGAACTTGCTTCTTATCCTGCTCTGCGGCCAGCAATTGTTCGAAGCTTGCTCGCTCTTTCTCGGTGGGCTTGCGTGATAAACAACGAATGTAAAGTTCTTCCAGAATCTCCTGAGGTTGCTTGCCTTCCTGAAGACGCCGACCAATCAGATTGCCCTGGGCAATCTTGGAGTTACTCGTGTCGCCATTGAGCAGGTGCAAGGCCTGCGAGAGATTTGGTTCCATCTTCACTTCGCACGAACAGACCGTCTCACGTTGTGCGCGACCAAATGTCGTCAAGAAATAAGTCGAAGTATTCCCGTTCGCGATCTGTACCGCGCGAGCTCCGAGGGGCAAGCCCTGGAACTTGTTCTTCGTGTCAGTGACCTGAGTGATGGCATCTAACAGGATTTCAGCGCGGACTCGACGGAGCACCCCGTGCGAGAAATTACGTGTATCCATTTCGTTGGTTTCATTCATGGACGTCGCATGCTGATATGCTCGCGATGTGCAAATATCACGAACAAGCCGCTTGAAGTCATACTTGTACTCCGTGAAACGACGCCCCAATTCGTCGAGCAGTTCTTTGTTGGACGGAGGGTTGGAAACTCGGACGTCATCAACGGGGTCAATAATGCCTTTCCCGAAGAAGTGAGCCCAGACAATGTTTGAGAGGTTGGTTGCAAAGTACGGGTTTTGAGGAGAAGCGAGCCAATCGGCCATCACCACTCGCCGGTCTTTGCCGGTTACGTCTGGTTGTTCGCCACCTAGGAACTTTGGCGGCATGACTCGCTTGTCGACCAGATGTCGAACATCGCCACCGCCACTATTGAAAATCACTAGCTCGCGCGGATCCTCTGCTCGCTTTCGTCCAATCTGAGCGAAGAAGGCGGCGAAGCTGTAATAGTCGTCCATCGTCCAACGATCGAACGGATGGTTATGGCACTGGGCGCATTGGATTCGCATGCCCATGAAGACCTGCGCGACATTTTCCGACACCTTCAATGTGTCTTGCTCACCTTGGTAGTAATTGGTGGCAGCGTTTTGAAAGGTTCCACCACTCGAACCGAGTAATTCTCGTACCATTTGGTCGGTTGGGACGTTGGTGGCGATCCTCTCTTGCAACCAATTGTAATAGCGGAGCATTGACTTATAGCTGATTTGATTCGTGGTTCGAATCTGTAGCAATTCTGCCCATTTCATGACCCAAAGTTCGACAAACTCTTTGCGATTCAGTAATTCGTCGACCAGCTTGTCGCGTTTCTTCGGATCTTGGTCCGCCATGAATTTGGTGTATTCCTCTGATGTTGGGAGTACACCGCAGATGTCGAGCGATGCGCGTCGCAGGAACTCTTCATCGGAACATACACCCGACGGAACGATTCGTAGTTTCTTCAACTTGTTATAAACGAGCGTGTCTACGAAATTGAGTTCCGGAGTCTTTGGATCGGAGTACTGCAAGCCTTTCGGCAATGTAATGAAGTGCCGACCAACAGTGTGTGTTTCGAAGCGAGCCATTACGAACGCTTCGCCGCGACTCTGTGCTGTTGCGACACCATCCTGAGTGACCGACACCGAGTTGTCGTTATTGGAAAGAAATACTGCGAGGTTGGTGACGTCGCGATCTGTGCCATCGGAGTACTTGGCACGCACTGTCAGTTTCTGAGTCGTGCCTTGCCCATCAAGGACGCCTCCTGGGGGAAACAGCTCGACGGCAACACATTTTGCAACTGGTCCCTGATCATTCGGTGCTCCGACTTTTAACCATCGCATCACGGTCTCGTAGTATTCAGAGCCTTCATCGAAACGATTACCGCCGGTATGAGGGACTTCTCCAATCGACTTGGTTATCAGCAAACTGTCGGCTGGAACGGCTAAGTTGATACGACGTCCTGGAAGTTCTCGTGTTAGTCGGAAGTGGTCGCCTTCTGGATCGAATCCGAAAAGTGATATCCGAAATCCATCTTTACCACGTGCTGCGCCATGGCAACTTCCAGTGTTACAATTAGATCGCATGAAGACCGGCATGACGTCCAGTCGAAAACTAATTGGACGATCGGCGGTAGCTGCTTCGACTTTAACTGGAATCGTTTTCGATAAACCTCCGAAGTCGAACTTCATTTCGCAAGCACCGTCCGCCACTGGATAGAGCGTATTTCCTTCCAATTTCACGAGAGTCGGATTGGACAACGCACGTGTTGCTTCGGCGGTTACGTCCTTTGTTAATCCATTCGCGTAGGTTGCCTGGACAACGAACGATTGGCGATCACGAGATGTGTTAATATTGACGTCAGGTGGGTAGACGTCGAGAGCCGTTGGGGCTTCTTGCGCAAGAGCGACGGAAGAAAGAGTTCCGATGAGCATCGACCAGAGTGTTTGACGAAGCATGTCTATTTCCTCATTGGAATGTACGCGCTCGCGGGCGGGTAATGGCCTGTGAGTCAGGGGTTTCCACTTTCGAGATTGGTTGATAACTGAATAGGCGTTGGTTCTTACTCGCTGCATTATTTGTTAATGATGTCTTATTGAGAGAGCCAGATGCAGCCCGACGTAAAGATCTCGGCCTAATGCCGTATTAAGTCATGCCTAGGATTACTTGCCTTCAGCTTTCGCTTTGTCGAGTCGCAATTGCTCGAGCCGAGTCAGTCGGCGCATTGGTGGTGCTTGCGGTATTGGGGCAGGCGTTGGAGTTGCTTGGGCTGTTGGCATTGGGGCTGCAGGCTTTGGCGCTTCGACTTTCGGAGGAAGTGGTGCGTCCACTCGCAGTTCGGTACCGCCGACGTTGTGGACCACCATATCACCATTCATCGGAATTGTGACCTGCGCGAACACCGTCCCGTGCCGTCCGACTGGAGTGTCTTTTTCCGTCTTGACTTTGAATACGACTTCCTTGGCATCCTTGTTGAATTTGACCTCTTGGGCCACGGCTTTGTTTGGCAGTCCGAAGACGCGAACGACAGCCTCTCCTTCAAAAGACTTCTTGAGATCCACCTTGGCAACGATCTCAGTCTCTTGGCCTTGCTCGCAAGCGGTACGATTAATCGCAAACAACATGAAATGTTCGGAGATCTCAAGTGGGATGAGTTGGGAAGCAGAATATGCAACTCCACCAATATCAGCTTGTCCCATCACGAAGATCTTCCACTGGCCGACTGCTGCGTTCCCGGCTGCATTAATGGTGTAGATACCTTCGTTCTGTCCCTCGGGGATCGTTATTGACGGTGGAGCACCGACGCCTGGCGGGGTGAATGGAAATGTCACAACGATTGGAGCTTTAAAGTCCGGCTTACGCTCGATGACGACCTTCAATGAGAGAGAGCCATCCTTTGCGAGCGGCACCTTGGGCGGGATCACATCAACCTTAAACGGAAGTTCGTCGACAACGGCGATTGGAAGTCGATTCACCGTTTTCGAGACGTAAAGTGATTGCCCTGGTTCTGCGACAATGAAGTCGGCAAGGTTCGAGAATCCACCGCCGATTTTTTGATTGGGATCGGCATGTCGAGCTCTGAAATCGAAGAGGCCACCGTTGAGTGGTGCATCAGCGGTCGCTTCAAATACGACAGGCATCTGAGACATATTGGCGGGCATTGCGTCAGCGAGAATTTTTAAGCCTTGAGGCAACCCGGCAGGCTCTAGAACAAGTTCGCCACCGAAGTTCACGCGGCCGGCATTGATAATTGCCCCAAATCGATTGTTCTTGGCTACATAAATTTGTTGGCGGTATTGCCCATATCGCTCTTGGCGTGGAATACTGAGAGAAAGCGATGCGATCACTGGCTGAAACTCAACGCGGTAAACGAATTCTGGGCCGCCGCGTTTTAGGTGATCAGTAACAGACAGGTAGTAATCTCCGTCGGCCGGTACGGTGAAGCGGAAGTAGCTGTCTGGACCACGAGAATCGTCATTGGAGACGATACCGCCTCCTTGGGCGTTGTAGAGCACCATAACTGGATCGATTGCCGAGCGAATGCGTCGACCATAGCACTCGACTTCGAAAGTTTGACCTTTCGTTGCCGTGAACTTGAAAAAGTCTACATCCCCTTTGGCTTGAAGAATTCCATTGAAAGCAGATGGGAATGCTGCTGGTGTCGCCTGGGCTACCGCATCATTTGGCTCGACTTCCAGTGCATTATCAACGTCGCTCAAACGGAACACGTTGTTCGAAGGCGACCAATTATTCTCTGTTCCAGCGAGCAACCCGAACTCAGGTTCACTCGCAGCGGGGAGTTTGAATTTCTGCACAATCTCTCCGGCTGCGTCGCCGAGGAATTTGACATCAATCTCGGAGCCGACTTTCCCTCCTGCTGGGTAAACAGCAGTTGGCCTCGGGAAGGTGCCGACGTGAAGTCGGTAGTTGCAGGCACCGTTTCCACCATAAGCACTTTCACGCACTTCGATGACGTACTTACCATCTTCGGGAGCGACGGCTGAGCATACAGCGTCTTGAATGACAAGCGGCGAGTCATCGGCTGATGCGAGTTCGAATCGCTTGGCATCCAAGATCGCGACGTAAGGATCGAATAGGGTGGTGCCAAGTCTCATGGCTTCGACTTCTACTGCAATTCGCTGTCCCTTTTTGGCTTCAACGACGTAGTAGTCCACATCCTCACTCTGGACGATACCTGTAACTGTTGTATTAAGCGGTATCGGCTGCGGTGCGGCGAAATCGCTGTTTGGCTCTTTCTCCTCGGCTATCGGCAAATATCCCACCCAAAAGGTACGGAAATCGGAGATTCCCGTTTTGGTACGAACTTGAGCGACATGCTCGCCAATTCGTGCTTCTGGTCCAACTGCAATTGTTGCCTTAAAGGTATTTGCATTAACGGGTTCAATCTTCGTTACTTTAAAGCCAGGAGTATAGAAGAAGATTTCTTCTGCATCCCCAAGCTGTGAGCCAGAGAACGTCAGAACGCTCTCGATCCCACGTTGACATCCTCTGGGCATTATGGAATTGAGCCTCGGTGATGCCGCTTCAACCGCAGTTCCAATTGCAAGCACGCTAAAGAGGCCAAATATCGCAGTGCGGAGCATGTCGTTGTCCTCAGGTATCTCGTGATGTCTCGAAGTTGGGTTGCCGTCCAACAGAAGAGCGCGTTCGAAGCTGGTTTCAAATGAAACGAGCCATCACCAGGAATACCTGGCGACGGCTCGAATTCAATACTGACAAACTAGGCCAACAGATCTTTTACGACCTTTCCACCGTCAACAATTTCAATTGGTCGATCACCAGGGGCCATCAATTCTTTATCGGCCGTGATGCCAATGCAGTGATAAATGGTCGTGGCCCAATCTTCGACGGTTAAAGGATCATCTTCAGGCTCGCTAGCTGTCGAGTTCGACGTTCCGTAAGTGATACCTCGTTTGATACCGCCACCGGCGAGGACCACGCTGAACACTTTCGGCCAGTGATCGCGACCAGCAGTGCCGTTGATCTTCGGGGTTCGACCGAATTCAGAGGCGATGCAAACTAGGGTGTCTTTCAGCATGCCGCGCTGCTCAAGGTCGTTGATCAGCATGGCATAGGCTTGATCGAACGCTGGCAGTTGGCTGCGAATCCCACCGTTGATGTTGTCGTGCATATCCCATCCGCCGTATGTCAGAGAGACGAATCGGCAACCTGCTTCAACCAACCGTCGAGCCATCAACATTCGCTGTCCTGCGGTGTTGCGGCCGTATTGGTCACGCAGCGCCGCTGCTTCTGCATCGATGTTGAAGGCTTCGCGAGCGGCTGGAGAGCTGATCAAGGAATATGCACGGTCGTAGAAGGTATTTAGTGCTGACAAACCGTCAGACTTCTCTTTAGAAACGAAATGGTCATTGACCTTGTCTAGCATATTGCGGCGACGGCTAAAGCGGCTGTCGTCGATTCCTCCCGGCAACGCCAAGTCTTGTACTCGGAAGCCACCGGCAGCCGGGTCCGAACCTAGGCTGAACGGCGCAAAGGACGAGCTGAGATACCCCGTTCCGGCGTATTCGTTGGGTTGGCTCGGAATGCAAACGTAAGGCGGCAGATTCTTGCGGGGGCCGAGTTCGTGGCTGACCACACTGCCCATGGATGGGTACTGAAGTGCCGGGCTTGGTCGGTAGCCCGTAAACATATTGTGCGTGCCACGTTCGTGGGCGGCTTCGCCGTGGGTCATCGACCGACAGATTGCAATCTTATCAGCGACCTTGGCGGTATTTGGCATCATCTCGTTGATGCGAGTTCCAGAGACGTTGGTCTCGATGGAATTCATGGGGCCGCGATACTCAATTGGGGCGAAGGGCTTTGGGTCCCATGTCTCCTGATGTGCACTACCTCCGGGAAGGTAGATGTAGATCACGTTCTTCGCCGTGCCTTCCTTGGACTCGTAGAACTTTTGGTCGGCCTGAGCCTGTCGCATGCGGAAGAAGTCCGCGAGTGTTAGTCCAATTCCACCGCAGAATCCGGCTTGGAGAAAGCCGCGTCGACTGGTTGTGCTACTCATCAAACAAACTCCTATTGAGGCGAGGGGAGACCAATATCCAAGAGCGAAGCTGGCTGAATTCAGTTGGCTTCGAAATCGTTGAGCGTCTTGGGGACTTTGAAATCTGACATCCAAGCGTTGTTGATGTCAGCGTTTGGGTAGGGAGGCAAGCTGGATGGCGGAAGGATCGGAGTCGAGCGTGCTTTGAATCGATGCGGGAACTTGGTTGTCGGCAACGCATCGGTGCCAACTCAAACGTCGGTAGGAAACTGCCCCCGAGACGAGTTGTCAAGCAGCCAATTTGGGGTAAGTCCGACCGTCGTGAGGAGAAAGTCAACTCGGGGGACAGTGTCAGTAATGCTGATTGGCTAAGTCATGCATGACATATCGACTAGGACGCGCGGCAGTTTGGGACTAGAGATGCTTCCAACGAGTTTGGTTGTTCGTGACATTCCTTCGCGAACTAGTTTAATTCGTAAGGCGTAATGCAAGCGCATTGAGCCGCTAACCACGATGAATTCAAGGCTTGTGATCGAGTCTGGGGAACTGGAAATGAATCAGAAAACCGTCATTCAAACCTTTGCGTTGTTTCTGACGTTGGCGGGAATAGTTGCCGCGATGCCCTTTCTGTGGAGTCTTAGCGCTCGAATAAATGCGAGCAGTGTCGACTCGTCACATGCCGGGCTTGAAGTCGGGGCTGCACTGCCGGAACTGACGGGAGTGGGATGGCTAAACGGCGATGGTCCAAAATCGGGAGATCTTGCGGGCAAGGTTGTAGTCGTACATGCCTTCGCTGATTTCTGTCCCAAGTGTCATCGGGGAATGCCGAACCTCGTCGAGTTACAGCACAAGTACAAAGAGCGCGGCGTTGTTTTTGTGGGGATTACGACCGATGGTCATGAACGCCAAGAAGCGGACGCTCAATCGGAACAGATCTCCGCGTTGAAGCGATATCTCAAGAAGTACGGAGCCGACTGGCCGATTGCGTATGGTGCGATTGAATGCCTGACTGCGTTTAAGGCGGAGTACATCCCTGGGTATTGGGTGATCGGTCGGGATGGCAAGGTGGTCTACAACAAGGCCTCGACGATAACGATGGACGAGGCGATAGACGCTGCGTTGAACGAGCCGACTACAAAGTCCGATGCTTAAGCCGTTCGCGTTGTTAGCTCATCCAGCTTTGGATCAAGGATGCGATGGCAACGAACGACGCCCATCCGTAGAGCACCGCCGTTGCCAGCAATGCGACTCGACGCCACCAGCTAGGGCGAAGTGCCTCCGGCAGCAGGCGGGTGTTGACCAAGTAAATCTGGACTGAAGCAATCGAGAGCACAATTCCGGCCATCGTGCCGAGGTATTTGAAGAGTTGCATCGCGGAGCCAAGTCTCACTGCAATCATTCCCCAGATCGTGAAGACAATGAGGATGCCGTAATAGATCTGAGCGATGTTACCGTCGCGCCAGCCTCGAACTCGGCGACTTGCGACCCACAACGTGTCAGTGATCGTTCTCACGAGCACGTCGGCATTGCCGAGTTGAGTAGAGAACAAGATCCAGAATCCGTTGAGCAGTCCAAGCATCCACAATGGTTTCCAAAACGTGTCGGCCATGTGTTGAGCTTGAAACGCTCCGGCTCCGATGTTCGAGAGATCCGTTCCGGCAGGGATAATTTTTCGGGCCAGGTTCACGTTGAGAAACATTCCCATGAAGCAGCCCAAGCCCCACAGCCAAACTTGATCGAGTACGACGTATCGCCACCACGTTCGCCATCGGCCGAGATTCGAAGCATTGATTTCAAACACCTTGCCAACATGCGAGAGATGAACTGTCTTCGAGCCGATCGCGCTGGGGATGGCTCCGACTTGGGCTCCCATGCCAAAGCCCTTGTCTCGCACCCAATTCGAGATCGTGAGGTTACCAATCCCGCCTGATCCGGCAGTTGCCAAGAAGGTCGACATCAAGAGCGGCTGAATGCCATGTGGCCACTCGCCGAAGCTTACAAAGCCCTTCAATGTTGAACCCCAGATGTCGAGCGGGACGAACCAGACATTGACTCCGATCAAGAACACAAAGATGTAAGCGATCATTCCCCAAGAAGCCCATTCGAGCATGCGTTCGATCGTGCCACCGAACATCAAGATGGCCAACGTTAGCACAATGATTCCGTAGGTGATCCACATCATCGTCGAAGCGTCGCTGCCATCCACATTCGGCATGCGACCCATGAAGGCACCGAAGACCGGAGCCGCGCAGGCGGGAGCGAGTGCTGGCACTCCAAGTTGCATGGCCGTGAGGATGACATACGACGCGCCCCACACGCGGCAACCAGGCCGCAGACGCATGATGCCGCTGATGATGGGCTCGCCCGTGTAGAGCGTGTAGCGAATGGCTTCGAGGTTAAAGATCACTTGAAGAACGATCGCGACGGTCGCAAGCCATAGAACTCCAGGGCCATGCTTGGTGACGGTTTCAGGTCCAACGAGCCATTCGCCACCACCAATCGATGCCGCTAGCAAAATCGCGCCGGGACCGATGATGCGAAATGCATTTCGAACTGAGAACGGCAAGGGCTCGGGCAACTCTGCGACTTCCCATTGAGGCAAACTGCCATTCTTCAATTCCGTCGACGAGGCGTGGACTTCATCGCTCATTGGTTTGTCTTTCGAGCCGAAGGTTTCGGAGATCCGGCACTTGGGGGCGGCAGGTCAGTGCAAGTTTTGCTTGCGAGTTCTGTCGGAGACACTGGTTGGGTTCAATCGACGAGCCAATCCCGACTTGAGTCATGCGAACGCCACGGCAACGATCCACTCGATGATCTCTCACTGATTCCGCAACACGTCCTCAATCGATCTGCGGACGTAAGGAACTCGCATGTTTGCTACAGACATCGACATTGATGAATTGCGAACGTCATTTACTCAAGCCGTCGCAACGGGGCGAGCTGGTGTCATTGTGAGTGCTCGGCTGCATTGGCAGATTCCGTTCGAAGCATCTTTGGATGCTGCGGCTTTAATTGCTTGCAACCTGATCGACGAAGTCTCGCGGTTCTCTCTTATGCAATGGTGCGTGCGTCGGTCGGATCGAGGTGGTTTGCTGCACGTCATGGGGACCGATGACCGCGGGCGAACGATTGTCTTGACGATCAATCATGGCCCGACCTGCGATGCTCAACTGACTCTGTTTGGAAATCACGGAGTCGTGCGTCTGGACCGAGCAGAACTGAGATGGTCGGATCCGTCCTTTGCTTGTGACTCGCCAGTTTTGAAGTCCTTGTGGACTGCACTTCAGGTATCGTTGCAACAAGTTTGTCACTCGAAAGTTTGAGTTGGTACTCAGGGCAGGGAGCCCAGGTTTGAAGGCGAGTCGCGTCTTGAATTGCTAAGACGATCAAGTGACGATGCCATTGCACGTTCGCCATTACCTGCTGGTTCTCAGCGATCAGTCACGCAACTGTGGAGAAAATGAAATGCAACCCAGCAGTCTTCAAGAGCTTGATGCTTTCCATCGTTTCGCTCGCGGTCGACTGTCTAATCCCACGCATGAGTGCTCGCTTGAGGATTGCCTGAAAGCTTGGCGTGAAAGGGACGAGACAATTGCCGATGTCGTGCAGGGACGGCGGGACTTTGAGGCGGGATTGTTCGTCTCGGTTGATGATGCGTTTGACCGGATTCATCGAGAACTTGGAATTCCACAATGACATTCCAAGTTCTCGTTTCACCGCGAGCCGTATCTCAGGTCCGCCAAAGTTCTTCATGGTGGGCACGCAATCGCTCGCTCTTTCAGGCTCAACAGTGGTTGCAATCGTTCCGAGCGGCATTGAATTCTTTGTCTCACGATCCGCTGCGATGGCCTGTGGCGACTGAATCCGACGACCTGCCAATCGAGTTGCGAGAGATGTTGTTTGGAATCGGACGACGGAAAACTCATCGCATTGTGTTTGAGGTCGACGGAGACCGAGTTTTGGTGCATGCCATTCGGCATCTCTCTCAAGACAAGTTGTCGCCAGACGACTTCACAGGATGAACTCGACATGACTTCGGCAACTCCGCTCGGCGGTGTGATTCACAGTTATCAGAAGTACGACCCGCAGACGTTTCCGAGTCCCACTCAGCCGATGCCGGATCTCGTCTCGCCGGCGTTTGAGCACATGCTTGAGTTTGGGGATCTCAGCCAGTTGTCGCCGGAAGAACTCGCTCGGGCGGTGAAGCTCGATATTCGACAGATCGCGGGGCTCGGGCCGAGCTTGCAGCAGTTGATGGAGTCACTGCTCGCGCGGAAGAACAAGATCCTCAAGACGTATGAAACGAAGTCAGTCGTCAAAGACGCGAACCGCCGTTTCAAGAAAGTGGCCGAGCACACTCAACCGCCCGAGCCGCTGCACGACGCGTTCAAGCAGGCCGTCGAGACCGAGCAGATTCGAGATCTCGAACGTTTGTGGTGGCGCGCGGGCAACGATCAAGCACCGTTCGCAAAGCAGTTGATGCGAGTCGTTGATGCACTCGGCTCGAAGTATCAGATCGACGAGCTCGCTTCGAAGTACGAGTTCCTCGGACGTAAGCCGCTTTCGATCGAGGAGGCCCTCGCGGTCAAAGAGGAGTTCGAAACGATCGACCGCTTGCTCAAGCAGCTCGAAGAGGCCGTGAAGTCGGGGCAGATCGCAATCATTGATCTCGATGAACTTGCTGAGTTCGCGGATGAAGGCTTGCTCGATGATCTCGCGCAGATGCAGCGGCAGGCGGAAGAGTTGTTACAGCAGCTTGCTCAGCAGCAGGGACTCGAACGCAACCGACGCGGCTTTGAGCTGACTCCGCAGGCTTACCGACTGTTTCAAGGCAAGCTGCTCGAGCAGATCTTTAGCCACTTGCAGGCGTCTCGAACGGGACGGCATCAAGGCCCGGTGCTCGGCGAAGGAGCGGTCGAACTCGCGGCAACGAAGGACTACGAGTTCGGGGACTCGGTGACTCAGATGGATGTGCCGCAGTCGTTGATCAACGCGATGTTGCGCGAACGTCGGCTTTCGCTGCGCGAAAGCACGA
>OMIV01000061.1 GCA_900299185.1 Planctomycetaceae bacterium
CCTTGTACGACACCGCGCGTCGAGCGAGTCAGGTCGTATCGCGAAAACCAGTAATCCACTGCGCGAACCAGTGACATCACCGCAAACAGCACGCTGAGGTGGAACTTTGCCTGCGGGGTCACCTTGCGGCCCTGAATTTGCAAACGAATTCCGCCGTTCAGAGCGTGGGCACCGGCCGTAACAAGCGCCACCAAGATGAGTGCGGCAAAGGCCCAATCGACGACGAACTGGATGAACGGCAATCGCATGAGATAAAACCCGGCGTCCTGACCGAATAGCGGGTCGACGAAGCCGAACTGCGTGGCGTTGCGGAACAGCAGCCAGTCTTGCCATTGCGACGCCGCAGGTGAACCAACAAGAAACCCGAGCACCAGCGCGACCGCGAGTCGAAACACGGCTCTCCTACCGCGCGTCAGGTTGCGGTATCCCGCCAGGGCCTGCTCACTTGCCGTGAGGGGCAGGGTGGCTGGTCGCACACGATCGGCAATCCACATGTTGAGCGCGAGAACCGCGGCAAATACCAGAGTGAATGCCGTCGCCAATCCGACGCGCGACAGCAGGATTCCCCAAAACACATCGGTGCGGTTCAACGACTGATGCCACAGGATGTCGATGTAGAACGCCGCGATGCTGCGCGCCGAAACGAAGAGAATGACGAGTGCGATGAGCAACACCGACAGCACGACCCGACTTCGGCGAGGGCGACGCAGAGTAAAGCCACCGCGCGGAAACAGCGGTTGTCGAGGCAAATCCCCTGGGATGCGCATCGCGCGTCAGGCTACTTGTCGGCTGGAATCACGAGACAGCGACAACCGTCATGGGCAAGTGGATGCACATGACCCGTTGGAAAGGGCTCGCCGTGGCGAATCTTGCCGGCGAGGGAATTGTCTTGTGCGTCGGCACAGGCTGGACCACCGGCATCAACCACCCAACACACCAGGGTCTTCGCGTCACATGTAGTGAAGAGACCTCGTGCGTATGCGAAATGGGCGACATCAGTCACCGCGTTGTTCAACTTCTCAAGACGCAGCCGCTTGACCATATTTCGTACTGCGCCCACGAGTGCGTCGCGATTATTGCCATGTTCTTGAAGTGCAACCCGCACTTGATCGTGCAGATGGCGCAACAAATCGTTGACGATGATTCGAGAAGCGCCATCCATCACACCATCAAATGCCGACGTGCGTAAGTCCGCACGGCGACCTGCGTGAATCGTGCGTGCCGCCTCAACCGCAATTGTTGCAAGGTCTTCGCGCAGCGCATCGGTGTACCGACGTGACTGCGTCTCCATCTCCGGCAACACCGCCTCGGGATGAAGTGCAGTGCGCTTGCCACCGAGATGGGTGATGATCGCATTCTCATCGTCGGCCAACAGTCGCTTGGCAACGCGCATCATCGAGGAGTGCACTGTTGCGATCGTCGCAGCGCGATGTTCGAATATCGCCTGGTCGGAGCGCAGAGCTTCTGACTCCGACTTGGCGAGATCGGTGCTCGTTTCGGTCGCCACGCGGTGAGAACTCGCAGCGCGGAGGCGCTGAAACAACTCGTCTACCTTGTCGCCGCCCGTTACATTCTCCACTGGTGCATCGGTCGTTGAAGGCACCGCTGGCACGGGCTGCGCCTCTACTCGCTCGAATACTGGATGCAAGGGAGTTAACTCAACTTTCGGGGCCGTCTCCTCTTTTTTTCGGCGATGGTCAAACAGATTCACAACTTCGGCGATGGTCTCGCCGGTGTGTACCTCGTCGACCAGCGTCGACTCGGGCGCAGTTGACTGCGGTTCGTCAACTACAGGGGTCTCTTCAGTTGTGGTCGTGTCAGTCGGGATCGAGTCCTCCTGATGCCCCCGCTCGTCGTTATGTGTCGGCTCGTCAGTGTCCGTCGTTGTGGTCTCGACCGGTGTCGTAGCGGTAGCGATGCCGCGGTCGGGTGTGTGGTCAGCATTGGGATCTTCGAACTTGCGGGCGTCGAAGAACTGGGTGTCTGTATTGCGAGTTGGTCGCGGTGGGGGCGGAGCATCCGGGGGTGCCAGAGGCGGAACAATTCCGACTTCACGAATCGCATCATCAAAGGCGTTCAAATCACCGACCACTCCGGTTGCTGCGTGACGGGCACGCTCAAATGCAGTGATCAGTCGCTCGCGCTCTTGCACCAACCGTTCGAGCTCACGCCGGGCTTCTTCAGTGCGCCGAGCGACATCGGCGAGCACCCGTTCGCGATATTCACGAACCTCAGCAACCATCTCTCGACCCTGCTGCTTGGCGAGCTCGATTTCCTGCTCTGCTTCACTCGAGACGTCCGTTCGGCGGCGCGACGCCTCAGTGTTGGCTTCTTCGAGCAGGCGCGTTGCCTCGCGGCTGGCCTCGCGCACGATGGTTTCCGCCGACTCGGCAGCTCGATCGCGCATGGCCTGGGCGGCCTCACGTGCGGCAGTCAGCACCCGTGCAGCTTCGGCGCCCAAGAGCTCGGCAACCGCTGCTTCATCAATTGTGCTCACATCCACGGGGCCGCGCGCCTGCAGCGCCTTCAATTCGTTCTGGAGGAATCGCTCACGTTCGATTAGTCGACCGATTTCCACCGACACTTGCCGCAGAAAGTCGCGCACTTCTTCTTCGCTGTATCCACGCCGCACCAACGTGAACTGGGCAGACGCCACGGCAGCCGGCGACGACGGGTCGGGTCGCTGGATGTCAAGGGCCATGCCCTCAAGAATACGCCTGCGTCAGTCGCTCGGCGCGGCACTCTCGAACGGGTCGCCACCGATTTGCTGCAGAATGTCGAGCGCGTCTTGCAGAGTTGCCACTGTTTCGACACGCATCGCTGCACCGCCGATTCTTCTTGCAGCACTGATGTCGTCGGCTGACTGAGAAGCAGGTATGAGGAAGATTCGCGCGCCCGCATCGCGGGCGGCAACGGCTTTCTGACGCACTGCACCAATCGCACCGACGGTTTCGTCAGCGTTGATGGTGCCAGTGGCAGCAACGATGCTGCCGCCGGTCAGAGAACCGGGTGACAATTCGTCAAGGAGAGCGAGCGTAAAGGCGAGACCACCCGAAGGTCCGCCGATGGAGTCGGTATCAATACCGATCTCAAATGGCGTCTTGATCGAGCGGGTATCGCGCGGCATGATGCCGATAATCGTTCGGCCACTTTCGTCGGGTGCGGTGATGAGCTCGACCCGCAGAGCGATTGGTTCGTCTCCCCCAGCTCGGAGAACTTCAATGGATACCACATCGCCAGGTTTACGCCCAGAGACAACATCGATGAGCGACGGCAAAGTAGGCGTCGGTTTGCCGTCGAAGGTCACGATGATGTCATCGATCAACAGCTGTAGGCAGGCGCTCTGAGGTCGTGGCGCGTCTTCGCACACCAACTCATCAACGACTACATCTCCGTAGGTAAATTCCGATTCGATTCCAAGTCGAGTGAACGCCACGAACTCGGCTACCTGCTTCGAGGAAATCATCGCTTGCGAATTTGCTGCGCGTTGTTGAGCGGGGGTCTGTGTGCCGAAGCGTTCCTCGAAAGTCAAGACTTCAACGTCATCATCGAGCCAAGCTGCGAATGTGTCAAGCAGCGTCAGTTTGCTACCGAGGGCAGTGACAAAGAGTGTGTCGGCGTCGCTCGGATATCGCGTAGCAAACTCGGCAACATCGTCGCCAAATGTCATGCGATCTGCAACCGACTCGGCGGAGCCCGGGGCTATCTCCCACAGTCGCATCGGCACGAGTGCTGCCGCCACCACAATCAGCATCATCAACCAAGCGACCGTGACGGTCGGCAGTGCCCACCACACACGACGCGCGGACGACGCCCGTGCGGGAGGTGGGGGCGGTGGCAAAGGTACGCTGGAGGTCGCCGTGCTGACGACGTCGTTGCTTGTGGCGTCCATGACCGTCACCGAGGTTACGAGCAGAATGAGCCTCGTAGGCGTGGTGGCCGTGTTGGGCTTGCTCCTGCTCGCACGGGGTGCGAAACCGCGCCAGAAGTCAATGGCCGCACAGCCGACCCGGGTCTTGCGTCTTGAGCCTCTGCCAGTCAGACGAGGTCGTGCGAAACCACCTCTCCATCTCCTCCCACTCTTGGCAGTAGCCGGCGCCGCCGGCATCGGACTCGGCGTAGGTTTCTCACTCCTCTTTCTTCTCACCTTGCAGGCCGCAGGTCAGGGAGCTGGCTGAGCGATGAAAACTGCAGAGTGGTCGCACGTGCAGGCGATTGCATTCGACTTTGATGGTGTGTTCACCGACGATCGTGTCTGGGTGTCAGAGACGGGCGAAGAGACTGTGGTGTGCAGCCGCTCCGACGGCATGGGCATCGGGTTGCTCCGCGATGCTGGCGTTCACATGATCATCATCTCTAAAGAGCGAAATCCTGTCGTAAGTGCCAGAGCCAAGAAACTCTCTCTTGAGGTGATTCAGGGGTGTGACGAAAAACTGCCAGAGTTCGTTGCGTGGCTCACAAGAATCGGCGTCGAAATCGGACACAGTGCATTCATGGGCAATGACATCAATGACCTTGAATGCATGCGTCATACCGGCCTCGCGATAGCCCCGGGCGATGCCCATCCGTCTGCCATTGCCTGCGCGCGATATGTGACAGTCAGGCCAGGCGGAAACGGTGCAATTCGTGAAGTGGCTGATGCAATTCATCAGTCCCGAGAAGCCAAACAGTAGGTTCGCACGGCATGAACATGGTTTTACCTGCAGTTGCGATCGGTGACAGGCTCGTCGGACCCGGTCATCCCGTTTTCATCATCGCAGAGATAGGTATCAATCACAACGGCGAACTCGCCATTGCAAAACAACTCATTGATGTTGCCGTCGAAGCCGGTTGTGATGCGGTGAAGTTTCAGAAGCGTACGCCCGCCATCTGTGTTCCGCCGGAACAAGCAGAGATTCTGCGCGAAACTCCCTGGGGAACAATGACGTATTTGGAATACAAGGAGCGAATTGAGTTCGGTGAAAGGGAATACTCAGCAATCGACGAGTATTGCAAGACGAAGAATATTTTGTGGTTCGCCTCGCCGTGGGATATTCCTTCTGTTACGTTTCTCGAACGTCTTGCTGTTCCGGTTCACAAAGTTGCATCAGCGTGTCTCACTGACGATCAACTTCTGCAAGCAATCTGCACTACTGGGAAGCCTGCAATCATGTCAACTGGAATGTCGACTCTCGCTGAGATTGACCATGCAGTAGCACTACTAGATAAGAACAGACTGATTCTCGGTCAGGCGACATCAACATACCCTTGCAAGCCTGAGGAGCTCAATCTGCGAGCAATCGAAACACTGCGTGTCCGCTACGGAGTTCCTGTCGGTTACTCAGGACATGAAACCGGTCTTCAAACCACCGTTGCGGCGGTTGCTCTGGGAGCCGTATTCATCGAACGACACATCACTCTGGATCGAGCGATGTGGGGCACCGACCATGCGGCAAGCGTCGAACCACAGGGTCTCGCGCGTCTCGTTCGGGATATTCGAACACTCGAATCTGCTCTCGGCGATGGGGTGAAGTTTCGATTCACGAGTGAAGAAGCGGTGTTGACGAAGTTGCGTCGTGTACCTCGAACTTGAGGGCGACTGATATGGATACATCTGCACCACGCTGTCTGATTCCAGCCCGTGGCGGCTCGAAGGGCGTTCATCGCAAAAACTTGCAAGAGGTCGGCGGCATTCCTCTCGTTGCGCGATCTATTCGGGCCGCATTGGCGTCTGGTGTGATGGAAACCATCACAGTAAGCACCGATGATTCGGATATTGCAGATCTCTCACGTCGTGAAGGAGCCGAGGTGCTCATGAGGCCGAGCGAACTCGCTTCAGACGAAGCCTCAAGCGAGAGCGTCTTGCTGCATTATCTTCACGAAGCAGGTCTTGATCATGGATATGTGATCCTGGTTCAACCGACCACGCCATTTCTATTGGGCAGTGATCTTCGAGCGCTTGCGGGGCTCCGCAGCAGGTTCGACACGGCACTAACTGTGTCTCCCTCACACCTATTTCTTTGGAGAGAAACCAGCGATGGATCTCTCCACGGAGTCAATCACGATTCTGCACAGCGTCTGCGGAGGCAAGACCTCGGATACTCAGAGTTTGCCGAGAATGGTGGTGCCTATCTGATCTCTATAGGAGACTTCTTGGCACGCAAGCACCGGTTCTTTGGACGGATCGGTTGTGTTGTGATGCCTAACGAACGCAGCATTGAGATTGATACCGAAGCCGACTTAAATCTTGCTCGAGCCCTTTTCGACGGAGGAATCGAGAACAATTGAGTATCCTGCGCATCATACGCGTCCTGACGCGTCTTTCACTCGAGCGAATTCCGCAATCCGAGGTTCTTCAGTTCGGAGGCACAGAGGTATCGGCGCCAGAACTCCTTGCCGACGAATTCGAAATCTCATCGCTGCCACTAGTGAGCCAACTTGTCAATGTTCGCGTACTGCTCAAGTCATTTTCTCACTTCCGCTTCTCACGCTGGGACTACTATCGCACTTACATTCAACTTGCGAATGCACGAGTCATCCTCGTCTGGCATGACACCAATATTGAGGCCTACGCACTAAGCAGATTCATAGACATTCCAGTTTTTGTCATTCAAAACGGCGTGCGACACAATGTTGGGCCAGCGAGTGGCTGCGGGTTCATTGATGATTTGCGTCGGCTGTCAGAGCGGTCAAGGCCGATGGTGGATGTTTACTTCTGCTTCGGGGCAGCAGAGCCCATTCTTCTCGGCGATTACATCACGACACGATTTGTTCAACACGGAAGCCTGCGCGCCAACGCGTACGCTGCGAGGCGAACAACACTTCCCCACCGACCAACAGGTAAGTCAGTTGGTTTCATCGTCTCCTTCCCTAATAAGAATGAGGTTCCTACAGAACACATTCAGGGCAACCGGCATCCATTCATGAGAATTGGTCGGAATGTGATTTCATATGCCGACTTCTTCGCACTGGATGCTCTCATTGCGCGGGCCCTCGCGCGAGTCTCTACTGAACTTGGCGCCAACTTTCAGATCATCGGCAAGCGATCAGATGAACGCAGCATTGAGGCAGACTTCTTTAGGGAAGTCCTTGGAGATCACGCTGATGTTCTCTGTCACGAAAAAGGTGACGGTTACGCAATGGCCGACCGATTTGATTACCTCGTGACAATTGACAGCACCTTGGGTTACGAGATGCGTGCACTCGGTAAGAACGTCGCATTCCTTTCGAATCGCCTAAAATTGCTTGGTATCAGCTCGGGTGATCTGACTTACGGCTATCCGCTGAATGTTGCAGCGGACGGAGAGTATTGGACTTCTGCAACCTCTGAGCCCGAAATTGAAGACTTCCTTCGTCGATGGATTCTCCGTTGCGAATCCAGTATGGGTGGTCGCCCAGAGGACAGCTTCCACCTGATGCACCTCGACCCGAGAAATTCCATTCTTAGAACGACAATCAGAGAACAGATTGCTAGGAGACAATGAACGTCGTTCTTCTCTGCGGCGGTAAAGGCACACGCATCCGTGGTGTCGACGACACTGTGCCCAAACCGATGATTCCTGTTGGACCACACCCCATCGTCGTGCACATCATGGAGCACTACGCGTTCTATGGTCACCGCACCTTCGTGCTGTGTCTCGGGTATCTGGGCAACGTGCTCCGCGGCCATTTCGGCGGTCAGACAGACAAACAAATTGAAACGGTGTCCTATGTCTTGCCAAACGGGAGCGATGTCTCCGTCACTTTGGTTGATACGGGGCTCGAAACGATGACTGGTGCTCGTATTCGGAGAATTCGCGAGATTGTCGGTACTGACGACTTTTTTCTCACCTACGGCGATGGAGTCTCTGACGTTCCGCTTGACAAGGTTCTGCAATTCCATCAGTCTCGCACTGCGGCGATGACATTGACCGCCGTGCGACCGCCCAGCCGATTTGGTGAGGTCGCGGTCGATTCCAACGGACTCGCAACCTCGTTCAACGAGAAACCACAGGCATCCGCCGGGCTGATATCCGGGGGATATTTCGTCTGTCGAGCGAAGCTCTTTGAGTATCTGAACGAGCGTGAAGATCTCGTGCTCGAGGCCGATCCCATGCGCCAGATGGTTCTTGATCGGCAATTGGCGGTGTATACGCACGAGGGTTTCTGGCAATGCATGGATACCTACCGAGACTGGGAATTACTTAACGAACTCGACCGCAAGAATGAAGCCCCATGGCGTCACTAGCCAACGATCTACAACGATTCAAGGGTCGCCGCGTGCTCATCACCGGGCACACCGGATTCAAGGGGTCGTGGCTGGCCTTGTTGCTTGCGCACGCCGGAGCACGAGTCACCGGCATTGCGCTGGCGCCGCAGACGAATCCCTCCCACTTCACATTGCTCAACCTCGCCAATGACATTGACAGCCGCGAGTGCGACATTCGTGACTTGGAGAAACTTGAGAAAGAGTTCCGGCGGGCTAAACCCGAGGCTGTTTTCCACCTGGCGGCGCAGGCCTTCGTACGCACGTCGTATCTTGACCCTTACACGACGTTCTCCAC
>OMIV01000062.1 GCA_900299185.1 Planctomycetaceae bacterium
TAAGCCTTCGTCGGCAGCGTCAGATGTGTATAAGAGACAGGATCCCGACCGCGACCTCATTCATGGCGGCGATGGCGATGACACCATTGCCGGCAATGAAGATCTCGATCAGCTCTTCGGTGACGGCGGCAATGATCGGTTTGTGGCGGATGCCGTCGATTCGAACGGCGTGCGCTACTCCGGCTCGGTAGTGCGCGACGTCACATCGACGGAACTCGTAACGCCGCCGCCAGCGCGCGAGACGGGACCGACCGTACTCGCGGACCTCGATCCCGTCGTCACGATTGCCGATGCCGGATTGCGGAGCGCAATCGCTGATGCACTCGGCATCCCGCAGACGCTCGGACTTGATCAAGCGCCGCGCCTGTCAGTTCCGCTACATGCCAGTCAACTTGCGCAGTTGACGACGCTCGACGCGAGCAACCGCGGCATCACGAGTCTCTACGGTATCGAGTACGCGACGAACCTGCGCTCGCTCGATCTTTCGAACAATCGCATCGTCGATACTTATCAGCTCGTTCCGGGACGCGCGGTGACGGACGGCACCGTTGGTGCACCGCTCGGTATGTTGAAGCTCGAGGCATTGGCAATCGACTCGAATAGCGCCTTCTTCCTCGATCAAGTGCATTCACTGCCGGCGTTGAAGCATCTGAGTGCCGACTTCAATCCGTTCGTCAGCTTCAGCTTCTTGAACTCAACCGGTTCAACGACCGAGCCGACATTGGCGACCGTCAGCATTGATGAGCCGCAGCCGCATCCTTTCCTTGAGACGTTCACAACGTCGGCACCGGCCGATTGGAAGGCAGTGGGGACTCAGTCCGGCGGCAGCAACTACGGCTATCGGTCGAGCAACTTCACGGGCGGCGGTCCCGGCGGCGAGATCGGCGGGCACTTCGCTCGCACCAGTCAGATCAACTACTTCGCGGACACCGACATCGGCGGCTCGCTCTCGCTCGATCATGTCATCAGCGGTGAGGGCGAGTTCATCGTCACCAATCCGACGAACTTCAATAATGGCATTCAAGTCGGGCATTTCTCGGTGAGCGACGTGCCGCGTTCCTTCATCGGATGGCAGTTCGCCGAGCCGTCCGGAGGCTCGGGCTATCGCTTCATGGCTCAATTGATTCTCGCCGACGGCACCGTTTTGCGATCGAACACTCCGCTGCGAGTTATCAACGCGCTCAATACGCCGTTCACATGGAGCTACCGGTTTGATCCGGTTGCCGGTACGAGCGGCAGCGGTCAGCTCACTTTCACACTACTGAGTGGGACAACGGTTGTCGGAACGACGAGCGTCGAACTCACTACCGCGCAGCGCGCGATTGGAGCGAGCTTCGACGCGTTCGGCGTTTCAACGCCTCCGTCTGACCCGACAACAGCGAACTCTGCGAACGCGATCGACGCGTACTTCGATCGGCTCGTCTATAGCAACGCGCCGATTCAGATGAGTGACCTCACGGGTCGCGATCTGCTGTCGTCGGTCGAGCGATTGAGTTTGCGCGGTCAGAACCTCTCGGATCTCATGCCGCTGACTGGGATCATCGTTGCTGACAACACGAGCGGCGTCGGTTCGACCGACCTCAATAACCCGAATGGGCACGTCCAGTACTTCGACGGAGACTTTGTCATCGGTGATCAGCACGCAGGAGCCTTTGCTGGCGACGCTCGCGTGAATCCGGCGGAACCAACGAATTCGAACCAATCCTATTGGGAGTTCGATGATCTCGAAGCCGGCTTCTATGTCATTGATGTGAGATGGCCCGAACATGAGTCGCGCAGCGCTCAAGCGCAGTACGAGATCTTTACCGTCGCTAATGATGGCCGGGTGACGTTGAAGGCGACCTCAATCGTCAATCAGCGATTTGCTCCGAACGGTGTTGTTGTGCCCGGCTGGCCGCGAGCCGGTTCGGCTGCGGGTTTTGATCGAGCATGGCAGCGACTCGTGCTCAATCGGCTCGGCGACGTTGATGCCTCTGAAGTTAGAGCCGCCATCAACGTCACGGCGAGCAAGCTGCGTGTCTATATGCCCCCGCGCAATGATGGCTCGGTCGCTGCGGACGCGGTGCGACTGGTGCGAGTGAGAGGTCTCAACGATGCAACGCCACTCGCAGCATTACCGAATCTGAAGGTGCTCGATGTCAGCGAGAATCCACTTCACGAAGTCTCGCGTGCGGTCGCGACTGAGCTGCTCGCCGCGCAAGGTGTCGAGCGATTGACGCTCACTCCGAATGTGTCTGCGCCGGTGTTGGTGCCCGTACTGCCGCAGGCCGCGACAGCAACGAGTCGCGCGGCCGTGCCACTGTTTGCAACCGATGCCGAGACGCCCTTCACGATCTTGGTCACGACGGAGGAGAGCTCATCATCGGTGACTGCCATCACGGCTATTGATTCTCAGACGGGAGCCAGTTCGTCGTTCGTCATCGGCAGCGAGCTCGATAATCCGAGCGGCGTTGTTTGGGGACCGGACGGCAATCTCTATGTCGCGCAATTCAATGCGTCGGCGAATCGTGCGGAAGTCTTGCGTTTTGCAGGCGATCAACCGACGACAGCGTCATTGGGAATTCGCGGTTCATTCCGATTTGCGACGAGTCCCGATCTCTTCATCCCCGAGGGAATGGTCTTCGGCCCCGACGGCGATTTGTTCGTCGTCAGTCACGGCAATACGCGCATCATGCGATACGACGGTCAAACAGGTGCCGCGAAGCCGTCCTCTAGTCGATCAGGAGCGGACTTCGCGACAACGGCGAACGCACCGTTTGGGATCGCCGTCGGTGCCGATGCGAATCTGTATGTTGCTTCCTCAGAAGGTCTCACTCGGTTCGATAGCCGCACGGGGCAGCGCCTCGGCCTCCTTTCGAATGTTGGCGGTCTTCGTGACCTTACATTGGCTCCCAACGGAAATTGGATCGTCATTTCGAACTCCTCGGTCATCGAAATTGATGGCCGCACGGGAGCAACGCTGCGAACGCTTGCCACTTACTCCGGTCAGCAAGCGGCTCGAAGTCTGAAGATCGGTCCCGACGGCGACCTGTATGTTCTCGTTGCCGATTTCACGGTGAGCGCCGCGCATCGCATCTCGCGATTCAACCTCACAACGGGCGCATTGGTTCGAGACTACGCGGCGGGTAGTTCTCTGTCCGGCGACCCGTTCTTCACGTTCTCGCGCCCTGTGACGTTCGCGGCTCAAGTGGCCTTAGTGGGTTTAGCTGGCGACATCGGTTCGATCGTCGGAGCGCAGGTGCGCGGCGATCAATTGATCGTCGAGAATCTCGGCAATTTCTCCGGGACTGCACGCATCAATGTCACGGCGAGCGACGGTGCCGGACGCATCACAACGCAGGTCATACCGGTCGCGATCGGTTCGTCGGGCTTCATTGCCGGGCGAATTAAGTCCGATACCGGCAGCGGTCTTGAAGGTTGGACCGTCGGGCTCGATACCGACAACAACGCTGCGACGTTCGAAGTAACGACGCTGACTGACTGCAATGGCAATTACAGCTTTAGCAGTGTGCCACTAGCAGCCTATCGAGTCATCGTTGCCGATGCGGCCGCTCAAGCAGCAATGGGATGGCGCCCGACGGGAGCAACAACACTCAGCGGCACGTTGTCGAGCAGTGCAGCGCTGGCTCTCAATCAAGACTTCGTCAGTCAGCGCGTCATCGCTGCAAGCTCGGATCAAACGATCGCTGAAGGCCAAACGGCAACGCTCAGCAGTACGCTCGCGGTCGGAGTCACGAATCTCTTATGGCAAGTTGTCGCCGCGAACGGTCGCACGTTTGCGACGGGCACCGGCAGCAGCTTTGTCTTCCCGGCAACGGATTCGCTCGGAGCAAAGGTCGATAGCGGCTCTTACGTTGTGCAGGTCTCGGGCTCGCTATCGGGCACGACTTACTCGGATCAAGTCACCGTCGTTGTGACCGAAGTCGCTCCGACACTCAGCATCAGCGGTGCCAGCAGCGTGAATGAGGGCTCGCTCTTCACGCTCAACTTCGCGAGCACTGATCCCGGCAATGAAACGATCTCGCAGTGGGTCATCAATTGGGGCGACGGTTCGAACGAGGAAACCGTTTTCGGCAATCCCTCTGCTGTCTCGCACGTCTTCGTTGACGGTCCTGCCAGTTTCACGATCTCCGCCCGCGCGACGGATGAGGACGGCACGTACTCAGCGAACTCTCTCAACGTGACCGTCAACGATCTGCCGCCAGTCATTTCGAGTCTGTTCGGTGCAGGGACTGTTGCTGAAGGCGCGATCTACAACTTGCGCGTTCCCTTCGGAAACTTCACGAACTTTGGAGCCGACCCCATCACTGCAGTGCTGCTCGATTGGGGCGACGGAACTCCGATCGAACGCATCCCGTTCCCGACCGGCACGCCGACCAATCTCTTTCAACGGACGCATGTCTTTGTCGAAGACTCAGCAACGCCGTTCGTCATTCGAGTCGCCGCCGTTGATGTCGATGGACTCGTCTCGTCCAACATTGGCACGAAGTCTGTGACTGTCACGAATGCCGCTCCGTCCGCGAGCTTCGTTCGCTCGCCCAATGGTGCCGTGACTGAGGGCGACTCACTCACACTCGCGCTTGAGAACGCCGTTGATCCGTCGAGCGTCGATCACGCCGCCGGCTTTGTCTATCGCTTCGATCTCAACAACGACGGCGACTTCCTCGACGCCGACGATGTTCCTGCTTCCTATACGAGTTCGATCCTCAAGACGTTCAGCGACAACGGCTCGCGCACCATTCGAGCCCGTGTCGAAGATCGGCAAGGCGCCTTCACCGATTACACCTTGAGCTTCACAGTCGCGAACGCGGTACCGGAAATTACATCCGCGCCGGGACCGTACGTGATCAACGAAGGCGGCAGCCTCGCGCTGACCGCTGCCGCAACCGACGCCGGAAGTGCGAGCGATCCGCTCGCCTATACCTTCCTCATCACCGTGCCGAACGCGCAAGGACAACCGATCGAGAAGTCGGTGCTCGGAGCAAGCAGCGGAGCGTTGCCGACCGTCACGCTCAGTTGGGCGCAGCTCAATGCGCTCGGCATCGTCAACGGCACGCAGAACGGGCTCGTCTTCCCGGTGCGATTGAAAATCGATGACGGAGACGGCGGCATCGTCTTCTCAACGCCGTCGACACTGACTGTCCTCAATGTCGCGCCCGTGCCGAGCATCAACGTCGTGAGCGATGGCGGGCTCATTGAGGGATCGTTGATTCGACTCAACGATCCGCCGACCGATCCTGGCACCGCCGATTCCTTCAGCTATCAATGGTCCGTGCTCTTCAACGGGCAGCCTTTCACGCCGACGACCGCGACGAATCTCGCGACGTTCGAGTTCACTCCGCTCGATGACGGCGTCTACGAAGTCCGCGTCGATGCAACCGACAGCGACGGAGCAACGGGCTCGATCACGCGCTCCTTCACCGTCGTTAATCAGCAGCCCGTGCTGAGCAA
>OMIV01000063.1 GCA_900299185.1 Planctomycetaceae bacterium
ACCACGTAGACCTCCACTACATTCTCGAGGTTCCGGTCCTGCCGCGTCCTCGAGCGTTCCCGGACTGGTGTCAACATTGCATTTCACTTTCGCTTGACCATCGATTCTTCGCGCCGATGTGGCTGGTGTTGGCCAAGTTACTTCCAAACGTCGCCGATTTTGCCATCGAAGCTCAAATCGCCGTAACGCCCCACGAACGCGTTCGGCTTCGAGCCATCGTTGAGGCAGTCGTATCGACGCTGTACGGCTTGGACCTCTCCGACATGAAATGGATTCTTCGCGATTGCGATCATCCGACGGGAACCATTTCGGACAAACGGTTTCAGGCTTCGCTCGATCCCAAAGGTTTTTGGCGAGTCGACAAAGACAAACCGCCGGAACAGCGGTTGACGGTGTTGTGGCTGGTGGCGTTTCACGACTTGCAACAGCACATCGCTCAGCAGAGTGGAGATGTCGAACGTGGCATCGCGGCCTTCTGCTCGCAGAACGACGGCAAAGGTTGGCAACTCCCCGAGACACTGCGGCTGGCGGATTACGGTCTGGGCCACGACGACCGCGCTTTGGAACCGCAACCCGTCCGAGCCTGCTTCGGCCCGCGTTTCTACGACTGGCAACTCGCTCAACCCGCCGAGGAATCATGGCGTGAATGCCACCTCCACGCCCGCCACCTCCTCGGCCCCGAAGGCTATGCAGCATTACTTGATGAAATCGGAGGCCGCACTCCCTCGCCGGCAAGCAGCACTTTTCATCCTCGGCCCAAGGCAAAGGAAAACGGCCGTGAAGTCCAAGGCAAGCTATTTGAGACCGGACAGATCCCAGTCTTCGACCAATAGGACCGCGACTTAGTGCCGACGACGAATAAGCAACGACGAGTCAAAATCGCCATGAGCACCATTGAAGACCGCCTTCTCGATATTCTCAGAGCCTCTGGTTGTGATCTTTGGGGCAAGACCTGGCGAAAATATTTGCATCAAAAGCTGGGAAAACATGCCTGCGATCTCATCGACTTGACGACCGTCGAACTGCCTAGACACTGGGACGACCTCGATTCACCACTGTATCGAAGCCATTTGCTACCGAACAATTCGCAAACATTGAAGGATTGTATTGAAGTACTGCGGCCTAATTCGGATTGCTTAAACGAACAACTAGGCGCGGTGGGTTTGCCAAAGCTGGGTAAGGGAGCATTGCAAAAACGACTATCAAACGTGCTTCCTACACTCATTAATTCTCCGATGAGTGGTGCCATCTTGGCTGAGAATCCGTTTCCGAGGCTTTGGCGTGAAATTGCAAACGAACTCGCTCGGCGGATCCACGCACGCAACTACTCCACGGGGTGCGACCCGGAAAGGTTGCTGCTCAACGGCCTGTTACTTACGGGCTATTTCTGGACATGCCAGCTTCCAGAAGCTCGCCTCGTACGACAGGTTTTCAATGAACCCCGGCAGAAGCCGCTAGGTCTGCGGGGATTCTTTGTTCGTGTTCCTGAGTTCATATCTCCATCCGGCGTCGAAGACACGCCAGTTCCGCATGTCAACGCTTCGGGAGGAGTTAGGCTTCATCACGAGGCATTCACTCAGCTTCTCGGGACAACCGCTGCCGAATCGCGACAGATTGCCTCTGGCAACGGCCTGTTGCATTCGATTCTGCCGATCGACAGTAAGTCACATGTTCCCAAGAACTTATGGGGCCATGTAACATCAGAGCAGCTACACCAAGGCCGCGACGCCGCCTATCGACTCTACGAGCACACGGTTCTCGCCTATCTCGCTTTAGCTTGCATCGAGCAACTGTTGCGCTCTTGGGCGACGAATCAGTCGGTGACTCACATTCGCGCGTCAGGGCATCCACTCGGCGTCATGGAATGGCTCAGTAAGTTGAACCCGACGCCAGCGTTGGAAGAAGCTCTGCGGCAAATCTACGATCCCAGTCGAGCGAACATTCGAAATCGGATCATGCACGGCAACCTCTTGGAAATAGAGGGCAAGTCTCTCGACACACGCCTCCCGATTGCCAACGCTCGACGGTTTCCACTGCTTGCCATCGACACGTACATGCCGGAAAATATTTCCTCGGTGTGTATGGCCTGCTTACAACAAGTCGACCAGGAGATTGCATCGCGCGCGACGCTGACCGATGCAGATCTGGCTTGGACGAGAAGTTTCGTGCTCACGCCAGATGAAGTTGACTTTGGATATCGGCTGCCCGTCGATTTTTTGACCGGCAATGGTTTGGAGTGGCTGGGATACGTTTCTCGCTACCTGAATTCCATGATGCCAGCGCTCAAGCAACCGTTTTTGATTGGATTTATCGGCTGGCTGCAGCGCCCATTCAATGAGTCGATCCCGCGTTTCATGGCCTTGGGCGTAGTATTCGAGGCAATCTACCGCTTGACGGTTCACGTGCTCGGACACTCGGTGCTGCAGGTGAGCAGACCGAATGGAACAAACCAGCTCAAGTGTCAATATCGAATGCTCGATGCGAGGGCTACGGGGCTTTGTACGGAAACGATCTTGGACCACATCATCTCCCCTGTTGATCAAACCGACCGTCCTGCTGCCAAGCGAACCTTGCGACTTGCGCTTAAGGCGCGGGATGCGTTTTCACATGGCGCGATTACGACTTTAGACGGCCGAGCGTCGGACGGAATTGGGCATTTGATTGTCAAGTCCGTGCAATCGCTTGTTTCCGGTGGACTTCAGCATTTGGTCAATGAGGCAGCCTATTTTGAGTGGCAGAATTCGTTCTCATCGGAGCACGGGCATCACGAGGAGTGTTGGAATCGTGGCGAAAAGAGAGTGTTTGAGATGATACGGCGCACGGCGGAAACCTAAGGAGAACGCAAATGTGTCCTAGGACGCGACAATGCCAATTCCCTTTGGCCCTCAAGTCCAAAGCATTCGATCTGATCCAGAAGGAAGCCCTAATAGAGGCCTATGTTCCATGATGCGAGAACATAAACCAGCGGTCGATTTGGGAAAAAACGATCTCGATCGAATTGTTTGCGGGTGCCTTAACGAAAACTGCCTAGTCGTTCAAATTTGAACTTTTGCCACCTCTCACGCGTTGAAATCGAATGCCAGTACTGGCATTGTGCGGACAGCCGATTTGACCTTTGAGTGGAGTGGGATACGGGAATGACAGGGCCAAAGTTCCAAAAAGCACAAACTGTCCTTCTGAGATCCACCCGAGAATCCGGACGCGTCGAAACCGATGGTGAGCTCGACGGCGGAGAATATTGGTATCAAGTCCGCTTTGATCGCCGACTCGACAACGTCGTTGAAGAGGAGTTGGTCGCGCTCGACGCACCTAACGAAACCGTTCAGTCACTCGTCCTGAAGGGACACTGGGGGACGGTTCAAGCGTTTCGAACTGCGCTCGCTGTGGAACGCATTACTCACTCAAATCAGAGTACCGTCTACTCGTATCGCGCAAGCCGGATTCTGTTCGAACCCTACCAGTACAAGCCACTATTAAAGCTCTTGGATTCTCCAGATCGGCGGATACTCATCGCTGACGAAGTAGGTCTAGGAAAGACCATCGAAGCTGGGCTCATTCTGACTGAGTTCGAAGCTCGACGACCATTGGAGCGTGTTCTGATTGTTTGTCCGTCACGACTACGAGAGAAGTGGCGGGAAGAACTCAATCGGAAGTTCGGCCAGGATTTTGAAATCTACGATCGCAAAGGTCTGAGGGCGTATCTGCAACGCATTAAGCAGAATCCAGGTCGTGGTAGGCTGCGCGCGATCGTCTCGATTCAGACACTGCGAAATCAAGAACTGCGCGACCAATTCAATGCTGAGATCCCGCAGATTGAGATGATCGTGGTGGACGAGGCACATCACGCCCGCAATCCGGAATCACTGGCTTCCGGATTGCTTAGTGACCTGGCTCGATTGGGCGACGCCTTGATCCTGCTGACAGCTACACCACTCCAGCTCAGAACAAGAGACCTCTACACGTTACTCAACGCTCTTCGGCCCACCGAGTTTCGAGATTCTGACGTCTTCGAACGTCAACTTCGCGCACATCAAGGGGTGCTGCGATCTGCCGCAATAATACGGACGCGCGATGCCGCAAGATTGCCAGAAGTCGCGAAGCGGTTGCGTGCGATCTTCCATAAGCGATTCTCATCCACATCGGGTGATCCGCGCGTCGATCCGCTAATTCGAGAACTGGAGCAGGAGCCGCCCTCGGACCAGCGAGCTTGGGTCGATCTTGAGCGCCGAGTTCAAGAACTGCATCCGCTTTCTACAATTCTCACGCGAACCAGAAAACGTGACGTCAAGGAACACGCACCTACTCGCAGAGCGACAGTCTGGAAGTGTCGATGGTCTGACGCAGAAAACGTTGCTTACACAAAGCTCATTGAGGGGGCTTCCAGTGGTGGCTGGATTACGAATCGAATGTCGTTGGGGCAATTGCAGCGAGCAAGGCAGGCGGCGAGTTGTTTACCTGCGGCGTTGACCGCTCATTCAGTTGCTACTGACGACGATGACGCCGTTGAATTGACCGATATCGCACCCAGCGACGTGGGTGAGCTGTCGCCAAATACAAGTACGTCACCAATTCCCTCAATAGCATCGCCAGATGACTCAAAGTTTCAAATGCTAAGGGAGATTATCAATGAGATTCGCCGCGACGAGCCGCACTTCAAAGTACTGATATTCACGTTCTTCAAGGGAACCGCCAGGTATCTGGAACAGCGACTTCGAGAACTCAATGTCGCCTCGTTAAGAATCGATGGCGACATTCCATCTAGTCCACTCCAACCTGAACGAGACGAACGCGCAATTCGAATGCGCCAGTTTCGCGAAGACAGCAACATTCATGTGCTTGTCTCAACAGAGGTCGGAAGTGAAGGCTTGGATTTTCAGTTTTGCCACCATCTCGTCAACTACGACCTTCCTTGGAATCCCATGGTTGTGGAGCAGCGAATCGGTCGAATTGATCGTTTCGGTCAGCAAAGCCCCGTAGTTCATATCCATAACCTTGTGGTGGAAGGTTCTGTCGAAGATCGAATTCTCCACCGACTCTACGACCGAATTCGCATTTTTGAAGAGAGCATTGGTGACCTTGAAAGCATCCTTGGTAAAGAGATGCAGAACTTACAGCGGGACTATGTCTCGGGTGTTCTAACCCCCGAGGAAGCCGATCGTAGAGTTGAACTTGCAGCACGAGCAATTGAAAATAATCGGACAGAACTGGAAGCCCTTGAGAAATCCTCTACCGAGTTATTTGGCCACGAGGAATATATCCGGGACGAGCTACAGCGTATCGGGCGCCTCGGAAGATATGTCACAGAATCTTCACTTCTCGCGTTATTAACAGCGTGGCTGCATAGAAGGCACCCTGATTGCCAGTTATGGCAGGAACCAAAACAGAACAAGACACACTACTTGCGAATCAACGAAGCACTTAGACGTGATTTGCAAGACACCACGACCGACCGATCGTTGCCATCTAGAAGCTCATCTCTTCCGCTACGACTAACGGCTGATGGTGATCTTGCGTTTCGTGATTCATCGCTTGAATTGCTAAATGTATCCCATCCATTGATTAAGGCTGCAGTGATGGGACTACGCGAGCAATTGAGTGAGCCAAACTCGCGTGTTGGTAAAGCGTTGCTTACTACCGAACAAGCAAGCGAATTCAAGTGTGGCCGATATTTGGTCGCGGTTTGGGCGCATACGCTAAACGGTATTCGGAAGCGTACACTCATTGAACCCGTAGCCTTTTCAATCGAGCGAGGGCAGATACTCGATCCGGAGGATTCTGAGAGATTGCTATTTCTTGTTTTAGAGGCAGGTCAAGAATGGACCGGGGGCGAGTTATCAGGATTTGAAGAAGCAAGCTGGAAAAAAATGATTTCTGTGGCCCGTTTGCGAAATCAAGAACTGCGACGTCGCGAGCAAAGAGAAAACGAGACCGCATATTTTCGCCGCAAACAAGTTCTTGATGATGAGTTTCAACTTCAAACCGAGGGAATTAACACGCGAATTAACACTGCAAGAACAAACAATCGCGATGAGCGAATCGTTCGATTATTCGAAGCTCAGCTCGCGAAGGCCGAGAGTCGACATCGTGAACTTGTTCGCGAACTGGACGGCAATCGCAATGCCTCAGTCCTGTTTTCCGATGTGCTTGCGGCGTGTCTTGTTGCTGTGACTTCGCATCAAGGAACAATTTGATGGCCACAATTGTCGTAGGACTCGATTTTGGAACTCACTCCACAAAGATTCTCGCTCGACGACGCGGTGGCAGCGAATCCAGCATTGTTACGTTGCAGCCTCCAGTGGAGGGATATCCGTGGTTTGCATGTCCGTCCTTAATTCGAGTAACGAATGGCAAAGTCTACTTCGGAGCGGACGCACTCAGTTCGTCGCATGGCACGCTTCTATCGTCGATGAAATTGGAACTTCTTCCCAATCTCAATCAACTCGAATTAGCACACAAGAATCATTATCCCACCTCAACTAATGCAGAGATCATGGCCGCGATCTTTTTGTCGTGGTGCATGCAGCAAGTAACTCAATTAATTGAGCAGCGTCTTGGCTTGGGCCACACGATATTCTTCAATGTTGGTGCCCCGATGAGCCAATATGAGAACCAGGTTTTGTCAGATCAGTATCTTCGGATCCTTAATGCTGCCTGGAATGCTGCGAGATTCAATTCTGAAATCGTGTTTGAGTCCGGAATGTCTCTGAACAAGGCTGCGAAGTACACCCAAAGCTGGATTCGGGATGATGTAGTCGTACCTAGCAGGGATGCGCGAGTGTTTCATGTCCTGCCTGAGACGGTCGCGCCGATTATTTCACTATGTCATGATCCTCGCATGATCCCAGGAATGTATCTGCTTGTGGATATTGGTGCGGGCACCACCGAAGTCTCAATTAACCTTGTGAGAGAACGTGGCTCCAATGAAGTAAAGTCCCCCATCCTTTGCTATTTCGATAAGTCAATACTGCTTGGCGGTAATCATTTCGGAAATCAACGTTTACTCCCGAAAGACCTAGTCGGAAGGCTGGTAAAGCTGACAAGAGAAGTATGGGCAAGGGGCTACGAGAAGGATTACTCATCCAGAGTTGCGCGAGATAAGTGGCGTCAGTTGCAAGTTGTATTCACCGGCGGAGCAGCGAGGCGAGGCGATATTCAAGAAGCGATTAATGAGAATAATGAAATTATCTACCCTTGGCCGTGGGACGAGATTTGCTACGAAACTAATTGGCATTACCCGACAGGACTGAGTATTGAAGGTTCGAAATTGCTTATTCAGAGTGTTTCAGAATCTATAAGTGATGCTGCGACATCTTCGTTATCAATGTTAGCGGTTGCGCATGGTCTTTCGATAGAGAGGCGACATTGGAACGAGTTTTGTACCCCGTTCGAAATTGCCCCAATTCCTCCGATCAATATGAATGTGCATGGACTGGAATATGGCGGGCAAACCTGGGGATTGAAACGCAACATTGATCGTTGTTGAATTGCCTCCTTTGACGGTCGAGATAACTTCGAATTGATTTTCGGTTGCCTTCTCGAATTTGCATTTTAAAGTTGAATCGTATGGCACTGAATCCGATCGCGTTCACTGAGAAGATCGTTCGTAGCTTCTTGCGCTACCAACTCACCACATATCCGTTCGCTGACCCGCGATTGTTAGAGCAAATGCGAAAGCAGCTTTCGCTGGGGCACGAACGTCAGGCCCCATTGCTCCGTGGACCTTACATCAGCTTGTCGCAAGCGTTTCGGCAAGGTGCCAGCGTCGATGAACTCATTCGCGACGGCGTTCTGCATCCTCATTTGCGGCGCATCATCCCTCCGCAAATCAGTCACGTTTACGGTCATCAAGAACGAGCTCTGCGGTCGATTCGAGCCGGACAGACAACGCTCGTCAGTACGGGCACCGGGTCGGGTAAGACCGAGTGCTTTCTCTATCCGATCATTAGCCAGTGCCTCGAACTGCGAGATGCTCATGCGGATCCGGGCATCTGTGCTGTCATCGTCTATCCCATGAACGCGCTGGCTGAAGATCAACTCGATCGCCTGCGCGGGTTGCTGGCGGGAACTCAGATTCCCTTCGCCATGTATGTCGGCAAGACCCCCGAAGAAGACAGCAAGGTCACAGGCGAGCGATTGCCGTTGTCGAGCAGTAATTCCGATTACTGGGCACGGCTCAATGAACTCCGTAGCAACGGCGACAGTCGCACGCTCCATCCGCCCGAGGAAATCTGCTCGCGGGAAATGCTGCGAACTCCCGGCAAGCAGCCACGCATCTTGTTGACCAACGTCAAACAACTGGAGCTACTCCTGACTCGTTCGGTCGACGTGCAACTCTTCACTGACGCTCGGCTTGACTATTTGGTCTTCGACGAAGCTCACACTTTCACCGGAGCAATGGGCGCTGAGACCGCGTGCCTAGTGCGACGCTTGCGGGCGTTCTGTCAGCTCGGAGTCAGCTCGACGACATGCGTCGCAACGTCGGCGACGATCGTTGATGAGCGTGATCCCAACGCCGCTCGCAACTTCGCCGCGCGGTTCTTCGGCGTTGATCCTCAGGCCGTCGCGACCGTGCATGAGGAGTATCAAGCGGAAGAATGGCGGCTCTCAGGAAACGTACCGCCCGAGCCGAAGCTCAAGCTCGCGGAGTTGCTCGACATGACGCTCGCTGCGGTCGATGCCGCAGACCGTGAACCAGCAATTCGTCGTGCCTTTGAAGCACTCACCAGTCAGCCGCTCGCAGATGGGGATTGGTCCGCAGCACTGTTTGACGCACTGAAGAGCAATGACATCGCCGCGAAGATTCGCACGGAGCTGCGGCGCCCGAATGAACTCGGGCCGTTGATCTCGCGACTGAGTCATTCAATCGGTCGAAACTTCTCGGAGGAGGAACTGCTCTGCTATCTGACGCTCGGTGCGGAAGCGCGGCAGAACGAACGACCGTTGTTTCGTCCCGTCGTGCATGCCTTCGTGCGCGGGATCACTGGCGGAGTCGTCTCGTTCCCGCGCGATCAAGAACCGCAGTTGAGTTTAAGTACGGAAAGCGAGCTCTCGCGCGGCCCGGATGCTGACAAATGGTGGCGTCCTCGAACTCACACCTGCACGACGTGTGGCCAACATTACTTCGTCAGTTGGCTGAAGGATTTTGAATTTACGAAGTCATCGCTCGACGGCGGACAGCTTGCCGAAGGCGGCTCGACGTATTGGGAAGCGCTCGATGAGACCAATGGAGGCAACCGAGTAGTTCTTGTCGATCGCCTGATCTGCGAGGACGACGATCTCGACGACGATGATGCTTCCGCGAGTCTTTCGAAGCGCCTCAAGCCGCTCTTCTTCTGCCGAGTTTGTGGGTCAGCGCATCGTGACGAGTTCTCGCGTTGCAGTGGCTGCGGTGCGATGAGCAAATCGGTGCGTCTGCTTGTCGTACGCAACTTGAAGGACCATCCGGGTTGGCTCAGCAGTTGTGTATCGTGCGGCGCTCGAGGACGCCCGCGAGGCCGTCGCTACCGTGAGCCGATTCGCGAAGTTCGGGCAGTCAATGTGTCTGACGTGCATGTGCTCGCGCAGGACATGATTCAGCATTCGGAGCGAAAGCGTCTGTTGGTCTTCGCAGACAATCGGCAAGACGCAGCCTTTCAGGCCGGTTGGATGAAGGATCATGCGCGCCGCTTTCGACTCCGCAGCCTAATGGCAGAATTCATCAAGAGCAGTACGAACTTGATGGCTCCGGGAGAACTCGCGCGAACACTGAGTAAGTCACTCGAAAACGATGAGGCTCTCTCACGAGCTCTCCTACCGGAGGTTTGGATTGCGTCTCCCAGAGAAGGCAATGGACTCGCCCATGCCGACGAACGGACTTACTTCCTGCGTATTCAAGTCCTGCGCGAGATCACAACCGCCGCGAATCAGCAGATTGGTTTAGAACCTTGGGGACGCTTGAAGCTCAATTACATTGGTCTGAGTTCCGCCGCTCCGTTTATTCGTAGTTGGGCACAGCGACTGCGAATGCCTGCGGATGATTTGAGATCGGGCATCGAAGCGCTGCTCGATCACTTGCGTCGGCAACGATTGTTACACGATCCCGAACGGCAACTCTTTGGACGCTACTGGCACGAGAGCGCAGAAGAGATTCAGCGCGGATACATGCCGGAGATACCCAAACCGAAAGGCATGAAGCTGCGTGCGACTCCGCATGACAAGAAGACTCATGTCGCAGCCTGGATCGGCGAACGCAACACCTTCATGCGGCAAGTGGCTCGCAAGTGGAATGTCGATTCAGAAGCGACGATCGAGTTCCTCGAAGAGTTATGGCAATTCCTCACGAGCCCCGAAGTCCGGTTGCTCGTGCCCGTGACGTTGCTGGGCAGCAAGGGGCGCGAGTTGCCCGGATGCAGCGGCGTCTATCAACTCGACTCAACTCGGATGACGCTGGAAGCCAATCATGGCTTCTATCGCTGTCAGCGCTGCCGTCGAAAGACATTGCGACGGACTCCGTATAACCGCTGTCTCGCATGGCAATGTGACGGTGAATTGGAATTCGTCCCCGAGGAAGACAAAGACAACTACAACCTGCAACTGCTCGATGAGCGGTACTCGCTGCTGCGTCCGGAAGAACACACTGCGATGGTGCCGCAGACAGACCGCGAGCGTTTCGAGAACCTCTTCAAAGGCACGAGCGACGCGGTCAACACACTCGTTTGCACGCCGACTTTGGAATTGGGCGTCGATATCGGAGCACTCGACGCCGTGCTGCTCCGCAATGTGCCGCCACTGCCGGCGAATTATTGGCAACGAGCAGGTCGAGCGGGGCGTCGTCATCGCATGGCTGTCATCGTGAGCTACTGCCGGACGACATCACACGACCGCGCGTACTTCGACAACCCGCTGAAGATGCTCGAAGGCCGAGTCGATCCCCCGGCATTCAATCTCCGCAACGAACTCATGATCTCCAAACACGTGCATGCGGCCGTGCTCACGCGGCTCAATCAACTCGCACGTTCGAGCGCTCTTACGGAAGTCGATCGGCAACGCATCGACGACATGCTGCGAGCCTGCTTCCCGCGCCAAATTTCAACGTACCTATTCGACGAACAAGGCCGCTTTCGCACGCAGGCCTATTCCGTTGCGGCATTGGGTGACGTGCTTAAGAAGCATCGCGATGACGTGCTCGAAGCGGTCTCCAGCATCTTTTCTAACGGCTGGCCGGAGAAGGATGCCGACGTCACAACGGCCACTGCGTTGGCCACGCATCTCGATCAGATGCCGCAAGCACTGGAATATGTCCTACACAGACTGCGTCGACGACTACGCTGGGCACTGAGTGAGTTAGAGCGGCTGGAACGCATTCGGCTCGACGATCGACAAGGCACATTAGATCGTGAGGACGAAACGCATCACCGACGTTGCGACCAGCTCGTGAAGAAGCTCAAGGGCATGCAGACTCGCAAACGTCGCGATGCCGAAGGTGTCGACGACATCAACACCTTCAACGTGTTAGCTCTGGAAGGATTCTTACCGGGCTACGGACTGGAGACAGGTTCGGTCATTGGTATGGCCGAAGTGCCCTTCTATATGGGCGGAATGGAATTTGAGTTACCTCGTCCGTCGAGCGTAGCCATCCGCGAGTACGTGCCCGGAAATTTGCTCTATGCGAACGGGCACAAATTTGTCGCGCGGCGGTTTCACTTCGATGTCGATCAGCAGCAAGTCGACGCCCCGTGGTTTGAGGTGATCGTCAAAAACAATGCCGTCATCGAGACCGGCGTACCTCAGACTTCAAGCACACTGAGTTCGAAGACATTGCAGGCGCTTGCCGTCTGCGACGTTGATCTGCGGCATGCTTCGCAAATCGCTGACGACGAAGAAAGCCGCTTTCAATTGCCAGTGGCGATTTATGGCGTCGAGCAAGGTCGGCATAGCGGCGGCACGATGTTTGGTTGGGGTGCAAAGCAACTCTCACTGCGACGCGGCGTGCATTTAAGATTGGTCAATGTCGGAGCGAGTTCGCTCGTTGATAAAGATGCCCCCGAACTCGGCTATCCCGTCTGTCAGATCTGCGGACAAAGTGTCTCCCCGCTTTCTTCCGAAGCTCAAGTAACGGACTTTCGAGCGAAGCATGATGAACGCTGCCACAAGCCGGCAACGAGCATCGGCTTCTATGCCGACGTGATTGCCGACGCTCTGACATTCCCTAGTTGTCCCGATCAGCAGACCGCTTACAGCTTGATGGAGTGCCTGCGGATTGCGGCCAGCAATGTCCTTGAGATGCACATTGAAGACTTGCAGGTGTTGGTAATCGGGCACGTTGATCGAACTGAGGTCGATGCTTTGTTGTGGGATCCGATGCCCGGAGGATCGGGCCTGCTTCAACAAGTCCTCGCAAACTTCGAGCGAGTCTTCACGGCGGCTTGCGAAGTCGCAGAACATTGCCCATCCGGTTGCGGGACATCTTGCGTCGACTGTCTGCAAACCTTTCGCAACGGCTTCTATCACAAACATCTCGACCGTCATGTGGCGTTCGAGCAACTGAAGTCGCTCGGGCCGCAACTCGTCGAGCAGCACGACATTCCCAATACACTTCCTGTCGCGGCAGAGACCTCGCGCGAGCATCGCCCCACGAATGATGCTGAGACTCGGTTAATGCACCTACTAAATGCTGCTGGACTCACGACCGGACGGTTTCAGGAGCAGATCCGCTTCAAGACTCCATTGACGCTCAACGCACAGATTGGGAGTACGACTCCGGACGTCTTTTTCGTCGGTTCCGAAGACGATCCTGACGATCGCGGCTTCTGCTTGTATCTCGATGGGCTGAGCGACTCGATACATGGCAACCCGCAGATCGCGACGCGAGACCATGAAATCCGCGATTGGCTTCGCAACAACGGATATCAAGTAGCCGAACTAACGGCAGTCGAACTTGACGACAAAAATGCAATGGTGAGGTGCTTCAAACGCATCGCTCACTACCTCGATGGCCGCGAGCTTGCACAACGACTGGGGAGCGACACCACTTGGTTTTGATGTTCGACTTCGGAGTTATTGAGTACCAGAACCCAAGTCTAATGTGGTTGGCCAACCGGAGTTGAGCGAGAGGCAGTCTTGGGCTCATCGGTAGCAATTGGGTAGCAATAAACAAAAAACGGCGAGCAACTTCAATGTGAGTTGCTCGCCGTATTCCTTTGAATCAGCCGCTTTTTGAAAGTGAGTGCGGTGGGACTTGAACCCACGACCTACGGATTAAAAGTCCGTTGCTCTACCGACTGAGCTACGCACTCGACCCGCTGGCGGACCAGCGAAGGGGCGGGAGTATTGTGGGGGCGTTGTGGTGTTGCAACTCACACATTTTGCCAGCCTCCAATGGTCGCGATCGCGACGCGGCAGGCGATTCGGTTGGGCTGACTGACAAGCCACTGATCGCGGTGGCTCGCGAACATGTCGTTCTTCATTCTTCAGCACGAGGGATGGCGCGAAAGCAAAGCGGCCACTCGAATCGCTTCGCGCATGCCGTCAGCTGAGGCTTTGTTTTGCCCGGCAATGTCGAAAGCCGTGCCGTGACTGGGGCTCGTTCGAATGATTGGAAGTCCTAAAGTCACGTTGACCGCTCGATCAAAGGCAATGAGCTTCAGGGCGATGTGACCTTGGTCGTGATACATCGCCACGACGCCATCGAATTCACCATAGACGGCTCGACGCATCAATGTATCTGTCGGGAATGGACCGAACGCATCGATGCCGTCCACGCGGCACGCTTCGACGGCCGGGCGGATCAGTCGCGATTCCTCATCACCGAAAAGTCCTTCTTCGCCAGCGTGAGGATTGAGCGCACAAACTGCGACGCGCGGTTGCGAACTACCAACTCGCCGCATGAAGTCGTGCATCAACCGGATCTTCTCGGCGATACCAGCCGGCGTCAGCAGGTCGGGCACGCTGCGAATCGAGGTATGCAACGTCGTATGAACGACCCCCAACCCATATGGCGACTTCACGAACTCGCCGCGAGGCAGATAGAGCATCATGCCGAACTCTTTCACGCCACATACCTCGGCCAGGATTTCGGTATGACCAGGGTAATGTAGTCCGGCTAATCGCAGCGCCGCCTTGCTGAGCGGAGCTGTGGTGATGCCGTCCACTTCGCCTCTCAACGCAGCATGAGCCGCCGCCACAAGACAGTCATAGGCAGCTCGGCCCGCGCGACCGTCATTAGCTCCCAGCGGCACATCCGCCACTTCGTCCCGGCAGGGATTCCAACAAGCGACCTCACCGTCGGCCACAGCCAACGCTTGTTGCGGATAGTCCACCGACTTCAGAGTGAGCTTACGCCCCATCGAATTCAGGGCTCGCTGCATGACCGCCGGATGCCCCACGATCAGCGGTCGGTACAACGTCTGTAGCTCGGGATCGAGCACAGCTTTGAGCAGCACTTCGGGACCAATACCGGCAGCGTCACCCATTGTGAGAGCGATCAACGGACGATTCTCGATCAAGGTTGCAGTCATGGGCGACGAAGTACTCTCGCGATGAAAACAAAGGATTGAAGCAGGCAGCTAAGCGATAGCAGCATGGAGCCAGTGTCGCTGCCGAAGCATGAATGTTGTGGCTAACGCACCGCTCGTTAGAGGCTAACGATGTCGACTGAGTTCAGCCTCTGAGACGCTCGTCACATCAAACAGCAATCGCCACGGGTCGGTGTCGTCTCGCTGAGGCAGCTCGACGCAACACAAGTCGGCTCGCTTGCCGACGCTCAGATCGCCCGTTGATGCACCCAGCCCTAAAGCGCGTGCCCCTCGAATCGTCCCAAGCTCCAAGATCACCGGACGCATCTGCCCCGCGGTCAACTCATCGAGCAACTTCAGTTCGCCCCACAGCGAGTAGTCGGGATTCGAAGATCGTCCGTCGGTGCCAATGGCCACCGAGGCCCCGCGTTCCAACAGTTCGCGCCATCGATGTGGAGCATGGCCAAAGTAACGATGCGTTCGCGGACAATAGACGATCGCAACTTGCGGATGATCAACAAGAAACCGAACCTCGTCGTCGTCCAAGTAGTTGCCATGCACGGCCAACGAACGAGGCAACGTCGCGAGCAACTTCAAGTAATCGAGCGGACGTCTTCCGTCTGGATGAAGCTCGTCCCGCCACAGCCCCAGCCGCTCCAGCATTTGACGAAAATGCCCCGTTCGATATTGCAGGTACTCCAGCTCGGCAGGCGTTTCAGCCAAATGCATGGCTACAAGAGCAGACTCGCGACAAGCCAAGTCAATCAATTGCTGTAAGAGTTCCAACACCACGGTGTAGGGAGCGTGCGGGCTAAGACCGCCAATGATGGACCGCCCCGATGCGTGAGCGTCGCGACAGCGTCGGAGATGCTCCTGCGCCAATTCGATCTGACCGGGAATTCTCTCCGGCACCGGTGCGATGCACTCGCGAAACGCCACGAACTGACCGTCGCTCGGCAAGACATCAAGCAACGGGTCGTCGGTCGTCAT
Source organism: Planctomycetaceae bacterium (assembly GCA_900299185.1). GTDB lineage: Bacteria > Planctomycetota > Planctomycetia > Planctomycetales > Planctomycetaceae > AM-0621. The sequence goes on from OMIV01000063.1 coordinate 15,483, forward strand.
GATCTCGCCGATCGTCCGAGTTCCCGTTCGTAAACACTCGGCCCAACCATCAGACACCAATTGCCGAACGGGCATCTGTCGTCCGCGACGATAGGCCATCAAATTGGCAATCCATTCCGTGAAAGGCTGCGGCGGTTCGATTGGCGAGATCAGATCGCTGAACTCCAAATGAGCGTGCGCATTCACCAATCCAGGCAGCACTGCCACGTTACCCAGATCGACTGTCCGAGCGTCTGTAGCTTTTCCGTCACATGCTCCCACCGCAGCGATCAGACCGTTTTCGATTTCCACATAACCGTTCTCGATCGGCGGGCAGCAGACGGGAAACACCCATCGAGCTTGTATGCGACCAGACTTAGGAAGAGTCATAGCGAGCCTTATCGAGCCGCCACCTTCGAACTATCGAACAACTCACTTACATGAGATGCCGGGCTTTGATGTCGAGGTATTGGTTAATCAAGTCTGCGGACAAGTTTTGAGGCAGCGTCTCTAGCAACAAGATGCCGCTCTCACGCAAGGAAGCCGTCTTCTTTGCCAAGCTAACCAGTAACTCCGCAGCCGCTCCGGTTTCGAAGGCTTCCACGTCGTTATCGGGGACTCGATCAGCGAGGCTCGTCAGGCCCAAGTCCTTTAAGAAGACCAGCAGAAACAAATGCGGCGAGCGCCAAGAACGAACTTGCCGACGGATCGCTTCGAGATGCTGATCGTCGATGACATGCGTCAGCAGAATGGCGAGCGAACGTTTGCGATATCGACGCCGCACTTGCTCGAACGCCGCCGAATAGTCCGAGGCTTCAGGTTTCGCATTCAGATCGAAGGTGTGCTGAATGATGGTTTGAATGGCGGGCTTGCCTCGCACAGGTTTGATCGCGCGTTCGAGCCGACTCGAGAACGCATAGAACCCAACGCTGTCGCCCTGCCCCAGCGCGATGTAGCTCAACATGATCGCCGCATTCAGAGCACGATCCATATATGCCAACCCGCCCGATTCGTTCTTCATCGAGCGTCCACAGTCCAACAAGATGAGCACGTTCTGATTGCGTTCGACGTTGAACTCGCGACTCACCAATTGCTGATGCCGCGCGGTCGCCTTCCAGTCGATCCCTCGAAACTCATCTTCGCGTCGATACTCACGCAAGCGTTCGAACTCACTGCCCTGCCCGCGTAGCCGATGCATCTTCAGTCCCAGCTCTTCGAGCCGGTTCTTGCGAGCCATCAACTCAAACCGATAGACGGCTCGGATGTCAGGATAAATACGCACGTCGGTTTGCAGCTCGCGCCGCTCTTGCATCATCCACATGCCAAGCCGACTGACGCTCCGCAGATGCACGGCTTCGAAACGCGAACGACCTCGGCGTTGAGGCTGCACCACATACTTCGTGGTGCGTTCTGTCTCCGGCGGCACCGTCTATGACAGCGGCAACTCCGACGACGTAGCGGGCAGCGGGTACTCGTCGACGAGCTCCACAACGAACTGTTGCCCCGACTGATTGAAGACATGCAACAGCACGGGATTAGCGGCGCCCACACTCAAAACCGGAGAGACCTCGCGCGAGACTCTCAACCACTTCAGGCCGGGACTGACCAGTCGATCCACGATCGCGCAACTCAGCAAGCTGACGTTGAGCAAAGTACCGATCACCCTCAATCCGGGAACCCAGATTGAGGCGACAAAGATCGGCACAACGCACGCGGCCATCAGGAGCAATTGCGGTCGAGGCGTCATGAGCGCGGCACCTCGACGCTATCGAGGATCTCGCGAATGACTTCGTCCGGTCCCGTGCCTTCGATCTCGATATCAGGCCGCAACAAAATGCGATGTCGCAAGACCCACGGCGCGAGTTCCTTGATGTCATCAGGAGTGACAAAGTCTCGTCCTCGGCACGCAGCCATTGTTCGCGCGGCAACGAGCAGGTTCACGCCGCCGCGCGGACTCGATCCCACCGACACTGTTGGCCAATGTCGCGTGCGATAGATGATGTCAACGATGTATCCAACCAACTTCTCTTCAACGATGACCTGCGCCACTGCTTTCTGAATCTCCAGAACCTCTTCGGCAGTCATGACGTGTTGCACGTCAAAGCCGGCATGCCGATGTGGATTCCGACCAGCCGCGTAATGACCCAAGATGGCCTTCTCATCGGCAGGCGGCGGGTAGTCGACCAACAGCTTGAACATGAAGCGATCGACCTGCGCTTCAGGCAGCGGATATGTGCCTTCGTGCTCCAACGGATTTTGCGTCGCGAGCACCAGGAACGGACGGCTGAGCTTGCGCGTCTCGCCGTCGACAGTCACCTGCCGCTCTTCCATGACTTCCAGCAAGGCCGACTGCGACTTTGGGGGTGCTCGATTGATTTCATCCGCCAAGAGCAAGTTCGTGAAGATGGGCCCCGGCGTGAAATGAAACAGCTGGTCACGCAAGCTGTAGACGCTGTGACCAGTGAGGTCCGACGGCATCAGGTCGGGAGTGAATTGCACTCGTTTGAAGGAGCATGAGACGACCTTCGAAAGCGTGTTGACGAGCAACGTCTTGCCCAGTCCCGGAACACCTTCAATCAAGACGCTGCCTTCGGAGAAAAGCGCAATCAGCACGCCTTCCACAAGCTCCATTTGCCCGACAACGACCTTACCGATCTCGTCGACTGCTTGCCGGAAGAGACCGGCCACTCGATCTAACTGCATGCAATGTTCTCCTCGCGATGAGTGAGTTGCGGATGTGCTTTGAACTCGTCCCTAAACGCCGCTGGGTTCAGGGGCTTAAGAAACAATCTCTGAAACCGATCACTCCTGACGACGACGATGCGCGATCTTTTCACGCAGTTCAGCCAACCGTTGAATCAGACTGGCAACGGAGGCATTCGATGACTTCCTTGAGCCAACTTCCTGAGCGGTCGCTCGCAACAAGTCTCGCACTTCATCAACCGAAGACTTCGAGCAGCGCGCAAGCATTTCAATGTCACTGCCGCTAAGTCCGTTCTTGGAAGTCAGACGTAGCTCGCCCCGCAAATGCTCAAACCAATTCGCAAGCACCTGCCTTCCTTCTTTGGCTCTGTAATAGAGGCTACCCAATGCTTCGGCATGTTCGACAATACTTCGGCGCGGCTTATCGATCGATGGAGCAGCCGGACCAAAGCGACGACTGCCCGCCCAACCAAACAGCACTAGGACAAGGAAAAGCTGCAGCGTGATGGGACGAATCGCCGCCGCGAACAAGCTACCAAACACCTTGGGGACACCCGAGCCATTGAGCGATTCATCAATGACGATCGGCGATTGAAGACGGACGCGCTCCACAATGCGATACGCCAACAACGCCCGATTAGGGTCAAGCATCGACGCGTTGGAGAAGATCTCGTCTGAACTACAAACGACAATCGCCCCCAGGCCATACGTCTGCCGCACCACACAAGGTTGATCGTCAACAGTCAGCAGCACTTCGGCAGTCGCACTCGACAAGTTCAAGTGTCCGGAGCCAATCCAATTCACGTCCCCAGCAACCAGTTCGGTCTTCGCCGGTCGGCCCTTTTTCTTCATGCGATCGACCAATCGCTTCACTTGCCTCTCGGCTTCAGCCTGTTTTTTATCTTCATCCGACTTCGAATCATTCGACACGACCGGCAATTCGCCATGCGACTCAGCGACATCGTCATTCATCGCATCATCATGTTGAGTCGACTTATCGTCGCTGCGACTGCGATCAACGCCTCGATTGTCCTTCCCGAATTCGACCCAGACTCCGAATGGCTTTAACTCGATCGACGTCCCATACGCCGGTGCCGCAAAGACCAGAGTCATCCCTTCAGCGACCTTGGTCGCAATCGCACTCCATTCCTTCTCGGTCGGGTTTCGAATCGGTCCCAAGATGAGCAACGTGCCGACTTCCTGCGTCGGCGAAACCAGTTGATCGGGATCGCGATGAGTCTCCGCATCGAACTCGCGAAGCAGCCGATAGAACCCCTTCTTGCCGCCATGCGTGACGCTGAATGAGTCAGTCGACAACGTGTCTGGGCCGGGAATCCACCAAACTCCCAGCAGCAGCACGAAGCTTGCCAACACCAGCCAGCCGAATTCAGGTCGCCAACGACGCATGACGCGATTTCTGAGTGAATGAGTTCAGACGATTTCGACAGAAGTTGTGGAGCACTTTTCTACCGTGCTCGTTCATTTGAATTGAGGCGCGTTGGAAACGAGCCCCACGAAATCCCGGAGTCCTGTCGCAGACGTCGGTTCAACGCTGAAGTGCGATTCGAACCAATGTCCCCGAGTCAGCCACCGGGCTTCCGACCAACTTCTTCCAACACACGATCTCGAAACGATTCTTGAAAGGCTGCCAAGCAGCGTTCGTATTGAGACTCTTCCGCCGGTCGACGACCGAAGAAGACCAAGTCAAAACTTTCGACAATGAGTAACAACGCTTCTCGCCGCGAAGCATCGCGCCAAACGGCACGCACGTAGTCTCGATTCGTCAGCCCACGACGATGCCGAATCAAACCAGCACGCTCGGTCCAACTCATCCCACCTAAGACCAACTCGCGAATAGCCGCGCGATAATCACCCGCCGTCGCAAACTGCATGGCGCGATCTTCGTAAAACGAAGGCGAGTACTCACCCGGAGGCGTCGCCGGAGTGATGGCATCTTCGTCAGCTACAAGTTTGAACGGTCGCTTCACTCCAGGTGCTTCGAACCTCTTCAACAAACTGACCAGCAAGAAAATCAACACGGCAACGGCCACTCCGATCGCACCGTAAAACATCAACGTTCCAATTGGAGCCAAACCCGCCCCGTCGCTCCCGCCACTTGAGTTCTCGCGAACGAACCACTTCGCAATCGACTCAAGCAAGTCCTTTAGCCACTGAGGCAACTCGGACCGCTCCGGCACCGTCTCCTCGACTGACTCACGAACAAGATGCCGAAACTCAGGATCGTTCATGACGTCGCGCGCGGCTCGTTGCACATCGTCAGTCGGTTGCTCGAACGCAGCAGCAGGACTCGCCATCGTCAGCAGCACGAGCAAAAGTCGAATCGCTGTTCTCATGCCAGTGCCTCCACGCGTCGCGCTTCGACGCGGAAGTCGAGTTCGACATCCCAGCCTTCTTGCCGGATGCGAACATCGAGGTAGCAAAAGAACCACGCCAGGCGAGCGACCGGATACACCAACCACATCACCGCCGTCAGCACGGTCAACACCAACTCATCTTGGGTTAGGAAGTGAGTGATCTCTTCGATGAAGTATTCGAGACTCGTCACTCGCCCGATCAAGACCGGCAGACCAAAGACATAGCCGCTCGTCAGGTCGACCAACACCAGCAACGACAAAACGCTCATGCCATAGAACAGAGCGGTCATGACGATCCGCCCGATGAGCAATCCAAAGACCGACATCTCTAGGTCATTCAAGCGGCCTTCGTACTTCGCAAGTTTCTGCCGTTCGAGCAGGAAGATTTCTGACAGGAAGCCATATCGCAGCGCCACCAGATAACCCGGCAACATACAAAACAGCAAACCCATGATCGAAAACAATCGAGACGCCAACAGCAGCACTCCTAAAGGAAAGAACTGCCGCAAGACGGTGAGGTAGCCGCGTCGAATCGAAAACTGATCGCCGAAGACTCGCTTGCCAGCTTCGCCCACAAGGGCAGCCCCTAAGAACGGCGATACGAACGAGAACAGCAACAAGATGCCGACAACGCTCCATTCATGGCGCGACACCAACCACCAAGTCGCCGAGCAAAACGGCACTGCCAAGCAAGCTGTCATTGTTATGACAGGAATGAAGTGCTCGCGCAGAAACACCACTCCCATGTCGATGCACCCACCGACCGAGCGTTTCTGGATCGCCATGATGGCTGCATCAAGTTGCATGCGCGATAACGTCCTTCGTTGTATTGACTAGTACACATTCAAGGCTTGAACGTCAGGTTCAGCGAGTCGCGGAGCGACTCGCCTACGTAGCTCAGTCACTTCGCGACTGAGATTGGCAACTCGAATTCTTAGCGTTGAAGACGCACTCGCCGACAAACGCCAACCGGATCGAAAGCAGATGGTCGCCCCCCGGCCAGAGCGTATTTCTAAGCATAAAACGTCCGAGTTCAGCCACTCAGCTCGCCGTCCTCATCGGGATTCAAAGAGCGACCTGCAAACCCCAAATACAAAATCACCACCAACCACAGCAGTCCGCCCACGACGAACTTCACCGCCGATGGCACTCCCGATGGTGACCAAAACCCTTCAAGCAAAGCGGCAACGGCCAGCATGAACGCCGCGCCCAAGGCAATCTTCACAGACACTAAGCCGCGCACTCGAAGATTGTCCCACCATGACAGCTTGCCGGAATGAACCATCGCATGACCCAAGATGAGTCCCGCCGCACCAGAAACCACGATCGCAGTTAGCTCGAAGGAACCATGCCCGATCACGAACGAGAAGAACCGCTCGCCATGTCCCTTCACGGCAACAAACGAAGTCACGGCTCCCAGGAAGATGCTGTTGTAGATCAGGAAGAAGATCGACCCGAGACCCGCAAACGCTCCGGTCGCATAGCACCGAAACGCGATCCCAATGTTGTTATGCACGTAGAAGCCAGCCATCGCGGCGTTGGCATCTTCCGGTCGCTCCATGTTGCCCGAGTACATCTTGTCGAACATGGCTTGATGCTCGGTCGAAACGATGCGACTGGCCCAACTCACATCGATCGCAATCAGCGTTCCAGCCACCAAGCCGGGGATGACAAACAGAGCCAACGCGAGCCAGAAGTAACCAATGTTTTCGCGCAGCAGTCGAGGAAAGTCCGACGCCACAAACCTTACCACAGCCACCACCGAGCCCGGCTTACTGCGATAGAAGCAGTTATGTCCGCGAGCCGCCAAGTCATTGAGATAGCGACTGACCGTCAGCCCCCAATCGCGAGATTGAACGAGCGACAAATCGAAGCACAACGAGCGATACAGCGACGAGAACTCAGAGATCTCTTCGCCAGTCAGCGAGGGCTTGCGACTGAACTCGCTCTTCTTGAGAAGCTGCTCAAACCGCGCCCAATCTTTTTGTCGGCTCTTAATGAATTGCTCGCGCGTCATTTCGCTGACTCCTCATGACCACCAAAGGTCTTGAGCACTCGCGTCAAGAAGGCTGTATGTCGAAAGCGCCCCACCAAGATCGGTACACCCAAACGCGCTGCGATGGGCTTGGCCAAAATCACGGCAATCTCTTCTTGCCGAGCATCGGACAATCTATGGGAACAACCGAGCAACCGTTCGACGACATCCATTGTTCGTTCCGAAACATGAAACGTGCCGACGCACTCGGCCTTCTCGATTGGAGTCACCCTGCTCGACGCCATCGCGGGACGTTGCAGCGACTCACGCCGTTCATGCACGACCATCGTTCCAGCCACTAGGTCGCCAACTCGCTGCATCTTCTTGGTCGCACACATGCAGATCAGACCAACGCCGTAGCCGATCGGCAGAATATCGGCAGCTCTCAAGAGGTTTCTCAGCATCGCGTCATAGAAGCCGATGGGGTAACCGGCGTCTTTGATAACTCGCAAACCGAAAGTGCGTTTGCCGGGCGTGCGACCATTCCAGAAGCCTTCGCAGATGGTGCCGTACCACCATTCGAGAATGAACATGGTCACGAGCATCATGCCCGCTGGCAGGCCCTGCCCAAAGATTGGCAACAAGAACGCGACGACCAGATTGAGCACGTACAAGAGTCCGATGCGGATCATCAAGTCGATGAGAAACGCCCCCATGCGCGACCCTGGCCCGGCGACATCAAACGTCAAAGTAACGTTCTCCGGGGTCTCGATCTCGGTGCGAGTATCAACGATCGTCGTCGCCATGCTGGTTTCGAATCTTCTAGTTCGGCCAGGAACCCGACACTCGCAAAAACGGCATTAGGACCATGCGGTCAACTCGATGAAGTCACCCAACCTACGCCTGCCAATGGTGTCAGAAGACTAACAGGTGACACCGTGCCCGCAATTCTCTTTAGATCGACCGTCCCGCTGCTCACAGAGTGTTTTGCATCTCTGAGCTAAGAACTCGCTTGAGTCGCGAATGACTCCGACGCAACTTTGATGGCCTTAATGAAGACTGGCTCTCCGCCGTTTCTTCAAGCGGGTTACTACGAGTCTTGATGAAAGCTCTCTGCGTTCTCTGCTGCTCTGTGGTGAAAGAATTACTCACCGCAGAGCAGCAGAGAACGCGGAGTAAAGACACGGAAGCTGTAATCGACGCACGGCTTGGCTGCTGCCTTACCATCCCAAGAATCAACACGAATGGCGGAGAACCTGAAGACCGAGTTTGATCCTAATCGCGCAAGTCGACGTTCTGCTGCGTATGCTCCAATCACCACTCCGTCACTTCACATCACAAGGATCGCCCAATGACTGAGAACAACGACGATAGCAACGGCCTGTTTGGTTCCGCTGAGAAGCTGCGAAAGGAACTCGAACGACTGCTCGAAAAGGCCAAGGACCAGGGCGAGAAGGCTCTCGATGCCATCGGCTTGCGAGGGGGAACTTGGCAACCGCCAGTCAACCTCACCGAGTCGACCGAAGAAGTTTGCGTCAGTCTCGACGTGCCCGGGATGACCTCTGAGCAACTTAGTCTCGAGATCGTCGGCAACATGCTGACCATCACGGGGACGCGCCCGGAGCCACAACCAGCCCCTGGCGAGATCGTCCATCTTCGTCAGCGACCAACCGGCAGTTTCGAGCGTTCGATTCCTCTGCCAGTCCCCGTCGATCACGAAAAGGTCACTGCCGAGGTTCATCATGGAGTGCTGACCATTCGAGTCGCGAAGGCCGAACGAGCAAAGACTCACAAAGTACCGATCAACGAGCGACCATCGAACTCTTGAGCGATCGTTATCTCGACCTCGTCAGCTTCCAACGTCCAACTCAATTACCAGGGCGACGAACACAAACAGGCACAAGAGCAAGCCGAGAACCTTTTCGACACGCTCTTGTGCCTGTTCGCATTTCGTATTTTCAGCCGCGACAAGTTCGAGCGACGTTCCAGCAAGGAGCTGGATGAGACGCTTTCAGTTGCGATGAATCGTGTTGTGAATCGTGCGATTCACCGCTTGTCCGCTCAGCGACTTGAGTGCGAGTTTGATTTCCATTCCCCATGTCGGCGCGAGATCGGGAATCGTCAGTCGCAACGTCTTGCCGTCAGCGTCGAGCTTTGCCGCAGTGACCGCTAATCGCTTCTCGTCGTAGTGCTTCGAGCCGTAACCAGCGGTTCTCTTCAACGACCAAACATTGACGGCGATGTTGTCCGTCGTGACCGAAGCGGGATCGACGGACTCGGTCAGAGTGACCGTCAACGTCTCGCGTTTTGCGGAGAGAGCAACCGGAGCATGCATCGGCTTGCCGGTGTAGCGGATGCGATAGAAGCCGCCCGGCTGAGTCGCGTTGCCCGCCCAGGCAAACATGCCGCACGCATAAAGCTGACCGTCTACCGGATGAAAGCGGCCGCGCATGATGCCCGTCGGGAAGTTCGGCAACGGCAGCTCGCACATGCCGCCTTGCTTCATGCCTTCGAAACGCGGATCGCTCATGCCTGTAGCAATTGGCACATCCTCATGCGGCACGACGAACACCTTGCCGTAGCCATACGACAGATTCAGCAATGAGCCCTTCAGCGGTCCCCACTTGTCGCTCGTGACCCACAACAACTCAGCCGGCGAGCGATCGAAGGCATTCGTGATCCAACATAGCGGAGGGACCATTGCGTCGTCGGACGAGTCCGTGACGTCGTGATAGCCGAACATGTTGCCGTAGAAATTCGGCTTGCCATCCTTGCGGAGCGTCACCCAGTTGATGCGGTTCTTCGGGTTCCAGAAGCCTTCTTGGTCCGTGACGATGAACGAGCCATCGGGATTGAGACACACTCCATTCGCCGCTCGAAATCCCGTTGCGAGGATCTCTGTCTTTGAGCCGTCCTTGCTGACCTTCAGCAGCGTCCCGTGATGAGGCACAACCGCCGCGAGCGCATGCCGCCCGGACTTCGCGTAATAGAAATTACCTTCGGCGTCGGTCTGCAAGCCCATCGCGAACTCATGAAAGTGCTCGGTGACTTGAGCGTCATTGTTGAAGCACTCGTAGAAGTCGGTCTCGCCGTCGCCGTTGAGGTCACGCAGCACAGTGATTTGATCGCGGCAGGTGACGTAAATGGCTTCCTTAACGATCTTCAACCCCAACGGTTGAAACAGTCCCGTCGCGATGCGTTGCCATTCCAGCTTTCCAGACGAGAGCCCGCTCACGAGCCACACATCGCCATCCCAACTGCAAACAGCGGCTTTGTCGGAATCACTGAAGAAGTCGAACCCCGTCAGCCGCATCTGAGCGAGCCATGGATTCGTATTCGGCGGAGTCAGCACATCCACTGCGAACGGTCCGTCGTCTTTCCCGAGCGCGACTTCAGACTTCAGCCGCTGTGAGAATCGCGTCACTGAGCCCTTCGAACTCTCTCCTCGAAGCGTCGAGCCAAGCGTCGCAAGTCCAATCGCTTCAATGCGAGTCTTCACCCCGGCCGCAATCTCGGAAGCCGGCAACGCAGCGGCTTCATCTTTCTTCATTTTTCTGTCTTCAATTTTCCTGTCCTTCTCTGCCTTTTCGGCCCCGGCTTCCGCGAACCAAACATTGAAATCGATCGGCTCTTGTCCGGCAGGCACAGTCAGCAGCACTCGTCCGGCGTCAGTCGTTTGCAGGTTGAGGCCTGCATTGTTTCCTACAACACCAATCAGCAACCCGCTCGGAGCGGCTTTCGGAGCGGCTGCTTCGCCGACAACTCGACCGGTGTGCTTTGTCTTACTTCCCGCTAGATCGGCGACTTCAGTGGCTGAATCCGCCAACTGCCAAGCGGCGCGAACGACACCAGCCGCTTGCCCCTTGCCGCTCAGTTGCGCGAACTCGGCCGCGAGTTCTTTCTCGGACGCACGAGTCGGCTCGATCACGCCGTCATACACAGCGACCGCACTCATCGAACCGAGGAAGCCTGACTGCTCAGGGAAGTTGTCCGACGTCGCTCCGAGTCTCAGCACGAAGTCCTTGCCATCCCCCTTCGGCCTCAGCGTTCCGCCGCCTGCGGGCTTGCCATCAACCGAGAACCGCACATCGCCAGTCGAGTGATCCCAACTCAGTGCGACGACATGCCATTGCCCGTCGTCGACTCGCTTCTTGCTCTGAGCCGCTCCGACCCAACCGATATCGAGCGTCGGTCGTCCGCCGCGTAAGAAGAACGTCTTGCCGTCCGGAGCCCAATTCCCCTTTGGGGGAGCTTGAGCAAGGATCGTCCCGTCTCCGCGCGTCTTGATCCGCGCGACGATCGAATAACTGCGCGTCGTGAAGTCGAAGTCGGATGAGTTGTCGATCTCGACCTTGCGCGAACCGCCGAAGCGCAAGCCGTCCGTTGTTGCAGGTTCGCTCAGTGACGCATCGCGCGGCGGGAGGAAGAGCACGTTGCCCGCGATCGACTGCATTCGGGAGGGCGAGGCTCCCGCCGAGCCGACCTTCGTTGCGGAGTCGAGCTTTGATCGCGGCTCGGCAGGAGCCTCGCCCTCCCGATTCCTCACTTCTCCACCAGACGCCACTTTCTCTTGCGGCAGCGTTGCGACGAGCATTGTTAACGGCTTCTCGCGCGGACCGATGTTGAGCGATCTCACCACAAGATCCGCCTGCTTCGGTTCGCTGATGAGGTCATAGCTCTCCGCAATCTGAGCTTGGCCGATTTGATATTTCACGATCGTGCGATCGCTCGTTTGTACGAGCCCGAGATACTTCGCCCACTCGCGCGGCAGCGGTCCATAGGCTCGACCGTCGCGACCTCGCAAACGCGGATCGTCGAACGAGCCCGTTTCCGGATGTGCCCATCCCGGACCGGGCGGATTCGCCATCAGCACCTTGCCGACGATCGCCGGATGAATCTGATGCCGTCCGTTGAAATGGATGCCGTTCCAATCAATGAAGCTCTCGCCCTTCGCAGTGGAATCCTTCTTCCATGCTGCCGCCATGCGGAAGGTGTCGTGATCGAAGATCGCCCAGTTGCGACCGCGAGATACTCCGCCCGCTCCTCGATCTAACCGCATCGCGATGCACTTGTAGGCAAAGTTCGGAGCATCGGACTTCACACCATCAACCGGCGGGATCTCGTAGGTGTTGATGAGGTACGGGCCGTAGTCCATCACGACCCACGGTTCGATATTGCTGGGCTCGGGCCCGAGCGTATCGCCCTTCGGCAGCTTTGCGAGATACGCATCATCGACGGCGACGTACTGCGACGGATTGCGGGGCTTGAGATACGCCTCGCGGATGTAATGAATGACCTCGTACTTCTGCTTTGGGACCATCCAATGCTGAGGCACCATGAAGCCGAAGCCGCGCGTCAGCGTCTGATACATCGCGAACGGATCGCTGCCGTTCTTGAACTTGCCCTCGGCGAACTTCAGCGACATCGGCAACGAACCCGGCATCTCATGCGTGCCATGACAGTTCGCACACACGCGGAGATAGATCGACTCGCCGCGCTTCAGACTGTCGTTGCTCCAACGCTTGATGAGCGCCGCGTGATCGAGCTTGCTTTCATACTCTGGCAACGGAGCGGCTGCCGTCAGCGCGGGATCCGGCTTGAGTTCGAGTGCTCGTTGCGGCCCGCCCGTTCGAATCTCGATGAGGTACTTGATGAGATCCAAAAACTGCTGCCGACTCGCAAGCTGATTCACTTGCCCGACCGGCATCAGCGAAACAGGCGATGTCGAGCGCTCGTCGATCTCGCCCTTCTCGATTGTGATCAGCCTCCCGTTCTGACTGGGATCACGCAGCACGAGCGACTCGCGCTTCTCGTCTGCAACGAGCCCCGTGAATTGCTTGCCGTCCTTCATGACGAGAGCCACGGTCTCGAAGCCTTTGCGAATGACCTTCGACGGAGCGAGCACCGACTCAACGAGATGCACATCACTCGCCTCTTTACCGAGCTTGCTCAGCTCCGGCCCGAGCTGCGATTTCGGGTCATCACTCACATGACACTTCCAGCAAGCCATCGTCGGCTGAAAGAACAGAATCGCCCCGCGCTTCGCATCGCCGTCTTTCACTGCCGCCGCCGCAAGCTCCGCGTAAGGCTCATCCTGTAACTGTTGCTCCAGAGTTTGACCATGAGCGATAACAGCAAATCCGAACATGACCACAAACGAAAACAGACTCTTCATCGGCCGAACCTGAAGAAAATCGAACGAATGACGGAAACGGGCGAGACTGTAGCCAATCATGCGTTGCCGCGCAGAATCACGCGGATGTCTGTAGAGTCCGTCTGGATAACGCCTCAGTCACTTTGGAAGCTACTCTGCGATCTGCTTTCCGAATGACGCGCATCGAATGGTAAATGGTCAATGAAAGCAGGCCACTAGACAGAGACATTGACTACTGACAATTTCGCATTGACCATTTTCCCCACTAGAGCAGGTGATTTTAATTGTAGCGGTATCCGCAGTGTTGGAAGTAGTTGCGGCATTCGTCGGGAGTGAAGGCGTCGAGGACTTGGCTGCAGAGGGTTTCGAGCTTCTCGACAGTGCGAGCCGCACCATCTCTCAGCAGCTTCTTGAACTTCGAAAATGCTGGCTTGATGGGGTTCAGGTCGGGGGAATAAGGCGGCAAGTCACGCAACTCGGCGCCCACTTTTTCAATCGCCTCGCGCACGCCCTTCACCTTGTGACTGGATAAATTATCCATCACCACGATGTCTCCACGCGAGAGTGTGCGCGACAAGTGCTGCTGGACCCATTTGAGGAAAACGTCCCCGTTAATTGGACCATCAACGACCAGCGGCGCAACGAAGCCACTAGCTCGTAGAGCCCCCACGAAGGTCGTGGTTTGCCAGCGGCCGAACGGCACTCGCTCGACCACTCGCGTATCGGACGAGGACCGTCCATACGTGCGAGTCATGTTCGTTTTGGCCCAGGTTTCGTCGATGAAAACGACGCGCGCAGTATCAATCGAGGCTTGAGTTCGCTGCCACTCGGCTCGCTGTCGAGCCACATCTTCACGTTCTTGCTCAGCTGCGATCAGCGTCTTTTTTTAGGCTCATCGCAAAACCGTGGGGGTAACTGGTATCAGCCGACGAGTCTGACTTTGGTGGTGTGAAGTGTTTCGATTCTCAGGATGAAGTGATTGCGGTTGCGGTAGCCGTAAGCTCGGCGT
>OMIV01000064.1 GCA_900299185.1 Planctomycetaceae bacterium
ACGGCGACCACCGAGATCTACACCTAAGCCTTCGTCGGCAGCGTCAGATGTGTATAAGAGACAGCACCAGAGCCGTGGTTGCATGGCTGGTTCCAAGAGATTCCTGCCTACGGTGGCTATCACACTTTTCGGCCTCATAATTACAAGCACGTCATTGCTCAGATGGAAGTGGCTGGACGCTGGGGGGGCAGTCCGGTGTTGCCATATTCACATCAGTGGTATCATCCCTACCGACAGCGCGCCGGTATGCATCCCGACTTTGGCCATCAGCAAGCCAGCAGTGACTTCAATTATCCGGGGTTGCTGACTCAACCTAGCGGTTCGGGAAGTGTTCCAGTTCAAACTGCGAACCTTGTTCCGACTCAGCCGGAGCCTGAAGTCCGTACGGTGGGAGCGATTCAACGCGGATATACGGGGACGCCGATTCCAGGAATCGCAGCTCCTTATTATCAGGTTGCAGCACAGTCACCAAATCAAGGTGCATCTCAGGAGTATCTCGATCGACTCGATCAACTTCAGAAGCAGATCGAGCAGCAGACTTTCCAGATGCAGATTCTGCAGGAACAACTTCGCAATCAGCCAGCATCTCTGGCGACGATGCCTATTTGGCAGCAGCCGAATTATGCGAAGTTCCCGGAGTATCAACAGCCACAGTCGGCTCCAAGTTATCAGGGAGTACCTCAAGGGTATCAGGAAGTACCTCTACCTCCGACAGGGGGGCCAGCTTTGCAGCCAGCGATTCCTGGAATGGGTAGCTATGGAGCGGCTGGTGTGGTCGTTCCGGGGATTAGTTCGCCATATGCGCCTACCGTTGCTTTCGGCGGGGCTTCAGTGGGCGTTCCGGTCAATCCTTATGGGAGTGGCGTTCCTGGGGTCTACCAGCCGATACAGCCTGGGCAACCACAGCCGAGCTTCGGACAACCGATGGGACCACTGATGACACCCGCGACGTCTCAAATGGGACCGTTGCCAGGGGCGGGATATTTTGCACCTGAGGCGGCTGCTCCCTTGATGAATTCCGGTTACGGATTCCCACAGCAGGCATCCGGAGGGGCATCTCATGCAAACTACAGCTACCCGAGCCCGCAACCAACGATGGTGGCTCCGCCGAATTATGCTCCGAATTGGGTTGCTCAAGGTGCAGCTGCCGGGCAAATGCAGCAATACCCGAATCAAGGCTACAACGCTGGAAATGTGCCGCAGAACTCGGGAGTACAGCCCGCTTCAGCAGTTCAATCTGGCTCGTCGGGGTTTCGTCCGTTCGGCCGATTCCTGAGGTAGTTGATGCCTTGGAAACCAATCTTCGAATTGACTGATATACCCAGTCGCCGCCGATATTGATCGATAGCGACTGGGTATAATTATCAAAAGAGCCAATCTTTTCGCGATGATGTTACTGGCGGAAGGAGTCCCCTAATTGTGACCCGCATCGCCATTGTTGGTCTCAACGCTTATCCGGCCGTCAATCCGCAAGCCTCTAAAAACGTCGGGGGACTAGAAAACTTCGCTTGGACCTTCGCTCGATCGCTGGCGTCTGACCCTCGATGGCAAGTGTCGTTGCTCTTGCGGCATCATCGCTCGATTCCAGAGGAGTCGTTGGATGGTGTGAAGTTTGTCAAATACATCGAACCGTTGCGTAATATTCGGTTACATGTCGGGAGATGTGTACGGCGCCAAGAACAGTTCCCATTTCTGAAAGTACAAATTTGGAATTGGTCATTACTTTGGAAGATTCCGCTTCTGGCGATCGTGAAGCTGCTCAGATTGAAGATCCCGCATCAAGAGCGACTGATGGCGATGCTGATCGAGTCGGAATGTGATGTCGTTGTTGCCCTTGGCATAAATGCTGATTCGGCTGCCGCGATTCATGCTGCGAAGGTACTTGGTAAGCGGGTATGGCTCTGGCTGCGGTCAAACGGAGATATCGACGAGCGGTTTTTCGCTGATGATACCTTTATTGATCCTTATGCCGTGACTTCTCAGGACTGTCGGTATTGTGTCTCGCAAGTAAAAGGCATCTTGTGTCAGACGCAATCGCAACGAGATCGGCTTAAGGAGGTTGCGAATCGAGACGGTGTGATTGTTCGTAATCCCGTTGACCTGGCTCGCTTTCGTCTTCCACTAGCATCGTTCGAGGAACGTGATCGCGTCTTGTGGCTCGGAAGGATGGATCGCTTTCACAAGCGACCACTCTTAGCGATCGAGATTGCTCGCCAGTGTCCCGACATCACGTTTGAGATCATTGCGAATCGCGGTGATGCGGCGGTCGAGGCTGAGGTCCGTGTGAATTGCCCGTCGAACGTTGTTCTACGCGACTATGTCCCGAGGAGCGAAATCGGTGAGAACTACCGGCGTTCTCGCATCTTTCTCAGCACCGGTTCTGCGGCTCACGAGGGCTTTCCGAACGTTTTTCTCGAGTCGGCTGCTTGTGGAACACCCATCGTTTCACTGGAAGACTTCGACGGTTTCCTTGCCGATTCAGAGTGTGGAATAGATTGCTTCAACGATGTCAATCGGGCGGCTGCAATGATTCGGCGACTGTGGCAGGACAGGGCTGAATGGTTGCGACTTTCAGAACGAGGTCGCCCTTACGTCGAGCAGCATTATTCCCCAGACGCTTGCGTTGCGGCTTTTCAAGATGCCATCAGTGAGTCGCTGTGACCGTGGATGCTGGAGCTGTATTCGCCTCGATTACGGCAAGGATCCAATAGCCTCATGGAATCTCAGTGCCGAGACCACTGCGTCCGCGCCGCTCGCTCTTAGCAAGGAAGTTTGCTCGGGCGTGACGAGGTCCGTCGCGATCCATATCAGCGACGTTGGGTGTTCGCTGCGGATGGATTGAACTCGACGACCTGTTGAGTCAGTTGGCGACGTGATCGCGACGACGTTCAGACCATTGCAGCAACTCAGTTGGGGGCGAACGTCGATTGCTTGAAGCTGTTCGCTCAACGCGATGTTCGTCGTCGAGTCGTCGCCTTCGACGTAGCAGTCTTGAATGAGCTTGTTGATTGGTCGCGAGTTTGGCAGCGAGGCCGTCGAGAATGCTTCGTCGCGTGAGGCGGTTGGTGGTAACGGCTGGAGCCTGTCTCGAAGTCGCTGTTTTTCGAGCGTTAATCGAGCCTGAGCGTCTCGTAACGGAACGCACCAGCCAATTGGCCAATGCTGCTCGGTTCTGCCGAGTGAATCGCACCATTCGCCAACTAATACCATCCAGTGAGCGAGAGGAATTGCTCCGATCAATTGTTCGATTTGAGGAGCTGGGTACTCGTCTGGAAAGGTCTGCAGGACGAGTACGAACTCGACAAACAAGGACTCGGTTTCGACGGCTATAAACGCACTGTTGATTGTTTCGAAAATTCGAAATCGCTGAGCACCGAGGTCCGCAAGAAAGGGAGCGGCGCGGGGGATTGACCAGTCACCAATCAACAACCAGATTGGTTTTTGCTGCGCCTTCATGAGGTGCTCCAGAATGAGAAATGCTTCGCCGACTTTGAAAGAAGGCGAAGCATCTTTGGTCGTAAACAGAACGCAATCTGAGCGACGTCTTGCGGCTGGGTTGGAAGAGCGGTAGCAGGATCGGAACGAATTCCGTGCTACTCAAGTCCGCGATTAGTAGCCGCTAGCAGGTTGTGGGCAGTCCTGATTGCCACTCGCGTTGGCTCGGTTACTGCGGCGAGTCGATGTGTTCTGACGAGCTGCTGCGGCTGCATTTACGTCCCGCTGAATCTCGACGTTCTGACCGTTCTCGTTGAAAGTTTGGACGGAAAATCCACCATCAACTGGGGCCGAGAAGGACTCAACACCTGGTACAGAGAAAGATCGCGTCGTTGTACGGCCACCACCGCTCAAAACGCTGTTCGCGCTAGTGCCGAAGCCTTCGCTTTGGAATTGTTGACCGCCGACGGTGCCCGCGACGTCAGCTTGGAAGTTGCTGACATTCGAACTGAACGAGCCCGTCGAGCCGGTTTGTTGCACGTTGAAGTTGGGCGGATTCTGCTGAAATCCAGAGCCGGCTTTGACGCTCTGAAACGTCGTTGCGGCAACCGAACCGCCGGTGCAGGGCACGCCGGTTTGAATCGTTGCGTTCGCCGAATAGCCAGAGACGGTGTAGGACTGGTTGAAGCCGCGCACCGCCAGAGCCATCTCATCGAGTTCGTCGTTGATTGCATCAGCGAGGGTCGCGATGCCGCCAGTGACAGCGAGCACTCCCACGGTTCCAACCATCACGGTTTCTAGGGATACCGTCGCGCCCAGCTCATCATTCCACAGTTTTCTCAGCAACATTTTCTCTCTCCTCTTGCGAATTAGGGTCTAACTCGTGTCTCTCTCGGAGTCGGTTTCTCAGGCCGCTCGAATGTCACAATAGGAGTTGTAGGAGTTTTAGTCAATATGAGGATTGTGATGGATGTGTCTGATTGTCAGGTTGGAGTGGGCGATGGCTGTCGCCATGCATGGCATCTTGGATCGGTTCATCTCCCCTCGTTCCCGTCGAAGAGGCTGAATCGATGAACTTCGTGGTCTCTCGGCTATTGGTCGCTGGAAAACGAACAACCCGCCTAAAAGTTGGAACCTCTCAGGCGGGTTGCGGTTGAGATCGTAAGTCGCGTCGTCGTAAGGAACTCTACGGCTGCGGGATGTAATTGAGGGTGTAGTAGGCGGACTTGTGCAGCAGCGGCAGTCCGGCTTCAGACTTGATGCCGTTGCAATGCAACTCGTGAACGTGGCCTTCCTGCAAGCCAGCGATCTTTAGTCGCAAGCTCTTCTTATTGTCGGCGACGGTGATGGATTCGATGGTTGGTTTGGTGTGGTCGACTTCTGGGCTGCCGTAGGACGACTGGTAGATGTAGGTGTAAGTGGAGAGATCGTAGCCCTTCGGATCAGTCGCCGAGGCTGGATCGATTGGATGAGTGAAGGTCAGCTCGAAGCCGTCTGACTTGGCATGCATTTCATGAATCTCGAACGGAACTTTGCCCGTCCAGCGAATGCGATCGAGCGAATACGGCTTCGGGCCGCGCGAGCCCCAGCCGCGATTCGTCCCGCCTACGAACAGGCTGCCATCTTCATGAAACTGCACTGACAATGTGCCGGAGCCAATGCCCTGCAAGAACGGGAAACAGACTCCCTGAT
Organism: Planctomycetaceae bacterium; assembly: GCA_900299185.1. Lineage (GTDB taxonomy): Bacteria > Planctomycetota > Planctomycetia > Planctomycetales > Planctomycetaceae > AM-0621. The sequence continues at coordinate 5,128 of OMIV01000064.1, forward strand.
AATGGCCGTTGACCTTCTCCAAATAGACTCGCATCACCGTGCTGTCGGATTGGTCGCCGACGAAGAGTTGGTTTTGGAACGGGCCGAACTTTCCGCCGAGCGTATCGCAACCAATGCCGCTCGCTGACTTCCCCATCTTGGGGTAGGGGAAGAAGACCGCCGTTGGATTCAGTTCGGGAATCTTCTTGGCTTCGACCATCATGCGGCTGCCGCTCTTGGGCTCTTCAGGCTTCTTGCCCATGACCGACTTCACTTCAGGAAGGTCGTACCAGCCGAAGCCGCTGGGGTTGCCGACGAACTTACCGGGCTCCAAATGCTTGAGTCCGCAGGCTCCGTTCCAGGGGCCTTGGTTATCGGTGTAGAAGACCTCGCCGAGGCTGTTGAAGCCGATGCCACCGGGCGACCTCACGCCGCTGCATGTTGGAGTCATCTTGCCGTCTGGCGAGACTCGAATGCACCAACCTCGGTAAGGGACATTGCTGGTGAATGACCCTGTCAAACACAAGACGACCCAGATGTTGCCGTCTTTGTCGAACTTCGAACCGAATGCGTACTCGTGATAGTCGCCGTTTATGGACCACTTGTCACAGACGGTCTCGACGATGTCAGCTTTGCCATCGTTGTTTTCGTCTTTGAGTCGCGAGACCTCGCAGCGCTGCGTCGCATACAGCCAACCGTCTCTCTCGGTAAGGCCGAGCACTTCATGCAGTCCTCGGGCGAATAGCGAGAACTTCGCTTTCGAGACGTCGGCATCGAGTGCGTTCTCGACGAGATAGATGTCGCCACGACGAGTCGAGACTGCGAGCTTGCCCTGATACCACTGCAAACCACCCGCTTCGAGATTCACATCGTCCGGCACTTTGAACGCAGAAATCGGGTAGTAGTCAGCTTCCGTCGGAGCTTTATCTTGCGCGAATGCTGCCCCTCCGAGCGAAAGCCCAGCAAGCACGAGAGAGAACAAGCGAGAGAGCTTCATAAGTCGTCTTCCAATGGCAGGGATGAAAATCTGAGGAAGGCAAATTTCATGGGTCGGGAAGGATGGTTGCTGCGGCAGAAGTTGACCAGCGTCTTGACGGACTTCGGAGTGATCTTGAACTCAACCACCGAACGCTCCGTATCGCCGCACGCCACGTTCGTAGGCCATCCGATTTGCAAACCACAGCGAGATGACCCAACCGGCCTCGATCAGCAATTCTTGCAACATGACTTCATGCGAGTACCGCCCCAACATGATCGCCGCGGGGAGATACGCCAGATACTTGAAGGGCAGGTATTGGACGACCTCTCCCATGCTTCCGAGCCAATCGAGGGGGATCATGTGCCCGGACAAAAAATAGTTGAGCATCATGTAGATGAAGAGCAGCGAGCTGACTTCAAGGAACCAAAACGCAATCAGTCCTAAGAGTGCTTCCATCAAGTAGCCTACGAGGAACGACATGACGAGCGACGCGGCGAAACCAAGCAACGTCCAATTGTCTGGCCAGTTCGGGAAGTAGTCGCGGCAGAGGTAGAAGACCAATGCGAATGGCCCGGCGGCAACGAAGTAATAGACCAGCTTGTGAGCCACTCGGTACCAGAAGAGGTAACTCAGCATGTCGACCGGTTGAGTCAGATATTTCTTGATCGAACCATCGCGGATGTCGCGAGCGATGCCGCTGGAAAGTCCGGGCATGCTGGAGAACGCTCGTCACACCATCGCCAACAAGTAGTAAGCGACCATGTCTCCGTAGCGGTAACCGTTGAGCGTTTTGTGCTCGTTGGTTGTTCCCGCGGCGTAGATCGCTCCCCACAAAAAGATCTGCGTGACGATTGGCAGAAATCGAACGAGCGTCGCGAGTGCGAAGTCGCCTCGATAAACGAATCGCTCTTCAACACTGGTCTTAAGGATGATCCAGTTGATTCGCATCGACGCAAACATGAGCAGCCTGATTATGGGATTGTCGGAGTGGTGAGCGATTCCAACTCGTGAGTTTGTTGAAGGCTCGCGCAGCGAAGGATCATCAAAGGACCGATGCCCGCGTGGAAGCCTACTGCGTTGAGCCACTCGAATTGAAATGGTCCTCAAGCATCCCCGGGGACGAACGAAAGAATCATCGAGGCGAGTCGAACCAGCAGTCGTGGTTGTTGGCAAATGGACTCAGGCGGAGTACCAGTCGCCTGCGAGTGGTGCTCGATCTTCAGAACCATCCGAAAGGACGAACGATGAATGCTTCAGCGACGCGGCGTGAGTTCTTGGCAACTTCGGCAGTGACAGTCGCAGGCTCAATGTTGGCGAGTCACGTTCATGCTGCCGGAAGCGATGTCATCAAAGTGGGGCTGATTGGTTGCGGTGGTCGTGGTTCTGGGGCAGCCGATCAAGCATTGCGAGCTGACAAGCACGTCAAGTTGTGGGCGATGGCGGATGCCTTCGAAGACAAGTTGCAGAGCAGCTTGGAGAACCTCTCCACGAAGTCCGAAATCGCCAGCAAGATCGACGTTGCTCCTGAGCGGCGCTTCGTGGGCTTTGATGCTTACAAGGAAGTCATTGCATGTTGCGATGTTGTCTTGCTGTGCTCGCCGCCACACTTTCGACCGTTGCATCTGCGAGCCGCCGTGGATGCAGGTAAGCATGTCTTCGCTGAGAAACCCTGCGCGGTTGACGCTCCTGGAGTTCGAGCGGTGTTGGCGGCTTGTGAAGACGCCAAGAAGAAGAACCTCTCGATCGTGTCCGGTCTGTGCTTGCGCTACGACAACGGTTTCAAAGAGACCGTGCGGCGGATTCATGATGGAGCGATCGGAGATGTCGTCACGTTGCTGGCCAATGACTATCGCAGTGGTCGTCCGAGTAAGGCTCGTCAGCCCGATTGGACCGACATGCAATGGCAGATGCGCAACTGGTACAACTTCACGTGGCTCTCGGGTGACTTCAATGTCGAGCAACACGTGCATTTTCTCGATGTCTGCGCGTGGGTCATGAAGAACGAATACCCCATCAGCGCGATGGGATTGGGTGGTCGGCAAGTGCTAACCGGTCCCGAGAACGGCCACATCTACGACCACTTTTCGGTCGTCTATGAATACGCCAATGGCACGCGGCTCATTAGCAATTGCCGCCAGCAGCCGGGCTGCAAGAGCGACCTCAGCGCACATGCTTTGGGATCAAGCGGGCGAGCGGTGCTGTCAGAACGCAAACGCGGTTTGTCGATTCATGCCAAGACCGATTGGTACTTCTCTGGTCCCGAGAATCTCATGTACCAGACTGAGCACGACGAACTCTTCGCGAGCATTCGATCGGGACAGCCAATCAACAACGGCGAGTACATGTCGAAGAGTTCGTTGCTGGCCATCATGGGACGCATGGCGGCTTACACCGGGCAGCTCATCACGTGGGACATGGCAATGAAGTCCAAGCAAGATCTCACACCACCGAAGTATGACTGGAACGTCGCGCTGCCTGATCCATCGGTTGCAGTTCCTGGCATCACGAAGTTCTCGTAGCTGTTTCGTTAGGGAGAGTGTGGCTGGCGACGTTCAACCTATCGGATGCGATCAATGCACGGTCTCACGCAGAGGCGCGGGGAACGTGGAGAAGACGGACTCTCTGATCTCTCAATCTCGGCGCTCTCCGCGTCTCTGTGTGAGGTTCTTCGTCTTTATTCAAAAGCCTCAGCCTGAGCGTTCTCAAGAGCAATGTAACCGTGGGTGAATCAACGTCGTCGTCGAGACAGGCCGAGCGTGCTCAAGGTTGCTCGACCGAGTGCTCGTGTGGCCGAGGCGGCGAAGAGTCGTAGCACGTCGGCTTTGCGAACGACGGGTCGTTGTTCGAGCACTCGATAATTCAAACCAGCGATTCGATCGAGAATGCATAAGCCGCCTCGCGCGAAGAGATCGATATCGACCTGCAAACGACCCGGCAGTCGTTCAATCAAAGGCAGTCCGTCTAAGAGAAACCGACGAGCTCGGTCCACCTCGAAGCGCATGAGTTCGATGAACCGATCGTTGGTAACTCGCCGCCGCAGTTCGTCGAACGAATACCCGAAGCGCTGGCAGTCTTCGCGCGGCAGATAGATGCGTTGAATGTCGAGGTCTCGGCTGACGTCCTGCCAGAAGTTGGCGAGTTGCAGACCGGTGCAGATGGAGTCGGACCAAGCCGCATGCTCGTCAGTGAATTGCTCACAGAGGTAAAGCACGATGCGCCCCACCGGATCCGCGCTGCACCGACAGTAGCCTCGCACGTCTTCGAAGGTCGTGTATTCGGTGACGACTTGATCCTGCTCGAAGGCAGTGATGAGGTCGTGAAACGGCTGAGCAGGAATTGCGAATCGCTCGATCGTGCCTCGCAAAGCTACGAAGACCGGATGCTGAGTCTCACCCGCCGAGCACTTCGTCAATTCGCCGCGCCACCATTGAAGTGCTTGTTGCGACAACGCGCGACTGCCGAGCTCATCTCCCAAGTCGTCGGACCAACGACAGAAGGCATACACGTTGTAGAAGTGCTGATGCAGACTCGGCGGTAATAACCATGACACTAGCGGGAAGTTCTCGTAGTGCCCGGTCGCGAGTTCTCGGCAATAGGCTTCGGCCTCGGTCAGAGTTGGCATTGGACCGGGCGTCGCTTGAGCTTCAGGAAACCATTGCGAGAGTTGTTCGGCGATCGGACGCATGCGCGAGGGAATCTGTCGAGAGCCGGTCACGGAAATGAAAAAGCCTCGGATGACCAAAGCCACCCGAGGCCGACCGTACGCAGCCAGTGATGAATATGCCGGCAATGATACCAGAGGCCGCGCACGTACGATGCGAAGGCAAACTAGTCCCACGTTTTAGGACTGTCAAACTGCACGACTCGTTACGACATGACATCGATTCGTGGTCGTTTTCGCTGCGTTTGCAGGTCGTCTTGGCAGTTGGCTGTGCTTCGTCATGACGCGATTGATTGTCAGTTTCAACGACCGGCTAAGAGGCTCGCGGTTTCGTAACTCCCTCCGGCAAACACCATGCTCGTTGGCGAGGATGCCTTTGACCTAGCTTCGAGTGGAAGAATCGGACGGGTCTGGCAGGCCGCATGAGTGCGGAGTGCTGGCAAATCGTCGGATTAATTCCGACCTGATGTGTGTTACCGGTTTGAAGATGCAATCCTGACTCGACTACCAATCACGTCCGCGACGGAGGTCGCAGTGTGCTCTTGGGCAAGGCACTTCGGGAATGAGGATCAAGCCGAAGCATCGTTTCACGACTTAGTTTCGCGGCCCAATCGTTATTCATCGAAGTCAGCCTGCGCTGGGAGCTGTCATGAAGGCAACCTGGATTCAATGTCTCCAGTCTTGGAAAGCCTCGCTTACTCAAACCGCTCGAGTGGCACGTCGCCGCACAGTGCGTCGCTTTAGCAGTTTGCGACCGCGCGAAGTGCAGGTGCTCGAAGCTCGCCTCGTCTTGGCGGCAGACATTGACGATCAAATCTCGGAAATTGACATCAGCGCTCTCGGCTTGCTGGCTGACACGACGACTCAGTCAGGGTCGATTGGCACGGTCGCGGACGAAGCTGCCGACGTCGACTTGTTTGCCATCAAAGTATTGGCAGGTGAGAAGGCGACGATTGATATCGACCACACCACTCCGGATTTCAATTCGGTGCTACGAGTCTTCGACAGTGGTGGTCGCCAGATTGTTATGAATGACAACGCTGCAGCGCCGGGCGAAACACTGGGGACGGAAGCCTTCGCCACGGTGACGTTCTCCTCGGCAGGCACGTATTACATCGGAGTTTCTGGCTTTGGTAACACGGCCTACTTGCCAACGACAGGTCTTGGCGATCGCGCTTCGAGTACTGGCGATTACAGCATCACGATTACTCCCGTGGATGCTGATGACCAAATGACAGAGGTCACTTCGCTGGGGACTTTGGTCAGCGAACTTAAGCCGCGCGCGGCGACCATCGAAATGCCGTTTGACGTCGACGTCTACAAGTTCTCGGTTGCCGCAGGGCAGGAAGTCGGCATCGATGTTGATAACGCGAACGGCAGCACGCTCGATTCTTACTTGAGAGTCTTCAAGTCAGATGGCACGGAAGTCGGGACGGGAGCCGGACATGCACCTGGTCCTGGCGAGACCGATGGCATCGAGGCTTTCCTCAAGTTCACAGCCTCTGAAACTGGCGACTACTACTTCGCTGTCTCGAACTCAGCGAACACCGCTTACAACATCGGCACGGGTGCTGGTTATGTTGGTACGGGAACGACGGGCGGATACTCCATCACCATCACTTATGTCGATGCTGACGATGAACAGTCTGAAGCGGACGCGACGAGCATTACGTCGACCGTTGATGCTGCCACAGTTAGCGGTTCCATCACGCAGCTGGCCGACGTCAACGTCTACTCGTTTACGGCCTATGCCAAGCAGAAGATCGCGTTCGACATTGATCAGTCCGGTAACTGGAATTCCTACTTGAGAGTCTTTGGCTCAAATGGTTCTCAAGTGGCTTCCAATGACAACGCAGCGGCGCCGGGTGAGACGGTTGGTAACGAGCCTTATCTTGTTTACGAGTTCCGTACTGGCGGTACTTACTACGTGGCCGTGTCGTCTTCCGGAAACAATGCGTATGAGTTGTCTACCGGACTCGGAGATCGTCTGGGCACAACGACCGGCGCTTACTCGCTGACGATGACTCCGCTGGATGCTGACGATCAAACCACTGAAGCCGTTGCGATGGGCGAACTGTTGTCGAAGATCGATAAGACTGGCGTGATCGACGCTGGCTTCGATGTCGACCTCTACAAGTTCACGGGCTACGCAGGCCAAGTCGTGGGTGTCGATCTCGACCTCGGATCTGGCAGCACACTCGATTCCTACGTTCGCTTGTTTGACTCGGCGGGAGCTGAGCTGGCAGCTAATGACGACGCTGGGGCGCCTGGCGAGTCAGCAGGCACTGAGTCGTATCTCAGCTTCTCTCTGCTCGCTGACGGCACGTACTACGTGGGCGTGTCCGACAAAGCGAATAAGAACTATGGCGCGCTCACGGGCTTAGGCGACGTATCGGGCAGTACCTCGGGCAGCTACGCCTTGTCCGTTGTCTCGATCGATAGCGATGACGAGCTGGGCGAAGCCACTGATCTCGGAGCTATTACCGACGACGTCGTGGTGACTCGAACAATCGACATCAACTCCGACGTCGACCTTCTGAAGTTCACCGCTCAAGCCGGTCAGAAGATTGCGATCGACGTAGATAATGCGAATGGAAGTTCGCTGAACTCCATGCTGCGCGTCTTTAGTTCAACCGGATCGCAAGTCGCATCCAATGACAATGCGGCTGCTCCTGGTGAAGTCGTGAGTAGCGAAGCTTACTTGGTTTTAGATGTTCGCACGGCGGGCACTTACTACGTTGGCCTGTCGGGCTCTGGTAACTCGTCCTACGTGACTACGACCGGATTGGGTGATCGAGCCGGCAGCACGGGTGGCGCAACGATTACACTGGCTCCGGCTGATGTTGACGACACCCTCACCGAATCCGTTTCGTTGGGGGCTTTGACGACGTCTCTGAATCGCACCAGCACCATCGAAAACGGGCTGGATGTCGACGTCTTCTCATTCACGGCTTATGCCGGACAAACCGTGGGCATTGATCTTGATCGAACCAATGGCACGCTCGACTCGCGCCTGCGGTTGTTCGATTCAACGGGTGCAGAGGTTGCTTCCAATGACAACGGTGCAACGCCTGAGGAGACACTCGGAACTGATTCTTATTTGTCCTACGACGTCACCGCGACGGGGACCTATTACGTCGGTGTCTCTGCTACAGAGAACGACAAATATGACGCGACTGTCGGAAGCGGAGACGTAGCCGGTTCGACCTCGGGGGCTTATGGCATCATCCTCACGTCGATTGATGCGGACGACCAACTGACAGAGGCCTTCGATCTCGGCGCGGCAACAGACTCGCTCTCTCGCAGCGGCACGATCTCGTTTTCGACCGACGTTGATCTGATGAAGTTCTCTGTCGCAGCGAATCAGCGACTCGAGTTCGATGTCGATCAAACGAACGGCAGCACGTTGAACTCGTACTTGAGAGTCTTCGATTCGACGGGACGTCAGATTGCTTCCAATGACAATGCGGCTGGACCTGGCGAGACGCTGGGCGATGACGCTTATCTCGTCTTCAACTTCACAACGCAGGGTACCTATTACGTGGGTCTCTCGAATGCCGGAAATCGCAGCTACTTGGCGACCACAGGCGCGAGCGACACGGCTTCGACCACGAAGGCCACGGGCGATTACTCGTTGTCGATCACGATTGCTGACGGCGACGATCAAATCAGCGAGGCCGTCAACATGGGCACGATCACGTCGCTGCAACGTCGCGATGGAGCGGTCGACACCGTGCGTGACGTCGACATGTATAAGTTCACGGTCAGTGCCGGGCAGCATGTGGGCTTCGACATCGATACGTCGAATGGCACGCTCGACTCATACATCGCAGTGATGTCTTCGGATGGCACCGTTCTTACATCGAACGATGACGGTAATGCGACCGGTGAATCCGACAGCAACGACTCGTATGTCGAATACACCTTCACCAACGCTGGTACTTACTACATCGCGGTCTAGTCAGCTGAGAACACGAGCTACGACCCCACTGCGGGCACTGGAGACACTGCTGGCAGCGTTGGCGGTTACACCTTGATTGCTGCGACGGCTCCAGATGGAAATGGCTTCCAGATCACTCTGAACTTCACGGGCTCGGGCCTTACGAATTCTCAAAAGGTGATCTTCCAGCAGGCTGCGGCCAAATGGTCTCAGGTCATCTTGGGTGACTTGGATGATGTCACGATCAACGGTGAGACGATCGACGATGTGAAGATCGATGCCAGTGCGTCGAACATCGATGGTCCCTATGGCATTCTTGGTCAGGCAGGTCCAACTGGGTTCCGTAATGGGTCATCATTGCCTTATGCCGGGAACATGCAGTTCGATAGCTCAGACCTCGCCATGATGGAAAGCAACGGGTCGTTGTACTCCGTCATACTTCATGAAATGGGGCACGTGTTGGGGATTGGTACCTTGTGGGCCACGAAGGGCTTGCTGGCTGGTTCCAGCGGTTCCGATCCTCGCTTCACGGGGGCTCAAGCCACTGCCGCTTACAACCGCATCTTCAACAACACCGAGACGAGCGTGCCGGTTGAAGGTGGCGGCGGTCCAGGAACTCGAAACGCTCACTGGCGCGAATCGACGATGCCTTACGAAGTCATGACGGGCTACATCAGCTCTCGTAACTATCTCACCGAGATCACCATCGGCTCGCTGGCGGATCTGGGCTACATCGTCGATCTCGGTGCGGCTGAAGCCTACGTGCCGTAAAGCAAGTTGGCTCTGCACTGAGAGTGGCAAGGGCGATGTTGATTGTCGCCTTTCGCTCCGCGAAAGAACGTTCTTTCGCGGAGCGAAAGGTGACAATGATCTATCCCGGCTTGCTTCGAGCGACGGCACTGAATCAATAGCGTTTTGCTCCGTGTCTTCCGCGTTGTCCGTGTCCCCAATTCCGGCAACTCAAACAAAGCTCGCCACACACACACTGACGACGGGAAGACCGTTATCTCGATTGCAAGGAAGCAGCAGCATGCCCGCTGTGTTTGAATGGAAGCATGTGGTCGAGTCTGCGGATCTCGATGACCTTCAACATGCGAACAACGTCTCGTATCTGAAGTGGATGCAGTCGGCTGCCGTGTCACACTCGTCAATGCAGGGCTGGCCCGGCGAGGCTTATCAACAGCTTGGTTGTGGCTGGGTCGTGCGTTCGCATCACATTGAGTACTTCGCTCAGGCACGTTTGCACGACGAAGTTGTGGTTCGCACTTGGGTCGCGGACATGAAGAAGGTGACCTCGTTGCGTCGCTTTCACATCTATCGAGCGAGCGATCAAGTTGTGCTCGCGAAGGCTGCGACCGATTGGGCCTTCATCGACTATCGCACCGGCATGCCCAAACGAGTGCCAGTCGAAGTCAGCAGCTCGTTTGAGATTCATGTCGAAGACGCGAGTTGATTCGCGGCAGTGGTGGCGAATCTAAGAGGGCCAGCACTGTGTGCCCCCGTCGACACGCAGAACTTGCCCGGTCACGAATTGTCCCAATGGCCCGGCAAAGAACTCAGCGACGCGCGCGACTTCATCAACGAGTGCCACTCGTTCGAGGGTGCCTTCTGTCACCAGCCGATTCGGGTCGACGTGTCGCGTCCCCAGGTATCGCCCCGTGCGAGTATCTCCGGGAGCGATACTGTTGACGGTGATGTTGTAAGGCCGCATCTGCATCGCCAAGCAGCGGGTGTATTCCACGACGGCAGCTTTCGCGGTCGAGTAGATGCAAGTGCTGGCGTTGCCCGTAAAGGCCGCGATTGAGCTGATCGTCACGATGCGGCCGGACTTCCGCTCCATCATCTGCCGAGCGGCTTGCTGGCACATGAAGATCGTGCTGAGCAGATTGCGATCCAGCACCGCTCGGACGTCTTCTTCCTTGATCATCACAGCGTCATTGGGGTTGGGCTTTCCGCCTGCCGCCGCGATATCGCCGCCCGCGTTATGCACCAGTATGTCGATCGGTCCCAGTTGCTCTTTGACGGTCAGAGCTACGTGCTTCACTTGATCGCTTTGAGTCAGGTCACCGAGCACTCGACAGGTTCTAACTCGATACTCGTCGGCGATTTGTTGGGCCGTCTCGGTGAGGGTGGTGCCTTCGCCGTACTCCGACGGGCCGTGCTCGCGCATGCCATGAATGCCGACGTTGCAACCTAACTTCGCGAGAGTTTCGGCAAAGGCTCGTCCGAGTCCTCGACCGGCTCCTGTGACCAATGCCGTCTGACCTTCCAACAAGCGCGATGGAATGTGGCTCATGATGTCTTTCAGAAAGTGGGCTCTCCGCCATTCGTGTTAGATCTTGGGTGTAAAGGCCGTTGCTGAGCTGGGCGTCGATTGTGCCTCCATGTCTCTTCTCTGCGTTCTCTGCTGCTCTGTGGTGAAAGAATTCCTCACCGCAGAGCAGCAGAGAACGCAGAGAGCTTTCATCAACTGGTCGTAATCCACTGGAAGAACCGACCCTCCGCCTCTTGTACTGATCCCGATGAAAGAGCCTCGTCATCCCAACCCATAGAGGTATTCGACAGAGTTAGCGGAGAGCCAGAAAGTGAAATGCTCTCGGCGTCTGCGCTGACACGTGATGGCAGCTTCGGCTTTATATCTTGCGAGCACGCCTTTGCGTCTTTCGGATCGCGATGTATTTGCCGCGAAGCGGCTGGGGTCTGGCTTTGGGACTGCCGCTATTTAGTGTCGCGCTGCGGCTTGGCAGGCAGCGCGTGCTTGTGGAAGAACTCCCACATAAGCTCGGAAGCGTTGATGTCCTTAGTGGTTTTGCCCAACAGGATCTCGGGTTGAAACGCACCGCCCGGCCAGGTGTGGCCGCCGCCGGTGATTTCGTAATGAATCACCAGCGTCTCGTTCTGAGCGTTGCGATAAGAGTGCCGAGTTACGCGCGTGCCATCGTCGGCCGTGTCAGGCATGGCTTCGGTGACGGGCTTGGCCGAGCAGCCGTTGGACTTCGCCCACCATGCGGCCAACTCAGTGGCACTCAGAGATAGCTCTGTCTTCGAAAAGAAGTCCGCGCCATTCGGTTTGACGATGCGATCGTCGGTGCCATGAAAGGTCATGACTGGCATCGCGCGGGGAGCATTGATTTTGTCCGACATCAGCTTGGGCATTGATCCGGCGACGGGAGCGATGGCTGCAATCTTGTCCGATAGCGAACAGCCCAAGCGGTTGCTCATGAATCCGCCGTTCGAGATGCCAGTCACGTAGACTCGCTGAGAGTCCGCCACCTTGGTGCTAACGAGATGGTCGATCAAAGCCTCGATGAAGCCAACGTCGTCTGGCGAACCCGGCGCGATGCGGCCATCGAGATTCTCCCAGAACCGCCACATGCGTCCGAGGCCATCGGGATAAACGACCGCGAAGCCATGCTTATCCGCCACGGCATTAAGGCCGGAAAGAGCTTCGGTCATGCCACCATCAGCACCAAAGCCATGCAAGACGATGACCAGCGGCACCGGTTGCCCAGAGGTGATGTTCTTGGGCCGATGCAGTCGATAGGTTCGGTCTTTGCCTGCGTGCTTGAGCGTCTCAGAGCCTGCGGCTGCGGCTGTTGATGCCGAGCTTTGGCGGCGTTCCTTCAACTTCTCGATCAAGCGTTGCCGCGCGGTGTCTCGTTGAGGATCAGCAGCCATCGCGACACTGACGCTGATCGTGAGCAGTACGCAACTAACGGCGAGTTTGCTCATGAAGTTTCTCCTACATGGTGATCGAGCATCGCGAGTGAGCCTGCTCGCAAGTCATTCCACTGAGGAGCATCATACGGTGCGCGGATCGTCGCGAAACATCGGCGCGACTAACGCACGAGTGCCGCTGCGATTCCCATGATAAAGGCGCCAGTCATGAAGCACGCGGAAACCAACGCGGCTCCATAGAGGGCGCCGTTCGTAGTTCGCAGCGCGGGAACGGCTGAGACCCCGACGGGAGGACGTTCAACGGTCGCATGTCCCGGACACCACGGCTCACCGTCTTCTTGGATGTACTCGATCCGAGTTTTCCAAAGCGCCGTCGCCGCCGCGAAGGCGATGATGCCAGCGACAATCATCACCCACACCGGCTGTGCTGCGTCATCGGCGATCTCGTTGTCCTTTAGTCTGTCGGCCATCTTCAGCATGACGATGGCCATGCTGTTGTTGATGAAGTGGACCAGCACCGGAGCGAGCCAACTGCGAGTCGCCAGATAGGTCACATGCACGTAGATGCCCAACGGCAACACCGCCAAGGCATGCGCCGGATGCACGTGCGCGGCTGCGAAGAAACAAGATGTGAGTAACACCCCCACGACGATGCCGTAGCGAGCCGTCAGACCTCGACCAATGACTCCGCGGAAGACGATCTCTTCACCAACCGCTGGCCCTACCGCGATTGCCAGCACCAACAAGATGAATGGCACGTCCTTCAAGTGGGTCATGAAGGTGTTGGTGTTGGTCGAGTCCAAAAACTGCAAGGCCGGAACTTGTTGCAGCAGTTCGGTCCAAGCGTTGTTGAGATGGTTATGTAAGCCACCGCAAAACAGCATCAGCGGAAAGGCACCCGCCACGATCAATGCTAAGTGAGTAGGTCGAATGACCGCTGTTCCAAGCTTGCGCAGGGGTTGCCGACCGATGCGGAACAGACTGACTGAGACCGCTGTCAGTAGGAAGAATCCCATTTCACCCAAGATCAGCACGATGGACTCGGGAGAGAACGTTTCTTTGAGCAGTGTTTGGAAGCCTTGCCGATCACCTAGGGAGATGCCGCTGGTGGCTATCGCATAGATCAACAACACAACTGCGGTCAGCACGCCGCCAATGACGTGAACCATCAAGAAGCCGAAGAACCACAACCACGCTTCCCAAAAGCCGGGACCAGGAACCTCGGTCGCGACGACCACATCCGCCGCATGCAATGGCTCGACGTAAGGGTTCTCAGAATCGCGAAGCTCGCTGCGAACGTTCGATGACCGAAGTGATGCCGGCTCGAAGTCATCGGACTCAAAGACTTCTTCGGGTGGCAGAGGATCACCGGGCGATTGATGCGAGAAGTCAGGCATGGCCAAGCAGGCTCCTCAAACTGGCAAAGTCGTGCAGCAAGGCTGCGCTGCAAGCTGGCAGTCTCGATTCAATGTTCCGAGTGACTGCTTGCGAGCTGTCATTTGCGAGCGAATTGTCCGGGCTCTCAAACGCGAATCAATCGCCGTTTGAAGAGTGCGGCGACTCGTCCGCAATTCGTGTGACGAGCATGACCGCCGGAAGTCGCTGAGGAGCAAGTGGCTGCTACTTCTGTTGATAAACCGTCGCGTGATATGCGGGTCTTAGCGATTCGTCGTATGAACTCAGTTTGGTCAGCGCGGTAAGAGCTAGCGCTTATTCGATGTCGCGCGGCGAGTTGCGATTCGGTTACGGCTCGATGCCAAGAGTTGATGTTGATCGAGTTGACTTTGGGGTTCGTGAGATGATGACTCATTGAAAACAAAGAAGCCTCGCCGAGTCGTGATCGGCGAGGCTTTCCTCGTGACTTTGCTCGCGATGGACGCCCTCCATCATTGCGAGCGTTCGACAATCCTCAGTCCTGCATGAAGTTGAAGAAGTCGAATGTCATTCAGGGCATCAATGCCCGTCTTTAACTAGTTGTTGAATCAAGTCGCTGAGACGACTTGTAAGAAAAAGTCGTCCCAGCGATTTCGGTTTCAATGAAGCCATTACTCAGACTTAGTAACGCAGCGTCAGAGTTGTGGTTACGCGATCGCTTAAGAGGTCTTCGCGATTGCTGATCGGGAACTCCCACGCGGCGCTGAGGATCAAGCTCTCGGAGAACTTGTAAGCACCACCGATTGCCGTTGTGACAACGGTGTTGCCCGAGACTTGAGTCGCCCCGAGGTTGATGATGTCGCCACCTTCAAAGTTGACGGGCAGCGCATTGCCATTGTCGACGTATTGAATGCCGTTCATTTCGACGAGGGCATAGAACTTGTCGGTCAGCTTTTGATCCAAGTGCAAGCTCAGGAAGACAGACTGCGATTCAGCCGCGCCATCGTTAGGCAAGTGCCAGCCAGCCGTACCCATGAAGTGGGTGTTGCCCCAACCTTTCGCGGTCGACAGGAAGAAGTTCCACGTACCATTGCCGTTGCCTTGGAACACACTGCTGCTGCCGTTGGTCCATTCATAGATGACGCCGGTCGACAGCAAGAACTGGTTGCAAGGATCTCGCACCAGTACGTACTTGAAACCGGTGGCGATGTCCGCCCAGCCGTCTCGATGCGGTGAGCCTTCAGGTTGCAGCGAAACGTAGCCGTCCTTCGGAGCAACGATGCTCAAGCGATCGCTGAGAGCCAACCAAGCTTGCATGCCATAGACCTGCACGTCACCTCGGCCCAACACAGACCCTTTCGGGAACTGCTGATTGATGAAGACACCACGCAACTGTGTTAGCGAGCGAGGATCTTCGAACCACACAGGGTTCGTGACCGGGGAGATGAAGTCATCGAATTCATGGTCGCTGCGGAATTGAGAGAACCACGCCGTATCTTGTTCGCACCAGTTGCAGCTACAGGCACTGGGCATGGGGTTTTCAGCAACGGCTTCAACCAAACTCGTATTCGCCACAACGGCGTTGGGATCATTGGGAGTGTTGACTGCGAACCAGTCATCTTCAGCGACAGCACCGCGCCCAAAGGCGAATGCTGCTAGCAGAGCTAGCGAAAGTTTCTTCATTGAGATGTCTCCTTCTCGAAATCATGGGGCGCTTCATGGGGCTGGTTCATGGTGCGATCAGCGTCAGCGGTAGGGCTGGCATTCACAGCACGCATCGCAAACAAGGGCTCCATTCCTCTTCACGGTGAGCAGCTCCGAGATGTCCAAATCGCCGAACCTGGAAGCGACGCTGGTTCGGCAGATGAGCTATCGGAATGCGGCGCCTTGCTCTGAAGCTGTGCTTCGTCGTGAAGCACTTCGCGGAATGGCGACCGACGTGATTCCGACTGTGACACCACGACGCGCTGTCGATGGTTGGAGTCGTTGCTACAGAGTCACTCAGGCTGTGCATCGTCGTTGTGCAGGCTTACTGCGACCTTCGTCGCACAGGCGCCGAGAGCCTCGAAGCTCCATTGAAAGATGGAGCGTGTCACACTCGCACATGCTCAGGGTCGAAAGCCGTCAAACTCGGATTCGATCGGGTGTGCGGGCTGCTGATACGACCTCAAAAAATCTTCAGGAAGTTGACGACGGGTCGTAGCGATTTGGAAAACTGGTGAGAGATTGATCTAGCGGTTTTTCGAGCCAGAGCTGCCGAAAGACCGGCGAACTCGGCCTCGCGACTTCAGTAAGTCACTCGCACTAAGTAACCGCCTGGCTGGCGACGAACCAATCGCTTCATCTCCAGGACCGTGAGCGTGGCCAAGACGCGCGAGGCATCGAGTGTTGTGGAGCTCAAGATTTGGTCGAGATGCCGAGGCTCGGTTGTGACGAGGTTCAGCACGATCCGCTCTTGGTCGTTGAGGATCAGTTCGCGCGGTGAGTGAACTTCGGTTTGAGGTTCGATGCTGACCGGCTTCATAGTCGGGCCGAGTGCCTTCAACACATCGTCGGCATGTCGAATCAACGTGGCACCATCGCGGATCAAGTCATGGCAACCATCGCTGGCCAGGCTGTCGACTCGACCGGGCAAAGCCATGACTTCGCGACCTTGCTCCATCGCATGCCTCACCGTGTGTAAGGCTCCGCTGTTACGAGCCGCTTCAATGACCAGCACTCCCATCGACAGTCCGCTGATGATGCGATTGCGTTGCGGGAAGATGCCGGGCGATGGGTGCTGATCCAACCTGGCTTCAGTGACGACTGCTCCACTCTTGGCGATGGCGGCGGCGAGGTCTGCGTTCTCGGGCGGGTAGATGTGATCGAGCCCCGTGGCCAGCACGGCGATGGTGCGACCTCCGGCGGCCAAGGCTCCTCGATGAGCAGCGGTGTCGATGCCTTGAGCCAGTCCACTGACGATCGTCACGCCCGCGCGAGCGAGTGCGTTGGCGAGCTTCTCGGCTTGATGCACTCCGTACACCGTGCAGCGTCGCGAACCGACGATAGCCACAGCCAGATGATCTCGTGGAAGAATTTCTCCATTCACGAACAGCATCTGCGGCACGTCGGGGATAGATCTCAAGCTCTCAGGGAAGTCGACCGAGTCGGCTTCGAGTAACTGGTATCCCGCTTCACGACAGCGCGCCAGCACCTTCTCGGCAGTGCCTTCGATCGCTGCTGCGCCGATGGCTGCCGCGAGCTTCGGACCGACTCCTTCAACTTCTTGCAGAGACTTAGTGCTGGCTCGCAACACCTGTCCTGCCAAGCCGAAGTACTGCAACAGCCTGAGATGAGTCAGCGGCCCAACTCCGGGGACCAGGTGCAGACGCAGGCGTTCCAAGAATCGCGTCTCGCGTTCGCTGCCGGGTTCAGGAAGAAGTGCCACGTTGATCCTTTCAGTGATGGCGAGGCCTGGCGGGATCGAGAGTTGTTGGAATGCGATTTGGGAACACTCGGCGTTCTCCGCTTCTCTGCGGTGAGACGAATTTGCACCGCTGAGGAGCAGAGGACGCCGAGAATGAAGATTGCCCGAGCGTGCCGCATCTGAAGCTCGTTACTTCAGTTCGCGAATCCATTGCTCGATGAGCTTAACCGCGTCTTGGTCGACGACGTTGGAACCGACATGCGGCATGCGGCCGAGTCCCGTCTTGCTCATGCGGAAGTGGATCATCGATCGCGACGGATCGCCGGGCACCACATAACGAGGATCATTGAGTGCGAAAGCTCCTTGCCCCGGCTTCACGTTGACCGTGCCGGTTTCGGTCAGCGTCTTGTTGGCCAGCAAACTGAACTCGGCATTGCCGCCGCCCCACATGCGATGGCAGTGCGAGCAATTCGCATGCAGATACGACCTCGCTCGTTCGTTGAGATCGACTTTGGAGTCTCCCGGCTCGGCGAGCTTTGGCAGTTCAGCAACAGGCTTTGGCAGCGGTTCTTTGAAGTAGCCCATGCGGCTCATGACTTCGAGTTGATTGCCCGAGAACGAGCCGTAGTCGTGATGACGATTCATCTGCAGAGTCGTTGCGCCGAGCACATATCGCGCGGCCATCGTATGGCAGAGAGTGCATTCCGCTCGGCTGGGAAAGTGCCATGTCTGCGATCGCTTGCCGCCCGCAGCCGCTGCGTCCTTGATCTCGTACTGACGGTCGAGTCCCTTGGCATCGAGTAGCACGGCATCGGTTTGTTCGTCGTTCCAAACATAGGTGTAGCCGTGCCAGTCCTGGGCTCCGTATTCGTCGTCGTTACCGGGCATCAACTCGCGATGCAGGATGCGCGTTTCAAGTCGCTTACGAGACTTCGGATTGCCGGCTTCTAGCTCGATCGAAAACGTCTTCACGAGGACCGCGTCATTCGGGAATCGCCAGCCTGGTGGTGCTTGTCGCTCGGGATAGAGCACCGCGTCGAATTCAATTTGCGAATCACCGGGCAGGGCGATGAACCGCTCTTTGTGAGCACCATCCGACCACAGCGGAGAGTTCACGTCATAGGCCAAGACACCCGGTGCGGGAGTGTGATCTCGGGTGGAAGTGAAGAGACCGGTTTGGCTCAGCAGCTTGGGAAATGGCGGAGCATTGGGGTCCGCAGGCGGAGCATTCTTGAGACGATAGATGCTGCCCGCGAAGTCGAGGATCAGAGCTTCTCCCGCGTTGTCCCGAGTAATCGCGATGACTCGCAGTTGTGTGTCGCAGAGTTCGCGATGCTCACTGACTTTGCCACTGGAGTACTTCAAAGACCAAACCTTGCCCGTATCGAAGTCGCCGTAGATGTAAGCACCGTTCAACTCGGGCAGGCGGTTCGACCGTACGACAACTCCGCCCGTGATCGACCTGAAATCAACGTGAGGATGTTCGATGATCGGCTTAAGAATGGGGCTCGGGCCGAGCTTGCGTGCTGGTCGAAACGGGTGCGAACCCTCTTGCACGCTCCAGCCGTAATTCCCGCCACGCTCGATGATGTAAATCATCTCCCACAAGTCCTGCCCGACCTCACCGGCCCAAAGCTGACCGGACTCGCGGTCGAAGTTGAACTTCCAAACTTGGCGATGCCCATAAGACCAAACTTCGGGACTGGCTCCGTCAACGCTGACGAATGGATTGTCCTTCGGGATCGAGTAATTCAGTTCCTTGTCATTGCGATCAACATCGATGCGCAGGATCGAACCGAGCAGGTCGCGTAGGTCTTGGCCGGTTTGCAATTCGTCGGCGATACCGCTGCCGTCACCCGTCGCGATGTAGAGCTTGCCATCCAAACCGAAGCGGATGCAGCCGCCGTTATGTCCGCCAGATGGCCACTCGATGATGACTCGTTCCGACTTGGGGACGACGCGAAGTTGGTTGTTGGCGTCGGCCTCGGCTTTGAACTCCGACACGCGCGTGCCTTTTGGCGGAGCGGCCATTGGCTCGACGATCGACGTCACGAAGAAGCGACCGTTCGTCGCAAACTGCGGATGGAAGGCCAAGCCGTAAACCGTGCGTCCCACATCGACGAGTAACTGCTTGTCGCGCGCGTCCGCACGATTGTCGAACACGAAGATCTTGCCGAAGCGTTCGGCGACAGCGAGCCGGTTGCTGTCTGGTATGGGAGTGAGTTCAAGTGGCTGGTCGAACTTCAAACTTGGGAAGGCGTTCTCTGGTTGATACGGAGCACGCGGATCGGGCGAGCCCTTGATGCGAGAGGTCGTCCACAACGCGCGTTTGGTTGGAGGTTCAGCCGCGATGCTCGGCAACACACTCAACGCAGATAACAGCAGCGTGACACTGGCAAGGAACGGTCGCATGACAGACTCCGGGTTGAGGTCGCGGACTATCGAATGAGAACTCGGACGAACATCAAACTCGAGCAAGCAACCTCGTCATTTGAACGGCCTGTCTCGGTGGGAGAAAGCGAGGGACGAAGCCTGAGCAGCAGAGTTCGATCTTTGGATCCCGCACAGCACTCACTGCGTCTGCGCGAAGGAGCGAATTCGCTGACCTTAGATTTGTTTGACCTTCGCCTTGTACTGCGGTGATTCATCGCCGCTTTGTCGCGCTGCGACTTTTTCTTCGGGAACTCCACTTCCGGAGAACTCCGACTCGCCGGAGCCCTTTGCCTCAGCGACGCTCGACTCGCAACCAAGATTACGGCTACATCGCCAGTAATGAGTATTACAGACCGTCGTGCCTGCTGCTCCTCATCGAGCAAATCCAAACCGCTGACTAGCGATGCCTGCGATCGGTGACGCAGAGCGTCAGTAACTCCAGCGACAACAGTCGGAGGGCTCCGTCGAGCCGGAGCACTCCAGGTTTTTTGATTTCGAAAGAGTAATCTCACACAGAGACCCAGGGGTCGCAGGGAAAACAGACGTCTCAAACTCTGCGATCCCAGCGCCTCTGCGTGAGACCTCATCCTCTATCGCAACTCACACTTGCAGGAGTTCTGAGTCGGTCTCTTGCAGGAGTGCTCCTGTTATTTCCGTCTCGCACAGCGTCGCGAGAGCCGAGTCGAGCAACTGCAGAGGCCGTTGTTGTGAGACCGTTCCTCATTGGCTCGGAACTCTTATTTGCACTCGGAATGTGTTCCTCTAGCATGCCGCCCGCGATTGGATCTAAAGGCAAATTTGCCGAGGAATTTCAGTTACTTCACGAGTTTGGATTGGAGATTGAGTAGGCATGGCAGAGCAAAAAGCAACGAACGTCACATGGCACGCCCACAAGGTTCAGCGAGCCGATCGATACAAACTGGCGGGCCACAAGGGCGCCGTGCTGTGGTTCACGGGCCTGAGCGCTTGCGGCAAGAGCACCATCGCTAACGAGATCGATTATCGCCTGAATCAACTCGGCAAGCGCAGCTACGTGCTCGACGGCGACAACATCCGCATGGGTCTGAATAAGAACCTGGGCTTCTCGGCTGATGATCGCGCCGAGAACATTCGCCGCATCGGCGAAGTGTCCAAGCTGTTCGCTGACTCGGGCGTGATCGCTTCGACCGCGTTCATTTCTCCCTACCGCGCCGATCGCGACAAAGTCCGTGCTCTGCTGGAGCCCGGTCAGTTCATCGAGATCTATGTGAAGGCCACCGTCGAGACCTGCGAGAAGCGCGATCCGAAGGGCCTCTACAAGAAGGCTCGCGCTGGCGAGATCAAGGGCTTCACTGGTATCGACGATCCTTACGAAGCTCCTGAAAAGGCCGAACTGGTTTTGGACGCCGACAACAAGGGCATCGAAGAGCTGTCGAACGAAGTGATGGCTTACCTGGAAGCTAACGGCATCCTGTCGGTTTAATTGCAGCAACTAGGACTGTCTCTCAAACGATAGTCAGCACCGGCAAGTAAGAGGCGAGCCGTTCCGAGTTCGCCGATTACTTGCCGGTGTCGTTTTTTTGAGCGGTCCTCGACGCAAGATGAATAGCCGCCAGCACGCACTTGGTGAGCAACGTTGCGTTGGTGCTTCAGTCATCACGCTGAGTTCAACCAACTCATTGAGTTCGCCAGAACTCCTATCCGTGTGGGAACATCCGTGTGAGCCGGAACATTCCGAACGCCTTCCATTGAGATGGACGCCGTGTCGTTCGTTCTTATTCACACGGATTAGGTCGGCAATTCGTCATCAACATCACCCTTCATTGGCAACACCGAGATGACATCAGACTCCTCATCCGCTTCGCAGCCTGGTGCGCTGCAATCGTTCTTCAAGAACCGAGATTGGCAAGCCGCAGACTTCGCTCCCTTGGCGAGCTTGGCTGTGATTTTTGTGTTCTTCGCGATCGTCGCCGATGGCTTCTTGAGACTCAGCACGATTCAGTTGGTGCTGGAGCAAGGTTCGGTGTTGGCGGTCGTGGCGATGGGCCTGACCTTTGTGTTGCTGTGCGGAGAGATCGATCTTTCGGTCGGCACCGTCGCTCTCTTGTCGGCGTGCTTGTGCGGCATCTTGTTTGAGAAACCGTTTGCTGCCGGACCTGATGGCAAGGCTGAAATTGGCTTCATCACCACCACCATCGTGCTGGTGGTGCCAATTGTCGCCGCCTTGATCGCCGGGCTTGTGTCTGGGCTTTTGACGGTTTCATCGGGGCTACCGAGCTTCATCATCACTCTGGCCATGATGAATATCGCGACGGGCTTGGCTCGGTTCTTGACCAAGAGCAAGAAGTTCAACGTGCCACCGTTTCTCAAAGACGTAGGCAATGGCGACATCTTTGTGGCCGGAGTCTTCTGGCCGTTTTCGGCGGCGATTGCTGCCGTGGTGTTGCTCATCGGTCACATCGTTCTGACTCATACTCGCTTTGGACGTTACGTCTTCATGACGGGTGGCAATCGCGAAGCGGCTCGACTGGCTGGCATTCGCACAAAGCTGATCGTTGTGGCGTGCTTGGCGATCTGCGCCGTAACGGCTGCGATGGGCGGCCTGATGAATGCCGGACGATTGGAGAGCGTCAGTCTCGATCAGAATGCTGACTTGCTGCTCAACGCGGTGACTTGCGTGGTGCTTGGTGGCACCAGTCTCTTCGGCGGCGAAGGCAGCATGGGCCGCACGTTGCTGGGAGTGGTGACCTTCACCGTGCTGAAGGTGGGGCTCGACAAGCTGAAGATCCCCGGCATCCAAGACCTGGATCTGTTGCGGCCGTTCTTGCTGGGCATCGTGCTGATGCTGTCGTTGGTGATTAACGGCTTGGTGATGAAGCGTGGCAAGAACTGAGACAAGCACCGGTCCAAGAACAACATCGCAGCTTGAGGAGCATTCCTAATGCTTCTCAGTCGCGGAGCGACTGAGCTACGTAGCTGAGTCGCTTCGCGACTCGGTCTTATTCTTGAACCGGTACTAAAGGCTGCTTGGTGAGGGACACTGATCGTGACCGACTCATTCGATCGACCTGCGATACTGGGGGGCGAGCCGCTGTTTCCGCAGGGCTCTCCCGATTGGCCGGGCGCGTGGGACGAAGTCGCTCGATCGGTGCAACGCAGCTTGAGCGACGGGTCGTGGGGCAAGTACTGCGGTCCCAATCATGAGCGACTCGAATCGCGGCTGTGCGAGTTCTTCCAGGTCGAGCATGTCATCCTTTGTGCCAGCGGTACGGCTGCCGTTGAGTTGGCTCTGCGCGGAGCCAAGGTCGGCAGCGGCGATCAGGTCTTGCTGGCGGGCTACGACTTCAAGGCCAACTTCCAAAACATTCTGACGGTTGGAGCAACTCCGATTCTGTCAGATGTTCAAACAGCGGACTGTCAGTTGGATGTGTCGCAGATCATGGCCGGAGCTTCCGACAAATCGCGTGCGGTCATCGCGTCCCACTTGCATGGCGGCCTGGTCGATCTGCCGAGGTTGATGGCTTGGGCGGAGTCGCGCGGGTTGACGGTTATCGAAGACGCCTGCCAGTGCCCTGGAGCGATGCTTGCTGGTCGCCGCGCGGGAACAATCGGAGATGTGGGAGTGTTGAGCTTCGGCGGGAGCAAGCTGCTGTCTGCTGGACGCGGCGGAGCTGTGTTGACCAATCGGCCCGAGATCGCGCAACGCATTCGATTGCATACGCAGCGCGGCAATGAAGCCTATCCCCTGTCGGAGTTGCAGGCGGCGGCGCTGTTGCCGCAGTTGGATTGCCTCGACGACTTCAACCAGCAGCGACTGCACACCGTGAATGAACTTCGCGATCAACTGCCTCGGGGTTTGTCGTTATTGGCCAGTAAGAACGATGACACGCCGGCGTTCTACAAGGTCGGCCTGCTGTACGATCCCGCCGAGTTCAGCGGACTCTCGCGGGATGCTTTCTCAAATGCTCTGCGAGCCGAAGGCATCGCCATAGACGCGGGCTTTCGAGCCCTGCATCTCATCCATAGCCGACGTCGTTTTGAAACGCTCGGGCCTTTGCCTCATTCCGAACGAGCCGACACCGAGATGTTGGTGCTGCATCATCCCGTGCTGCGTGCCTCGGGTGATTTCACAACGCGCTTCGTCGCAGCCGTCGAACGCATCCGACTAACTGCCTCCGAGATTCATTCATCGGGGGCAAGTCGTCGTTGTTGATGCTACGAGCAGCGGGCGGATTCTAGGTTGGCAGCGCGGTGGTTCGACCTGAGCAAGCTCGTATTGACCTTGTGCGCGGCGAGCTGATATCGAACCCGCCCCTTCTGAAACTCACCTCGGGATCTTCCCTCCTCTCCCTTCCACCTCGGACTTCCCGTGACACGCGGAACCCTTGCGTTCATCGCATCAGGCATATTGACGCTGCCGGTCTGCGCGACTGCTCAAGAGCAGATCTCGCTCGATGAGTATTTTCGTGGGACGAGTTTGGAAGGCCGCGTTGGGACCAGCGCGACGATGAACGCTCCGGTTACGACGGCGCCTGTCTCGCCATTGCCCGTGCCAGCGACCAATCAACCATACGGACAGCCGCCGCTTCCACAGACTCAGTTTCAATCAGCAACTCAGCCGTATCCCACGCCTCAACCGGCGCAGCGAACAGCGCCGGTGTTTAGTCAACCGGCACCGACTACTCGCATAAAACCGATGTTTGCGTCGCCGCAGATGACGAGTGCACCGCCAGCTTCCATTCCACCGATCAGTCTCCAGGCGTTTGACCCATCTCAGATCGATCCCATCACGGGCTTGCCGCTGTCGATGACATCTCTCGGCATGTCGCGAGCGACTCCGACCAACTCTGCTTTTGGACCGGGGCCGGTGACTCCGAGCATGTTGTCCGGGGGCTTGGGACCGACCAACTATGGAGCAGCTCCGACGGCGACGATGAATGGTCAAATCACGCCGCCAAACATGTCGAACTGGAACACGTTTCCCACTCAGCCGGTGTCGTCCGTGCCGAGCGGCGTTCGCATTGGGAACACTGGGCCGATCGCCTTCAACGGTTTGATCGAAGCAGTCGATCCGAGTTCGCCCATCGCCACGTTGCCGCTGTCTCTTATACACATCTG